>DASRRQ010000029.1:0-26824 GCA_035695505.1 Marmoricola sp. | reverse complement strand
GATCTCGACGTTGCGCTCGAAGGACTCCGGGGTGCCGAAGAAGTCGGCGATCACGGAGTGATCGATGACCATCTCGGCCGGGGCGAGCGGGTTGATCTTGGTCGCGTCGCCGCCGAGCTCGGCCATCGCCTCGCGCATGGTAGCGAGGTCGACGACACACGGTACGCCGGTGAAGTCCTGCATGATCACCCGCGCCGGGGTGAACTGGATCTCCTTGTCGGGCTGGGCGTCTGCGTCCCAGGCGCCGAGGAAGCGGATGTCGTCGGCGGTGATGTCCGCGCCGTCTTCTGTCCGCAGTAGGTTCTCCAGGAGCACCTTCAGCGAGAACGGCAGCGACGCGATGTCGACCCCGTCACCGGTCACGGCATCGAGCCGGTAGATCTCGTAGGCCTTGCCCTTGACGTCCAGGGTGCTCTTGGCACCGAAGCTGTCGACGCTCGCCATCGGCGTTCTCCTTGTGATCGCTGGTCCTGCGGCCCATCTTGCCCACCCGCCCTGAGGCGGGGGAAGCAAGGTTGCCCTTACTTATTTATCTTGATGTCAAGATACACGATATCAAACATCGCGGTGGAACGTGAGACATCTGCGCCCGCTCGGCGCGTAGGGGCGGGACATCTGCGCCCGCTCGGCGTCAGTACCCGCGCTCGACCAGCGCGATGCACTCGACGTGGTGCGTCATCGGGAACAGGTCGAAGGACCGGAGGGCGCTGAGCCGGTAGCCGCGCTCGGCGAAGTAGGCCAGGTCGCGCGCCAGGGCGGCCGGGTCGCAGGCCACATAGGCGACGGCCCGCGGGGCCAGGTCCACCACCGCTGCCACGACCTCCTTGCGAGCGCCCTCGCGGGGCGGGTCGAGGACCACGACGTCGGCCATCGTGTCGGCCTCGGCCAGCACCCGGTCCACCCGGCCAGCCTTGGTGCGTACGTTGCGCAGGTCCGCGAGGTTGGCAGCGGCGAGGTCGCTGGCACGACGGTCGCCCTCGATGCTGAGCACGCTCCCGGTCGGTCCGACAGCCTCGGCAAGGAACGCCGAGAACAGTCCAACTCCGGCGTACAAGTCGACGGCCCGCTCCCCCGGCTGCGGCGCCAGCATCTCCAGGACGACATCGACCAAGGTCTCCGGTGCTCCCGGGTGCACCTGCCAGAAGCCGTCTCCCGCGACCTCGAAGGAACGCTCACGCACGGTCTCCACCACGGTCTCCCGCGATGGCGGGTCGCCGGCGATGACGACCCGGGCACCAGGCGCCTCGATCAGGCACTCAGGCACCGGTACGACGTCGTGGGAGTGGTTCTTGCGCAGGCCGCGGCCGCCGCCGGGCAGCCCGACGTACTGCATCCGGGTGCGCCAGCCGAGCCCGTCCGGAGCGCCTGGGACCTCCTCGACGGTGACCTCGCGCTCGATGCCAGCAAGCCGCTGGAGCTGCTCGGCGACGACAGCCGCCTTCAGCGCACGCTGTGCCGGAAGCGCGACATGCTGGAAGTCGCAGCCACCGCACGCGTCCGGACCGGACAGCGGGCACGGCGCGGTGACACGGTCCGGGGAGGCGTCGAGGACCTCGACAGCGTCGCCGCGCAGGAACCGCTTCGCGACGTCGGTGATCTCGATGACCACCCGCTCGTCCGGCAGCGCATGCCGGACGAACACCACGACTGAGGAGTCTTCGAACGGCAGCCTGGCCACCATGTGCCCGCCGTGTGCGACAGGCCCGATCGTGGCCTCGACGCGGTCTCCGACTCCGTACGGCGTGTCCAGCCTGCTCATCGGTCCCGGCCACCGCGGCGGACGTCACCGGGGCGTGAGCGGAGCAGGTTCCACTCCTCGCGCTCCTTGCCGACCTCGAAGCCGCGCAGCTGGTACGGCACCGAGGTCACCATCACGCCCGGTGTGAACAGCAACCGGCCCTTGAGCCGTAGGGCGGTCTGGTTGTGCAGCAGCTGCTCCCACCACTTACCGACGACGTACTCGGGGATGTAGACCGCGACCACGCCGCGCGGGTTGGCCTCGCGGATCTCGACGGCGTACTGGACGATCGGCCGGATGATCTCGCGGTACGGCGAGTAGAGCACCTTCAGCGGGACGTCGATCCGACGCTGGTCCCACTCCTCCATCAGCTTGTCGGTCTGCTCCTGCTCGAACCCGACGTAGATCGCCTCGAGCAGGTTCGGCCGGGTCGCCTTGGCGAACGCGAGCGCCCGCATCGTCGGCTTGTGCAGCTTGGAGACCAGGACGATGGCGTGCACCCGGGTCGGCATGATCGGGTCGGTGTCGCCGATGACCAGCTCGGACTCGACGCGGTCGTAGTGCCGGCGGATCCGCTTCATGATCAGGAAGAACGTGACCATTGCGAGGATCGCGATCCACGCGCCGGCGAGGAACTTGGTCAGCAGGACGATCACGAACACGACTGCGGTCATCGCCAGACCGAAGGTGTTGATCGCCCGCGAGCGGTACATCCGTCGTCGCTCTGCGGCGTTCTTCTCGGTCTTCAGATGCCTGTTCCAGTGCCGGATCATGCCGAGCTGGCTGAGGTTGAACGACACGAACACGCCGACGATGTAGAGCTGGATCAGCCGCGTCGGCTGGGCGTGGAACGCGATGATCAGGATCATCGCCACGGCGGCCAGGAACAGGATGCCGTTGCTGTAGGCGAGCCGGTCGCCCCGCGATCCCAGCGCCCGCGGTGCGAACCCGTCGCGGGCGAGGATCGAGCCCAGCACCGGGAAGCCGTTGAAGGCGGTGTTCGCTGCGAGGACCAGGATGATCCCGGTCATGGTGATCACGAAGTAGAAGCCCGGCGAGAAGTCGTTGAAGACCGCCTTCGCGATCTGCGCGATCACGGTCGGCTGGTCGTAGTTGTGCGGCAACGGCTTCCCATCGCGCGTCACATAGGAGAATCCGTGCGCGCTGGGATCGACGTAGCGCAGGCCCATATTGCGGGCCAGGATGATGATTGAGATCAGCATCGTGATCGCCAGGCCGCCGAGCAGCGCCAGCGTGGTCGCGGCGTTCTTGCTCTTCGGCTTCTGGAACGCCGGGACGCCGTTCGAGATCGCCTCGACCCCGGTCAGCGCTGCACAGCCCGAGGAGAAGGCTCGGGCCAGCAGGAAGATCAGCGCGATCTGGCTCATGTTGCTGCCGTAGCCCGCGTGGTGGTGGATATGGAGGTCAGCGCTCTCGACCTTGGGCAGGTGGCCGGTCGTAGCGCGGATCGCGGCGAATGCCGCCATCCCCAGGATCCCGAACATGAACCCGTACGTCGGGATCGCGAACGCCGCCCCGGACTCCCGGATGCCGCGCAGGTTCAAGGCCGCCAGCACCAGCACCAGGATGCAGGCCCACTCGGTCTCGTGCCCGTTGACGAACGACAGCGCCGAGCTCGCGTTCTGCACGCCCGAGGACACCGAGACCGCGACCGTCAGGACGTAGTCGACGAGCAGGGCGCTGGCCACCGTGATGCCGGCGGTCTGGCCGAGGTTGACTGTGGCCACCTCGTAGTCGCCGCCGCCGGAGGGGTAGGCGTGCACGTTCTGCCGGTAGGAGAGCACCACGGTGAGCATCACCAGCGCGACGGCGATGCCGATCTTCCAGCTGAACGCGTACGCCGAGACGCCCGCGACCGAGAGCATGATGAAGACTTCGTCGGGCGCGTAGGCGACCGACGACAACGCGTCCGAGGCGAAAACGGGGAGCGCGATGCGCTTCGGCAGCAAGGTCTCACCGAGCTGAGAGCTCCGGAGCTTGCGACCGAGGATGATCCGCTTGGATACTCCGCCGACGCCCATGAGCAGAACGTTAGAGCAAGCATCTGCGATCGCACGCTTCGGCGTGCAGTAGCGTTCCCGCTGTGCACGTTGTGATCATGGGATGCGGCCGGGTCGGCTCGACTCTGGCGCGCTCTCTCGAGGACCGGAACCACACCGTCAGCGTCATCGACAGCAACCCGGAGGCGTTCCGACGGCTCGGACCGTCGTTCAACGGCCTCAAGGTCACCGGCTACGGATTCGACCAGCAGGTGCTGACCGACGCCGGTATCGAGCGTGCCGATGCGTTCGCCGCGGTCAGCAGCGGCGACAACTCCAACATCATCGCCGCGAGGGTCGCCCGCGAGTCATTCGGCATCCAGCAGGTCGTCGCCCGGATCTACGATCCGGGCCGTGCCGAGGTCTACCAGCGGCTCGGTATCACCACGGTCGCCACGGTGAAGTGGACCGCCGACCAGGTCCTGCGCCGGCTGCTGCCGGCTGGCGCGGAGCCCGACTTCCGGGACCCGTCCGGCACCATCCGCGTCGACCTCGTCCCGGCGACCGAGGCCTGGATCGGCGAGCGCACCGTGAAGTTCCAGGAGGAGTCCCAGTGCCGGATCGCCTGGATCGACCGGCTCGGCGAGGGCATGCTCCCGACCCGGGAGTCGGTCATCCAGGAGGGCGACGTCCTGCACATCGTGCTGCGCGAGGAGAACGCGAACCACGCGTACGCCGTGATCGCCAACGGATCGGAAGAGGAGTAGACACCCGATGCGCGTAGCAATCGCCGGAGCCGGCGCGGTCGGCCGCTCCATTGCCCGTGAGTTGATCGGCAACGGCCACCAGGTCCTACTGATCGACAAGGAGCCCCGCTCCATCAAGCCCGAGCGCGTCCCTGATGCCGAGTGGCTGCTCGCCGACTCCTGCGAGCTGTCCTCGCTCGAGGAGGCCCGCCTGGACCACTGCGACGTGGTCATCGCCGCGACCGGCGACGACAAGGCCAACCTGGTCACCTCGCTGCTCGCCAAGACCGAGTTCGGCGTCCCGCGGACGGTCGGCCGGGTCAACCACCCCAACAACGAGTGGCTGTTCACCGAGGCCTGGGGCGTGGACGTCAACGTCTCCACCCCGCGGATCATGTCGGCACTGGTCGAGGAGGCCGTGACCGTCGGCGATCTGGTGCGGCTGTTCACCTTCCGCCAGGGCGAGGCCAACCTCGTCGAGATGACGCTGCCCGCTGACTCGCCGTACGTCGGCAAGCCCTCGGGCCTGATCCCGTTCCCCGACAACTGCACCCTGGTCACGATCCTGCGCGACGGCCAGGTCTACACCCCGACGGCGGAGCAGCCGGTCGAGTCCGGCGACGAGCTGATGTTCGTCTGCCACGCAGACGTCGAGGAGGAGCTCGAGCGGCTCCTCAACCCGCACCACTGACCGCTAAGCAGCAGGATCGGTCGCCGGAGTCCGGTTGCGGCTGAGCAGCCAGAGCATCGCAGCCAGCGCGGCGATCTGCAGCGGCCAGCCCATCGCGAGCTTGGTGGCGCCCAATGCTGCTACTGCCGACTCCTTGTGCCACCAGTCGTTGCGGCCGGCAAGGTAGATCGGCCCCTGCACCAGCACTCTGACCACGCACGGCAGCACCAGGAACCAGGTCAGCCGCCCGCAGAGCCGAACAACGTGCGGGTCCTCGCGCCAGCCGGTCGGGTCGCCGGTGACGCTGCCGACCATGAAGCCGATCAGCGGCCAGCGGGTCGCGATCGAGGCGATCATCAGCACCGAGTAGACGGTGTTGTAGAGGATGCCGGGCAGGAAGTAGGCCAGCGCCTGGTCGTTGGCGTCGCCGCCGCCCCGGGCCGCGCGCCAGGCGAAGAACGCGCCGATGCCGATGCCGAAGAGGCTGTTCAGGACGAACTGGGTGCTCGAGTGCTGCACCAGTCGGAGCACCAGCAGCACCGCACTGCACGCCACCGAGACGGCCACCGTCAACGCCAGGTTGTGCGTGGTCAGGAACAGGATCGTGAAGACCGCTGTCGGCACCGCAGCCTCGAGCATGCCGCGTCGGCCGCCGAGCGCCTTGGAGAGCTGGGCGCGCACGACCTCCTCGACGGTCAGGTTCGCGTCCATCTCAGTACCGCAGGTCGTAGCGCGGGTTGTAGATCGTCCGGACGCCGCCGTGGACGCCGATCCGACCCGTCACGCGGACCGCACGGCCTGGGAAGATCCCGGCGATGCGCCGCCGGCCGAGCCACAGCACCGTGATGGTGCCGGTGCCGTCGTAGAGCTCGGCCTCCAGCGCCGGTACGCCGCCGCGCGGGCGCAGCGTGACCGTGCGCAGGGTCCCCTGGACGGTGACGAGCTCGCGGTCCGGAGCGTCTTCGATCCGCAGGCAGCCGGCCTTGCGGACCTCGCTCTGCAGGTCGACCGCCTCAGCGTGCGCCTGGCTGGCCCACTGGCGGATCCCGCTGCGCAGTCGCCCCGTCGTCATCGCCATGTGCAAAGTCTATTCCGCGTCCGAGGGGCCCGATGCCTCTGGCCCGGTCTGGAGTCCCTCGGCAGCTTGAGCCTCGGGCGGCATCTGCAACGGCAGCGGTTCACCCGGCGCCATCGCGGTGGCGCCGCGGCGTACCGCGATGGACCGGATCACGTCCTCGAACTGGGCGGCGTACTCCGGGTCGATGGCGGGACGGCCGGCCAGCGCAGCCCGCAGGAACCAGCGCGGGCCGGTGCAGCCGACCAGCCGCGACGGCTGCACGAACTGCTCGCCCTCAGGGCTCTCGACGGGCACCTCGCAGTACAGCTCGGTGCCGAACGGTCCTTCCTGCTCGGTCGCGGTGCCGCCGTGCCCGATCGTGTCTGCGGAGATCTCCTGCAGCGCCTCGGCCCACAGGTCGCCGCCGCGTGCTGAGGCGAACGCCCGCACCTCCAGGACACCCTCCTCGGCGACCACCAGCACCGCCAGGATCTCGCCGGACTCCTCATCGACCTGCAGCCGCAGGTCCAGCCCGTCACCCGGAGGCGGCATCAGCATGCTGCCGAGATCGATGTAGGTCGCGTCGCGGTCCAGGTCTTGTACGTCGATCGGTCCGGCGGGCACTGCGGCGGCTTCGCTTGCGTCCTCGACGCCGCCGTCGGTCCCGTCGTCCTCGGGGTTTCCCTTGCGGCGCAGTCTCATGCAAAGCCTCCTGTGGATCCGTAGCCGCCAGTGCCCCGAACGGAGTCGGGCAGCGTGTCGACCTCGACAAACTCCGCGGACTCGAAGCGCTGGATCACCAGTTGGGCGATCCGGTCGCCGCGGGCGAGCACGATCGGTGTCGTCGGATCGAGATTGACCAGGCAGACCTGGATCTCACCACGGTAGCCCGCATCGATCGTTCCGGGCGCATTCACGATCGAGAGCCCGCTGCGGTTGGCCAGCCCCGAGCGTGGGTGCACCAGCGCGACGTACCCCTCAGGCAGCGCCAGCGCGACGCCGGTCGGGACCAGCTGCCGCTCGCCGGGCGCGAGCATGACGTCCTCGCGTGCGAACAGGTCCGCACCGGCGTCGCCGGGCTGCGCGTACGCCGGCAACGGGAGGTCCGGGTCGAGCCTGATGATCTGGATCGCTACCACGGGGTGGGACCCTACCGGTCGGAGCCAGACAGCGGGATGTCAGGCTTTGCCCGTGCAGACTGAGCTGTCCGACATAGATCCGAGAGCAGGAGGGACCACGATGCCGACCGCGTACGCCGAGAAGCTGCACGTCCCGCTGCGGTGGTGGGTCCAGGCCACGATGTTCCTCGCCACGGTCTGGCTGGCGTTCATCGTCGCGCTACCGGGCTGGCTCGCCTGGGCCGGCACGCTGGCCCTGCTGGCGTTGGTCTACGGGATGTTCGCGTGGATCGGCTCGTCGCGGATCGAGATCCGCGATGGCGTCCTGCTGGCCGGTCCTGCGCAGATCTCCCTGGTGCACCTCGGTTCCGCCGAGCCGCTCGACAAAGACGACACCCGGCGGGTGCACGGTGTCGAGGCCGATGCCCGGGCCTTCCTGCTGACCCGTCCCTACATCTCTCGCTCGGTCCGGGTCCGGATCGACGACCCGGCCGACCCGACGCCGTACTGGCTGCTCTCGACTCGGCACCCGCGCAAGCTCGCGGCCGCTCTCGCGCAAACGTCCAACGCCGGGCAGTGATCCGCGATCGCGGATCCGACTAGGCTGGACGCGAAGCACAGGACCGCGAACGCAACGTGAGGTGACGATGTCGGAGAAAGAGCTCGCCAACACAGACGAGGAGCAGGACGGCTCCAAGATCTGGAGCGTGTTCTCCCTGGTAGCAGCGCTGCTTGCCGCGACCGTGACCCGCAAGGGCCTCGCCGCAGCCTGGAAGCTGAGCACCGGCAAGGAGCCCCCAGCCAACCCTGCGGACCCGACCGTGGCGCTGGCCGAGGCGCTGCTCTGGGCTGCGGTCAGCGGCACCCTGGTCGCGGTGGTGCGGATGCTCGCCACCCGCCGGGCCGCCGGCTACTACGCCAAGTCCACGGGCCACCTGCCTCCCGGCGTACGCGCCGACAGCTGATCGGGCGGCAGAGAGCCCGAGAACGCCGAACGGCCGTTGACCCGAAGGTCAGCGGCCGTTTCTGCTGTGCCGCCGGGCGTGGTGCCCGGTGCGCAGTTGGTGACTGTTAAGCGCAGTCCCGGCAGATCAGCTTCTTCTCGTCTGCGAGCTGGCTGCGGTGGTGCACCAGGAAGCAGCTCATGCACGTGAACTCGTCATCCTGGCGCGGCATGACCTCGACCGCGAGCTCCTCGTGGCTCAGGTCGGCCCCAGGCAGCTCGAAGGATTCGGCCGCCTCGGTCTCGTCCTCGTCGACCTTGCCCGAGTTCTTGTCGTGGCGTCGCGCCTTGAGCTCCTCGAGGCTGTCCTCGTTCTGCTCTTCCTCGGTCTTGCGCGGTGCGTCGTAATCGGTTGCCATCGTCCCTCTCCTGCCCCCGTCGTCTTCCCCGTCGCCGGGCCGGGCCGCAGTGTTTTCCACGGACCGCGCCGGGCTGTGCCCCCGGACCGCCTCAATGAGACGGCGGGCAGATTGTGCACCACCCAGAGGGATATTGCACGTTCAAAGCGCTGGGGCTGCCCGACGGAGACTCACAACGACCATGAGGGCCTGGTTGTTCCCGGCCGTAACCCACGTCTCAGGCGATGTCGGGGGCGACCGGTCCGACGTAGCCGGCGGTGCCGACGAGGTCGCGGAACTGCCCATAGGTCGAGGCGGGTGCGGCGACGACCAGGATGCGCCCGGCGACCCCCGTCAGGACCTCAGTGACGGCCCCTGCCTCACGGGCGACAAGTCCCCCGGCGGCGTAGTCCCAGGCGCCCCCGATGCCCTCCTCGACGTAGCCGTCCAGCAAGCCCTCGGCGACTGCGCAGAGGTCCAGCGCGCAGGAGCCGTTGCGGCGGATGTCGGCGATCTCCGGCAGCAGCCGCGACAGCGTCCGGGCCTGGCTGATCCGCAGCTCGCGCTGATAGGAGAAGCCGGTGCCGATCAGCGCCTGCTCCAGCGGCACCGGGTCAGCCACCGAGATCGGGATCCCGTTGCGGAAGGCGCCGCCGCCGACGACCGCGGTGTACTCGACGCCTTGGGCGGGGCTGAGCACGACGCCGGCGACGACCTCGCCGTCGACCTCGACCGCGAGCGAGACGGCGTACTGGGCGAAGCCGTGGGCGTAGTTGACGGTGCCGTCGATCGGATCGACGACCCAGCGGACGCCGGTGGTCCCCGGGTCGTCGGAGCCCTCCTCGCCGAGGATTCCGTCGCCCGGGCGCGCCTCGGCGACCCGGCGGCGTACCAGGTCCTCGCTGGCGCGGTCCGCGTCGGTGACGATGTCGGAGACGCTGCTCTTGGTCTGGGCGACGTGCACCCCGGCCGCTCGGTGCTCAGCGATCAGCTCGCCCGCCTCGCGGGCGATCTGCAGGGCGAGTGCGCCGAGGTCGTCGATCTCGCTGGCGGGCAGGCGCACGTCAGTCCGATCCGCAGATCGCCGGCCGCGGGCCGCGCGGGTTCGCGCAGCAGCCGGCGGCGCACACGTCCCATGCCGCCGGGACGCCGCCGAGGGCCGGCTGCTCGGGCTCCCCGCCCTGCTCGGTCGCTGCACGCTCGGTGAGCAGGTCGCGGATCATCGCGACGAACCGCGGGTCGACGCCCGCAGTCGCGGCGCGCTCGCACGCCATCCCCAGCCGGGCGGCGGTCGCGAGCGCCTCGGTGTCGAGGTCGTAGATGACCTCCATGTGATCGGAGACGAAGCCGATCGGCACTAGGACCGTGGCCGGGACCCCGGAGCCGTGCAGCTTCTCCAGGTGGTCGTTGACGTCCGGCTCGAGCCACGGCACCGATGGCGGCCCGGACCGCGAGCAGTAGACGAGCTCGGCCGGGTAGCGGTGCCCGGTCTCCTCGTTGACCCGTTCGACGATCTCGTTCATCACCGTCAGGTGCTGGTGCACGTAGGCACCGCCGATCGGCCCCGAGGAGTCGTTCATGGCATCCGGGATCGAGTGCGTCACGAACACTAGATGGGCGTCCCGACGCTTCTCGGCTGGCAGCAGCGCCAGCGCGGTCAGGGTGGCGTCGACGTTGGGCTCGACGAAGCCGGGATGGTTGAAGTAGGCGCGCAATCGGTCCAGACGGGGCGCTCCGGGGACCGCCGCCACCGCGTCGGCGAGGTTCTCCCGGTACTGCCGGCAGCCCGAGTACGACGAGTAAGCCGACGTCACGATGCACGCGGCCCGAGTGATCCCGTCCGCCTTCATCTCCGCCAGCGCGTCAGCCAGGTAGGGGTCCCAGTTCCGGTTGCCCCAATAGACCGGCACGTCGAGCCCGTTGGTCGCCAAGTCGTCGCGGATCGCCGCCAGCAGCGCCCGATTCTGGTCGTTGATCGGGCTGCGGCCGCCGAAGAGCTCGTAGTGCGCGCCGACCTCGACAAGACGCTCATCGGGGATCCCGCGGCCGTTCGTGACGTTGCGCAGGAACGGCACCACGTCCTCGGGCCGCTCGGGGCCGCCGAACGAGACGAGCAGCAGGGCGTCGTACGGAGCCGCACCGGAAGGCATGCCCACGATCCTAGGAGAGCCCGGAACACGACTGCAGCCCGCGGTCGCCGAACCCGTTAGTCTCGACGCCTCATGCTCGCCTCGTACCGCCGTGTCTTCGCCCACCCGGGCAGCACTGCCTTCTCCTCCAGCGGCCTGGTCGCACGCCTGCCGATGTCGATGATGACGCTCGGCATCGTGATCCTGGTGAGCTCACTGTCCGGCTCCTACGGCCAAGCCGGGCAGGTGTCCGCGGCGTTCGTGGTCGGCAACGCCGTGGTCGCTATCGGGCACGGGAGGCTGGCTGACCGGTTCGGCCAGACCCGGGTCCTGTACGCCGACGCGGTGCTCTTCGCGCTGGCCACCGGGTTGCTCGTCCGGGCCGTCACCGGCGGCTGGGCGAACCCGCTGCCGCATCTGCTCGCAGCACTAGCCGGTGCCACGATGCCGCAGATCGGCTCGATGGTGCGCGCCCGGTGGGCGCACGTGGTCTCCGACGACTCCGAGCGGCACACCGCGTTCGCCGTCGAGGCCGTCGTCGACGAGGTCGTCTTCGTGACCGGGCCGGCTCTGGTCACCTTCCTCTCCACGCTCTACGCGCCGCAGACCGGCCTCCTGGTTGCGCTCGGCCTCGGGACCGTCGGCACGATGCTGCTGGCGCTGCAGCCGACGACGGCCCCGCCGGCGCACCCGGTCGAGCACAGCACCGCCACGGAGCCGTTGCCATGGGCCCGGCTGCTGCCGATCGCCTTCGCCGCCCTCGCGCTCGGGTGCCTGTTCGGGGGCCTCGAGGTCGGCACCGTCGCGGTCGCCGCCGACAACGGGCACAAGGCCGCGTCGGGCGCCCTGCTGGCGCTCTTCTCGTTCGGGAGCATGGTCGCCGGGATCATCGCCGGCTCAGTGCACTGGCGGACCAGCGACCTGCGTCGCTTCCAGCTCGGGATCGGGCTGCTCGCCCCCGGAATGCTCGTGCTGCCGTTCATCTCGAACCTGGTAGTCCTCGGCGCGCTGCTGTTCGTGATCGGCACGGCGCTCGCTCCGACGCTGATCGCGATCGTCTCGCTGCTGGAGTCCTCGACCCCGCGGTCGCGGCTGACCGAGGCGATGGCGGTGTTCCAGACCGGCATCTCGACGGGGCTCGCACCGGGCGCGTACCTGGCCGGCGTGGTGGCCGACCGTGTCAGCGGCTCGGCGACGTACTGGGTCTGCGTCGGCGCCGGGGCGCTGACCCTGCTGGCTGCGCTGACGTCGCGGCCGGTCGAGCAGATGTCGGGGCCTGCGGTCTAACCTGCCGCCATGACCTCGACCTCCGGATCGGCAACGGCGAACAACTGGCGCAACTGGTCCCGGCTGACCACGACCCACCCCAGCGAGGTCGTCCAGCCGAACGGGCCGGACGACGTCGTCGCCGTCGTCCAGCGGGCCCGCGAGCAGGGCACCACCGTCAAGATGCCCGGCACCGGCCACTCCTTCACTGGTATCGCCGCTCCCGAAGGCATCATGCTCACGCCCGAAGGACTCTCCGGCCTGGTGGCAGTCGACAAGGAGGCGATGACCGCGACCGTGCAGGCCGGTACGCCGCTGCACGTCCTGAACGCCGCCCTGACCTCGCACGGCCTGTCGCTGCACAATATGGGCGACATCGCCGAGCAGACGGTCGCCGGCGCGACCTCGACCGGCACCCACGGGACGGGCGGCGTCGTCGCCTCGCTGAGCGCCCAGATCGCCGGGCTCGACCTGGTCACCGGCACCGGCGAGGTGCTGCACGCCGACTCCGCGACCAACCCCGAGGTGTTCGCCGTCGCCCGGCTCGGGCTCGGCGCGCTCGGCGTCCTGACCGCGATCACCTTCAAGGTCGAGCCGCTGTTCACCCTCGAGGCGCACGAGTTCCCGATGCTCTGGGACGAGGCGCTCTCCCGCTTCGACCAGCTGACCGAGGACGCCCACCACGCGGAGATGTACTGGTTCCCGCACACCGACCGGATCCTGGCCAAGGAGAACAACCGGGTGCTCGAAGACCCCGAGCCGCTCGGACGCTTCAGGCACTGGCTCGACGACGAGTTCCTCTCCAACACCGTCTTCGGACTGGTCAACCGAGTCGGCAACCTGGCTCCGCGACTGATCCCCGGGATCAACAACCTGTCGGGCCAGGCACTCTCAGAGCGCACCTATTCCGATGTCCCGCACAAGGTCTTCACCTCGCCGCGGTCGGTCGTCTTCCGCGAGATGGAGTACGCCGTCCCGCGGGAGGCCGGCCTCGAAGCACTCGCCGAGGTACGCCGCTGGATCGACGCCTCCGGGATCAACATCAGCTTCCCGGTCGAGGTCCGGACCACGCCGGCCGACGACATCGCCCTGTCGACCTCGTCCGGACGCGCGTCGATGTACCTGGCCTTCCACATGAATGCCCAGACCGACCACGCCGCGTACTTCACAGGCGTCGAGGACATCCTGCGCGCCCACGACGGCCGGCCGCACTGGGGCAAGCTCAACACCCGAACTGCCGCCGACCTCCAGCCGGCGTACCCACGCTGGGCGGAGTTCCAGGCGGTCCGCGACCGCCTCGACCCCGACCGGGTCTTCAGCAACACCTACCTGCGCCGGGTGCTGGGCGAGTAGGCGCCGACAGGTCTCGACGAGCTCGCCGAACACCGGACATCAAGCTTGTCGAGATGCCGAACGCCTGCGCGGACCTACACCGAGCTCGACCCGGTCGCGATCGGCGCCCGCCAGTTGCGCAGGATCGCCAGCACCCGCCAGCCGAAGCAGATCGCCACCCCGGGGATCGCGACCAGCGCGATCGACCAGTGCTGGTCGTGCGCGAGCACCGCCCAGGCTGCCCCAGCCAGTGCCGGGGTGGCGTAGAGCTCGCTGGAGAACACCACCGGGACGCGGCCAGCCAGCAGGTCGCGGAGCATGCCGCCGCCGATCCCCGTGAGCATCCCCATCAACGCCGCCGGCACCGGCCCCAGCCCGTACTCCAGCGCCTTCAGCGCCCCGGTCACACAGAACAGGCCGAGCCCGGCTGCGTCGAAGACGCTGACCACGCGCTCCATCCGGCCGAGCGCCGGGTGGAACACGAAGACGGTCAGCCCGGCGCCGAAGGGCACCAGCAGATAGCGCCAGTCGGCCAGCGCACTGGGCGGCGTCGCACCGATCAGCACATCGCGCAGGAACCCGCCGCCCAGGCCCGTCGATCCGGCGAGCACCAGGACGCCGAACACGTCGAGGTTCTTGCGGACCGCGACCAGGCCGCCCGAGATCGCGAAGACGAAGATCCCGACCAGCTCGAAGGTCAGCAAGAGGGGCGAGTCGTCCACCATGTCGTGAGCCTAGGACGCGCGCGCGGACAGGTAGGCTCAGCGCCACGCAGAACGAAGGAGTCGGCAACGATGCAGCACCTCACCCCGGTGGGGCTGAGCCAGGACGGCACGGAGCTGATCCTGGTCAGTGACACGGGCGAGGAGTACGCCGTACGCGTCGACTACCGGTTCCGCACCGCGTTGCGAGGTGACAAGAACGATCCGCGGAACGACCCTGCACGACACGGCCAGACGGAGGTGAAGATGGAAAGCGCGCTGCGGCCCCGCGATATCCAGTCCCGCATCCGCGGAGGTGAGTCCGCCGAGGACGTCGCCGCCGCTGCCCAGACCACGGTCGAGGCCATCATGCCGTTCGCGGCGCCGGTGCTCGCCGAGCGGGCGCACGTCGCCCAGACGGCTGTGAAGTCCTCCATCCGCCGCACCAGTACCGAGAGCGCCGCCGCCGGCCGCACGCTCGACGAGTCCGCCCGGCACCACCTGACCACCGTCTCGGTCCGCGCCGACGACGTCGAGTGGGACGCCTGGCGCCGCGAGGATGGTCGCTGGAACCTGGTCGGCACCTACCTCGTGGCCGGTACGCCGCGGCGCGCCGAGTTCAGCTACGACCAGCCCGGCCGCTTCGTGATCGCCGACAACGACGAGGCCCGCCTGCTGACCGGCGAGGCGACGCTGCCCGCACCGAGCGCCAGCGCCGCACCGCTCCGCCGGCTCAATGCCGTGCCGAACGAGGCCGACGAGCTGCCCCTGGGCGACGACGCCCTGGAGATGGTCAGCGACCAACGCCCGGCGCCGACCGAGGAGACCATGCCGGTGCTCGCGGACCTCGAGGTCGAGCCCGAGCCGTGGGCCGGGTCGACGACCGACCTGACCGAGGCCGCAGCTGCGGTACGCGAGGAGCATCGCGAGCAGCCGACCGAGCAGCAGGTCGCGTTCGACGACGTCGCCGCCGACCATGCGGACGCCGACTGGATCGCCGGCGTAACGGAGGATGAGGTGCTCTCGGGCCACGCTCCGCAGGAGGCCGTCGAGGAGCCCGTGTCCGATGAGCTGCCCGCCTCCGACGAGGACGACGAGCTCCCGATCCCCGACGAGGACTCCGCTCCGGAGCCTGCGCCGCGCAAGAAGGGCCGCTCCTCGGTGCCGAGCTGGGACGAGATCATGTTCGGCGGCGGCAAGCACGAGTAAGCCGTGAGAGACCGCTGGACCTGACGATTACCGGCCAGTAACATCATCGCGACGCGTGACGCGAGCCTGCGTTGCGAGTTGAATGGAGAATCCGTCAGCCAAGCAGTTAGTAGAGGCCTCATGTCCTACTTCGTTACCGGTGCCACCGGCTTCATCGGTCGCTACCTGGTCGCCGAGCTCCTCGAGAACCGCGAGGGCGAGATCTACCTGCTCTGCCGGGAAGGCTCCCGCACGCGCCTCGACGCGCTGATCACGCTGTGGGGCGGCAGTCCGCGGCTGATCCCGGTTGTCGGGGACCTACGTGCCGACCAGCTGGGCGTCGACCCCGACTGGATCGCCGCCAACACCGGCAAGATCGACCACTTCTTCCACCTCGCCGCGATCTACGACATGACGGCCAGCGACGAGATGAACGAGGAGCTCAACGTCGGCGGCACCCGGGCGGCGGTCTCGCTGGCCGGCGCGCTCGACGTCGGCGTGTTCCACCAGGTCTCCTCGGTGGCGGCGTCGGGCGACTACCGCGGCCTGTTCGACGAGTCGATGTTCGACGAGGGCCAGGGCCTGCCGTCGGCGTACCACCGGACCAAGTTCGAGTCCGAGAAGATCGTCCGGGAGGAGTCGCCGGTCCCATGGCGCGTCTATCGGCCCGCGATCGTTGTCGGGCACTCCGAGACCGGCGCGATGGACAAGATCGACGGTCCCTACTACTTCTTCCCGCTGTTCAAGCTGATGCGGGACAACCTGCCGTCCTGGCTGCCGCTGGTCGGCATCGACCTCGGCGACACCAACGTGGTGCCGGTCGACTTCGTGGCCAAGGCGATGGACCACCTCGGCCACCTCCCCGACCGCAACGGCGAGGCATTCCACCTCGTCAACCCGGAGCCGCAGAACACCGTCGACCTGTTCAACACCTTCGCCGCGGCGGCCAAGGCCCCGCAGTTCGCCGTCCCGGTCGACCGCAGCGTGACGAACCGGCTGCCGACCGCCCTGCTCCCCCGCCAGCTGCGTCCGGGCGCGTTGTTCGGCGCGGTCCTCAAGACGGCGCCAGCGCACCTCGCGCTGAACCAGACCCTCGGCCGCTTCGGCATCCCCGCGGAGGTGCTCGAGCACGCGTCGTTCCCGTCGGTCTACGCCTCGAAGTCCACCCAGAAGGCGTTGGCCGGCTCCGGCATCGCGGTCCCCGACCTGGAGTCGTACGCCGGCACCCTGTGGTCGTACTGGGAGGAGATGCTCGACGACTCGATCAAGGGCGACCGGTCCGCGGTCTCGGCTCTGCGCGGCAGGACCGTCGTCATCACCGGTGCGTCCTCGGGCATCGGCCTGGTCACCGCCGTCCAGGTCGCCAAGGCGGGTGCGATCCCGATCCTCGTGGCCCGCGGCAAGGACAAGCTCGAGGCCACCAAGGCGCTGATCGAGAGCCAGGGCGGGACGGCGTACGCCTATGGCTGCGATCTCTCCGACCTCCAGGCCATCGACGCGCTGACCACCCAACTGTCCGCGGACTTCGAGCACATCGACTTCGTCGTCAACAACGCTGGCCGCTCGATCCGACGGTCGTTGAAGCTCTCCGAGGACCGCTTCCATGACTTCGAGCGCACCATGCAGCTCAACTACTTCGGCGCGATCCGGCTGATCATGGGCATCCTGCCGAAGATGCGCGAGCAAAAGTCCGGGCACATCGTGAACATCTCCTCGATCGGCGTCCTGACCAACCCGCCGAGGTTCAGTGCGTACGTCGCCTCGAAGGCCGCGCTGGACGCTTGGAGCAATGTCGTGTCCAGCGAGCTCGTCGGCGACGGCGTCTCGTTCACCTCGATCCACATGCCGCTGGTGCGGACGCCGATGATCGCGCCGACCAAGATGTACGACCGGTTCCCGACGATCAGCCCCGGGCAGGCCGCTCAGAAGGTGATCTCGGCGCTGGTGGATCGCCCGCACGAGATCAACACGATGACCGGCAACCTGGGTGCGCTGGCGCACACGCTGGCCCCGAAGGTGGCGTTCCGGGTGCTGCATCTCGCGTACCAGATCTTCCCGGACTCTGCGGCCGCCCGCGGCGAGACCGCACCTGCCCCGACCAGCGAGCAGGCGATGATGGCCCGCGTGCTCAAGGGCGTCCACTGGTGATCGGGTGACCCAGGACTCCTTCAGCCGGGAGCTCGCAGCGGGCATGGCCCGGCAGCTGGCCGTGGTCACGCGGACGATGGTGCTCGTCTTCGTCGGCGTGCTGGTCGGCCGCCTGCTTCCCGGGTCCTGGACGCCGTTCCTGCTCGGCATCGGCACTGCTGCGGTCGGAGAGTCTGCTCTGTGGTGGCTGCGGCGCCGCCGGACGGCGGTCTAGCGTCGGCGAATTCACCGGGGACCCGGTGAATTCGACACGGGCTCAGGCCCCGTCGCGACCGGATTGGACGGGTCGGCGACCCACTCGCTCCACGAGCCAGGATAGAGCACCGCATCGATGCCGGCGTACGCGAGCGCCAGCAGGTCGTGCGCCGCGGTGACGCCCGATCCGCAGTACACGCCGATCTCCGCTGCGTCTGGGTACGCCGCCCGCAGTTCGGCCGGCGACCGGAACGTCCCGTCGTCACGCAGGTTCGTCCCGGTCGGGACGTTCACCGCGCCGGGGATATGCCCGGCGACCGGGTCGACGGGCTCGACCTCGCCGCGGTAGCGCTCGGGATTGCGAGCGTCGATCAGGACCGCTTGCTCGGCGAAAGCCAGCACGTCGGCCGCCTCGAGCACCGGCAGCCGGCCGGGATCCGCGGCGAAGGTGCCGTTGCGCTCGACGGACGGCCCGGCCTGGATTGCGCCGCCCGCTCGCTGCCATGCCGGCCAGCCGCCATCGAGCACCTGAACCTCGACGCACCCGTGATAGCGCAGCAGCCACCAGCACCGCGCCGCTGCACGGCCCTCCCAGTCGTCGTAGACGACCACGGGCGCGCGGCCGACGCCCGCGCGGCGCATGGCGTCCCCGAAGACATCGGGCTCGGGGAGCGGGTGCCGGCCACGCTCCCCCGGCGTACCGGCCAGATCGGCGTCGAGGTCGACGTACGCCGCGCCGGGGATGTGCCCGCGGGCGAACTCGTCGCGGCCGCCGGGGCCGCCCATCCGGTAGCGCACGTCGAGCAGGGTCATCTCCCGGTCGTCAAGGATCAGATCGATCAGGTCAACAGCGCCGATCAGGGGTGCGTCCATGGCATGATCCTCCCCGATGGCTGAACTCCAATTCTTCACCGGCACGATGGATTCCGGGAAGAGCACGCTTGCGTTGCAGACGAACCACAACCACGCCGCGCGCGGCCGTGTCGGCCGGATCTTCACGACCCACGACCGTGCCGGCGAGGCGATCATCTCCTCGCGCCTCGGCCTCGAGCACGATGCACTGGAGGTCACCACCGGGTTCGACTTCTGGCGCTATGTCGTCGACTCGCTGACCCATGGCGCTCGGATCGACTACCTGGTCTGCGACGAAGCCCAGTTCTACGACCCGTGTCAGATCGACCAGCTCGCCCGGGTCGTCGACGAGCTGCAGATCGACGTGTTCGCGTTCGGCATCCTCAGCGATTTCCGGACCCAGCTCTTCGACGGGTCGCGACGGCTGGTCGAGCTCGCCGACCGGACCCACGTCCTCCAAGTCGAGGCGCTGTGCTGGTGCGGCAAGAAGGCCACCCACAACGCCCGTACCGAGAACGGCGAGATGGTCACCGAGGGCGAGGTGATCGTCGTCGGCGACGTCGAGAACCCCGCCACCGAGCCCGCCGAGGTCGCTTATGAGGTCCTCTGCCGCCAGCACCACCGCCGAGGGATGACCGCGGCGCGCGCCCACGCGATCACGATGGTGAGCGAGCCGCTGCCCTTCCGGTGAACGCGAAGCGTTTACCGGAAGCGAGCCGACCCGGCCGAGCTGTGCCGGTGCGCGGAGGAGCGAAGCGGAGGAGCGCACCTGCACCGGTCAGCCGTGTCGGCGATCCCGGCAGAGACTTGGGACACGAGGCCCACTCAACAGATGAGGATCGGGATCTCCATCTCCACAGGCGTGAGTGAGCCGTGGAAGCCAACGAGAAGGTTCTCGTAGGGGAAGTCGGTCGTGCTGATCAAGGCGGTCTGTCCGACGGCAGCGACGAGGACATCGCCGAGGCGGGGACGGACCTGCGGAGCAACGGTGCCGAACCAGCCGCGCTCGATCGCCTCGTCGCGGGCGAGGACCTCGGCCCGGCCACCGAGGAAGCCGCGCCAGGTGGTGAGGACCTCGTCGACGGCGCGGCCGGAGCAGTACAGGTGCCGGAACCGAGCCTCACCGCCGATCAACTGCACCCCCGTGCGCAGGTCCGGGTGCTCGTCGATGTCGATCCGCTGCTCCGGTGGGCAGTCGATCATGCCGTGGTCGGCGACCACCACCAGCCGCACGCCCGGGTCCAGCGACTCCCGGAGCTGCTCGACGCTGGCGTCGACGGCCGCGAGCTGGGCCCGCCACTGCGGCGAGTCGACGCCGTACCGGTGGCCCGTCCAGTCGAGATCGCCGTCGTAAACATAGGTGACCGAGGGCGTCTCTGCCGATGCGGCGACGGCTGCTGCGATGCGCTCGCCGATCTTGTCGCCCTCGACGAACTCAGCACCACGGAAGCCGCTCAGGGTCAGACCCGAGTCCATGAATTCGCGCTTGCTCACGACCGTCGCGCTCACCCCAGCCGATCGCAGCCGAGCGAACGCGCTCGGATGCGGCTGCCACTCCAACGGGTCGACGACCTGCTTGTCCCAGAACAGCGCGTTGAGCAGCTTCTCGGTGCCGGGGATGCGGGAGGTGAAGCCGACCAGACCGTGCTCGCCCGGCGTCATGGCGGTGCCCAGCGAGGTCAGGCTGGTCGCGGTCGTGGACGGTACGCCGGCCACCCCCGGCTCAGTCAGCAGCGCATGCAGGTACGGCGCGTGGTCGGCGTGCTGGTCGATCAGCCGGTGCCCGAGCCCGTCGACCAGCAGCACCACGTAGCGCGAGGCCGGCGGGAGCACCAAGGTCGTGTCGTGGAAGCCGACGTCGACCCCCAGCGCGGTGGCGATCGCGGGCAGCACGTCGCCCAGCGAGCGGCTGCCGTATGCGGGCTCGACGAAGGCCGGCTCGAAGGAAGCGGTCACCGTCGGCTCAGCCCTGGGTGCTCGCCGAAAGGCTCTCGGCGAAGGCGAGCAGCCGGTCGACGGCGTCCTGGCCGTCTGCCGCGGCGCTGACCCGGATCGAGAAGTCGTCGGAGGCGACCACGCCCGTGTAACCGTGGTCGGCCTCGCACTCCGGATCCGAGCACGCCGCCGGCTCGAGGTCGATCCGGTTGATCCCGCCCCAGCCGATCGTGAGCACCGCCTCGGCGGGCGCGGGCATCGCGGCGCCGGTCACCGACGCCGGGTTCGCGACCATCCGGTTGACCACGACCGACTTCACACCGTCGAGCTTGACGGCCTCGCTCGACGTCGAGGTGTAGGGCTCCGGCAGCAGCTCGTCCGGGGCGTGCTCGTCGGTGTGGCAGAGGATCAGGCGGGTCGGGGTCAGCACGACCACAGTGATATGTCGGCGTACCTCGTCGCGGTCGATCGTCGGCTCGTGGTGCACCAGGAACGAGTCGACCCTCTCGCCGGCCACGGCGGCGACGACGCCGCTGCGCACCACCGCCGGGTAGTAGCCGCTCTGCTCGATCGCGTCGTCGAGCTCGGCAGTCTGGTCCTCGGAGGTCACCGGCATGGGCGCAAGTCTGTCACGCCCGGTCGGGCAGTCCTGTCTGCCTCGGTCAGTCAGCGACCGGCGGCGACCCGGGCCGCGACAGGCGGTCCGCGAGGCCGTCTGGCAAGGTGTCGCCCGGGTGCACATTCATCCGCCGGGTGAACCAGTCCGACCGAGGGTCGACGACCGGCTCGACCCGCAGCGTCGCGTCCAGCACGGCCACGCCGTCAGAGGTCGCGTGCACCAGGCTGAGATCGATGGCGGCCACCTGCTGGAGGTCGTTCTTGAGGTTCGCGACCCGGCGGAACAGGTCCTCGACCGCGGCCACGTCGACCGGGTCGCTGCCGCGGTGGCCGAAGAGCAGCGGGGCGGCCTTGATCGACCGGACCGCGTCGGCAGCATCCACGCTGGTGATCGGCGGGATCCGGTAGGCGATGTCGCCGAGCAGCTCGGTGATCGCGCCAGAGATGGAGAACGAGACCGCCGGGCCGAACAGCGGGTCCTCGAGCCCGTCGAGCCGCACCGGTACTCCGGGCGGCGCGGTCTTCATGACCACGAAGCCAGCGTCCGGGACCGAGGCTGCTACCCGGGTCAGGGTCTCAAAGGCGTTGCGCATCTCGTCGGCGTCGGCGATATTGCGCCACACGTGGCCGAGGTCGGGGCGCTGGCGCAACGGCTCGGCGGTGGCCTTGAGCACAACGTCCCAACCGAGCTGGTCGCCGGCGGCGATCGCGTCGTCGATGCTGGCAACCTCGATCCGGTCCCACAGGTGGATGCCGTAGTAGGCGAGCAGTCGCTTGGACTCCGCGAAGGTCAGGTCGCGGCCCGCAGGCTCGGCGATCAGGAACTCGGCCAGCATCCGGGCGGCGCCGTCGTGGTCGACGCCCTCGAGGACCTCGTCATCGTCGGGCTGCTTGGCGTGCCACGCGGCGTACTCCACGACGCGCGAGAGCGCCCGGACGGCCTGCTCGACGGCCGGGTAGGACGGCACCGAGCCACGACCGGCGGTGTTGCCGGCCAGGTCGGGGACACGGAGCAGCTCGGGCACGCCCTCGCGGCCGAGGAAGGTGGCGACGATCGGCTTGTCGGACTGCTCGGAGACGGCGGCCAGCACGTTGGCGACCTCGGGCCCGCCGCTGTTCAGCGGCGGGATGTAGATCGCCACGACCCCGTCGACCTCGTCATCGTCGATCAGCTTGTCCAGCGCGCTCTCGAAGTCCTCGGCCGAAGCGTCGGAGACCGGCAGCGCGATGGAGCGCGAGACGATCAGCCCGCTGGCGGCCGCTGCGTCCGCGGCGAGCAGGCCGAGCGCGTCGGAGTTGCCGACCACACCGACCCGGGAGCCGCGCGGGAGCGGCTGATGAGCCAGCAGCTGGGCGACATCGAACATCTCGTCGAGGGTGTCGACCTGGATCACCCCGGCCTGGCGGAACATCGCGTCCACGGCAGCCTGCGGTGCCTCGATCGCCCGCACCGCGTGGCCCATCGGCACACCCTGCGTGGTCCGCCCGGAGCGGACCGCGATCACCGGCTTGCTGCGCGAGACCCGGCGTGCGATCCGGGAGAACTTGCGGGGGTTTCCGATCGACTCCAGGTAGAGCAGGACCACCTCGGTCGCGTCATCCTCCTCCCAGTACTGCAGGAGGTCGTTGCCCGAGACGTCGGCCCGGTTGCCGGCGGAGACGAACGTCGACAGGCCCAGGCCACGGCCGCGCACCTTCTCCAGGATGGCCGAGCCGAGCGCGCCGGACTGGCAGAAGAATCCGGCCCGGCCGCGCGGCGGCATGATCGGCGAGAGCGAGGCGTTCAGGGAGACGTCGGAGGCGGTATTGATGACACCGAGCGCGTTCGGGCCGATCAACCTCAGCCCGTACGAGCGGGCCAGGCCAACGAGACGGCGCTGCCGGCGGCGGCCGTCCTCGCCGGTCTCGGCGAAACCCGAGGAGATCACGATCAAGCCGTGCACTCCCTTGGCGGCGCAGTCGAGCACGACGTCCTGGACTGCCTCAGCGGGAACCGCCACGATCGCCACGTCGACGTCGCCGGGGATGTCGCCCACCCTCGCGTACGCCGGCATCCCGGCCACCGCGTCGGCTGCCGGGTTCACGACGTAGACCCGGCCGGAGTAGTCGCCGAGGACCAGATTGCGCACCAGGGCGGCACCGATCGTGTCCGAGCGCCGCGAGGCGCCGATCACCGCGACGCTGCGGGCCGAGAGGAAGGTCTCGATCGAGGCGGCCTCGGCGCGGTGCTCGCGGGCCGACATCACGCCGATCGCCGTGTCGGTGGGGTCGATATTGAACTCGAGGTGCATGATCCCCTCGTCCCACCCGCCGGCGACCTGGTAGCCCTGCTCGTAGAAGACCTGGAGCATCCGCTGGTTATCGGGCAGCACCTCGGCGACGAAGCGGTGCACCCCACGCTCACGGGCTGCCTGGCCGAGGTGCTCGAGCATCAGCTGGCCGATCCCCCGACCCTGGTGGGCGTCCTGGACCAGGAACGCCACCTCGGCCTCGCCCTCGCCGATCAACTCGTAGCTGGCGACGGCCAGGATCTTTTCAGCCACGGTCAGCACGAAGGCAACCCGGTCACGGTGATCGACGTGGGTGAACCGCTGTACATCGCGCTCGGAGAGGCGCGGCATCGGTGCGAAGAAGCGGAAGTACTTCGACTGATCCGAGACGTCCTCGTAGAACCGGACCAGGCTCTCGCCGTCCTCGGGGCTGATCGGGCGCATGTGCGCGGTGCGCCCGTCTCGCAGCACCACGTCGGCCGCCCAGTGCGCGGGCCACGACAACGCGCCCGCTCGTGAACCGGAACCGGATGCCGGGCTAGCGCCGTCAGCCGGGAGGGAGTCGCTATCGGCCGAAGTCACCTAGGCAATCTACCGGGCCGAGGTGACAGCCGGATGACGCGATCCGACCCGGTGCACCAGGTGCAGGACCCTGTCGCCGCGGACCACCACGTGCGGGTCCTCCAGCAGCACCGGCCCTTCGGCTCCAACCGCGCCGCCGAGGTAGGGCTTACCGGACCCGAGGAAGACCGGCACCAGATCGATCGCGACCTCATCGACGAGCCCGGCGCGGACCGCCTGACCACCCACGTCCCCCGCGGCGACGGCGACCGTCCGGTCCCCTGCGACCTCGACGGCCTGCGCGATCGCGTCGGCCACCCCGGTCGTGACGAAGGTGAACGGCGCGTCCGGCGCGCTCAGCTCTGCGCTCGGCACCCAGTCGGTCGGTGCCTCGTGCGTGACCACGAAGACCCGGTCGCCCACCGACGGCACCCCGTTCCAGCCGTTGGTCAGGTCGAAGAGCCGCCGGCCGATCACCATCGCCCCGCAGGAGCGCCAGAACCCATCGACGTGTGCGTACGACGCGGCGCCGACCTGGAACCTCCAGCCTCCGTGGCCACCAAGCAGCTCGACGTCGCCATTGAAATACCAGTCGAACAGCGGGCCGACCTCGTCGTGAGGATCGGCGATGAAGCCATCCAACGACGTCACTGCGTGCACCACGACCCCTGCCATCAACTCTCTTTCTTCTTCAACCTGTTGGTTGAACAAAAGGGTAGGCCGGGCTCCAGGGCTGGCGTCAAGGCATCTCGACAAGCTCGATGTCCGATAGGGCGCGCCCCGGCACGAGATGTCCGCCCCTGTTGGGAGAATGCCGCCATGGCACGACGTACCCCTGCACCGCCCGAGGACTTCGAAGAGCACATCGTCGACATCGACGTCGGCGACGAGATGAGGTCCAGCTTCCTGGAGTACGCCTACTCGGTCATCTACTCCCGCGCTCTGCCCGATGCCCGCGACGGCCTCAAGCCGGTCCAGCGCCGGATCCTCTACGGCATGCACGACATGGGCCTGCGCCCCGATCGCGGCCACGTGAAGTCCTCCCGCGTCGTCGGCGAGGTCATGGGCCGCTTCCACCCGCACGGCGACACGGCGATCTACGACGCCCTGGTCCGCCAGGCGCAGGCGTGGTCGCTGCGGGTGCCGACCATCGACGGCCATGGAAACTTCGGCTCCCCAGACGACCCGCCGGCGGCGATGCGGTACACGGAATGCCGGATGTCGCCGGCCGCGGTGGCGATGACGGCCACCATCGACGAGGACACCGTCGACTTCCGGCCCAACTACGACGGTCGCGAGGTCGAGCCTTCGGTGCTGCCGGCGGCGATCCCGCACCTGGTCGTCAACGGCGCCACCGGCATCGCGGTCGGCATGGCCACCAACATGGCACCGCACAACCTGATCGAGGTCGTCCAGGCGCTGCGGCACCTGATCAGCCACCCGAACGCCGACCTGGACGCGCTGATGCGCTTCGTCCCCGGCCCGGACCTGCCGACCGGCGGCAAGATCATCGGCCTCGACGGCGTCCGGGACGCCTACGAGACCGGCCGCGGGTCGTTCAAGATGCGCGCGACCACCAGGATCGAGACGGTCACCGCTCGGCGCAAGGGCATCGTGGTCACCGAGCTCCCGTACGGCGTCGGCACCGAGCGGGTGATCGAGGCGATCAAGAAGCTGGTGCAGTCCAAGAAGCTCCAGGGCATCGCCGACGTCAAGGACCTGACCGATCGGGAGAAGGGCCTGCGCCTGGTCATCGAGGTCAAGAACGGCTTCCACCCCGAGGCACTGCTCGAGCAGCTCTTCAAGAGCACTCCGCTGGAGGACTCGTTCTCGATCAACGCGGTCGCGCTGGTCGACGGCCAACCGCGCACGCTCGGTCTCAAGGAGATGCTCGAGGTCTTCCTGGGCCACCGCTTCGACGTGGTCCGGCGCCGCTCGACCTTCCGTCGCAAGAAGGCCGCCGACCGGCTGCACCTGGTCGAGGGCATGCTGCTCGCGATCGTGGACATCGACGAGGTCATCCAGCTGATCCGGACCAGCGACAACGCCGAGGCTGCCCGTGAGCGGTTGATGAGCGTCTTCGACCTCACCGAGATCCAGGCCAACTACATCCTGGACATGCCGCTGCGGCGGCTGACCCGGTTCTCCAAGCTCGAGTTCGAGAAGGAGCGCGACGAGCTGACGAAGACCATCGCCGGGCTCGACGAGATCCTCGGCGACGAGAGCCGGCTCCGCAAGGTCGTCTCCGACGAGCTCGCCGAGGTCGCGAAGACCTACGGGTCGGCCCGCCGTACGGTGCTGCTGGAGTCCTCCGGTGTGGTCACCACCGCCTCGAGCACCCCGCTGGAGGTCGCCGACGACCCCTGCTACGTCTACCTGTCCGCTAGTGGGCTACTGGCCAGCAGCACCGACACCGAGCCACCCGGGGAAGGCGGCGCCCGAGCACGGCACGATGTGATCGTGTCGTCAGTCAAGGCCACCGCGCGCGGCGAGGTCGGGGTGCTCACCAGCGCCGGGCGGGTGGTCAAGCTCGGCGTCCTGGACCTGCCGACGCTGCCCAGCACGGCCAGCCACCCGAACCTCTCCGGCGGCGCACCGGTCGGCGAGTTCCTCAACCTCGATCCCGACGAGCGGGCCCTGGCGCTGACCACGTTCAACCCGGACTCGGCCGGTCTGGCTATCGGGACCGCCCAGGGCGTCGTGAAACGGGTCAACCCGGAGTACCTCTCGGCCAAGGACGACTGGGACGTGATCGCGCTGAAGGATGACGACGTCGTCGTCGGGGCACTGGAGCTCAGCACCGGCGAGGAGGAGCTCTGCTTCATCACCGACGACGCCCAGCTCCTGCACTTCGGCGCCGGCGGCGTCCGGCCGCAGGGGCGCTCCGGTGGCGGCATCGCCGGCATCAAGCTCGCGGCGAATGCTAGAGCCGCCTGGTTCGGGGCCCTGGATCCGGCGA
>DASRRQ010000028.1:0-13538 GCA_035695505.1 Marmoricola sp. | reverse complement strand
TTCCGCGGTGCCGAGCTGCAGCAGCGCGGGATGGACCGTGCTCGCGCCGACTACATGGGCATGCTCGGGATCGTGATGAACTGCCTCGCGCTCCAGGACTTCTTGGAGAAAGAGGGCATCGAGACCCGCGTGCAGACAGCGATCACGATGGGGCAGGTAGCCGAGCCCTACATCCCGCGGCGTGCGATCCGGCATCTGGAGAAGGGCCGCGTCGTGATCTTCGGCGCCGGTGCAGGGATGCCGTACTTCTCGACCGACACGGTGGCTGCCCAGCGCGCGCTGGAGACCAAGTGCGAGGTCGTGTTGATGGGCAAGAACGGTGTCGACGGCGTGTACAGCGCCGACCCGCGTAAGGACCCCACCGCGACGAAGTACGAAGAAGTCACCTTCACCGAGGTGCTGCAGAAGGGGCTCAAGGTCGCCGACGCGACCGCGTTCGCCCTGTGCATGGAGAACAACCTCCCGATGATCGTTTTCGGGATGGAGCCGGAAGGCAACATCCTCAAGGTGGTCCAGGGTGAGAAGATCGGGACGCTCGTCGGCGGCGACGAGACGAATGCCGTCGCAGACAGTGCCGTCGCAGACAAGGAGTCGCAGTGATCAACGAAACCCTCAACGAGGCCGACCAGAAGATGGGCAAGGCCGTCGGCGTCACGCGCGAGGAGTTCTCGGCGATCCGTGCGGGCCGGGCGACCCCGAGCATGTTCAACAAGCTCGTCGCCGACTACTACGGCACCCTGACCCCGATCCAGCAGCTGGCGTCGTTCTCCTCCCAGGACGCTAGGACCATCTTGGTGGCGCCGTACGACCAAGGCGCCCTGGAAGCGATCGAGCGGTCGATCCGTGACTCCGACCTCGGGGTGAACCCGTCCAACGACGGCAAGTCGATCCGCTGCGTGTTCCCCGAGCTCACCGAGGAGCGCCGCAAAGACTACATCAAGATCGCCCGGACCAAGGCCGAGGACGGCAAGGTCAGCGTCCGCAACATCCGGCGCAACGCCAAGCAGGACCTCGAGAAGCTCGAGAAGGACGGCGAGGTCGGCAAGGACGACGTCACCGGCGCCGAGAAACGACTCGACGGACTGACCAAGAAGCACACCGAGGAGATCGACGAGATGCTCAAGAACAAGGAAGCTGAGCTGCTCGAGGTCTGAGGACCCCGCTCACCACTCCCATGTCGACACCTGACGCGGTCGCGCCCGCTCCTGCGCCGAAGGATCACGGCCGAGCTGGCCGCGATCTGCGCGCCGCGGTGATCTCCGCGGTCGTGCTGCTGGTCGCGATCGCGGTCTCGCTGTTCTTCGTGAAGACGCTGTTCATGGTGATCGTGGCTGTGGCCGTCGTGGTGGCGATCTGGGAGCTGCACCGCGGTCTGGACGCTAAAGGCATCGACATCCCGGAGCAGCCGATCATGGTCGGCGGCGTCGTGATGGTCGCCGTCGCGTACTTCTGGGGCGCGCCGGCGCTGGTCACGGCGACCGCGGTGACCGCTCTAGTGATCATGCTGTGGTTGCTGCGCCGCGGAGTGGACGGCTTCGTCCAGAACGCCACCGCCGCGGTCTTCACGTTGGTCTACGTCCCGTTCCTGGGGTCTTTCGTCGCGCTGATGCTCGCCGAGGGCGGTGACTGGGACAGCCGCAGCGTCGTGCACGGGCACCTCGATGCCGGCGTGAAGGGCATCTGCGCGTTCATCCTGGTCACGATCGCCAGCGACATCGGCGGGTACGTCGCCGGTGTGCTGTTCGGCAAGCACCCGATGGCGCCGGTGATCTCGCCGAAAAAGTCTTGGGAGGGCTTCGCCGGATCCTTGATCGCCTGCGTCGGGGCCGGGATCGGCCTGGTCGCCTGGCTCGACGGTGACTGGTGGATCGGCATCGCACTCGGACTGATCGCGGTCGTGATGGCCACCCTGGGCGACCTGGTCGAGTCGGTGATGAAGCGTGACCTCGGCATCAAGGACATGAGCCAGATCATCCCCGGGCACGGCGGCCTGATGGACCGCCTCGACTCGCTGCTCGCCACGATCGCGCCGATCTGGCTGCTCCTGCACTACTGCGTATTCAACTAGCCGCAGGCTCCCCGGGAACCGGAGCGCACCTGCCGGCGTCTGACGGCCATGGTGAAGGTGCGCTGGACAGAGGCTCTGGCCGTTCTCGTCGGCCTCGGTGTTCTGGTGGCCTGCGGGACGCGGGCGGGGACGTCGCCGCCGGACAGTATCGGGCACGTGCTCGACGGCAGCTTCGTGGTGACCGCGGCGACTGCTGATGGCCAGCCGCGGCCGTTCGTGCGCGGCACCCAGATGCAGATCAGCTTCGCTGGCCCGCAGGTCACCGTGACCGCCGGCTGCAACACGATGTCCGGGTCCTACGGACTGAGCGGCACGAGGCTCATCGTGAAGAGCCTGTCCTCGACGGAGATCGGCTGCCCGCAACCGCAGATGACCCAGGACGCCTGGATCGCGGGGCTGTTCTCCCGCCCGGTTCAATACCTCACCGGGAAGGACGCTGCGATCATCTCGGGCAGCGTCGTTCTTGCCCTGGCCCCGAGGTCCGCGGTCGCGCCAGACCGACCACTGCGCGGCACGACCTGGGTGCTCGACACCCTGGTCGACGGCACGGTCGCGACATCGGTCCCGAGCGACGCAGCCGGCTCGCTGGTCATCAGCGGCGGCAGAGCGCGGATCTCGGACGGTTGCAACACCGGGAACGCATCAGTCGCCATCGATGGAGCCCGGCTGCGGTTCACCAACGTCGTGCTGACCGTGCGGCCGTGCCCATCGGCGTCGAGCACGGCGGTCGGCGCCGTCCGGGCGGTCCTAGATGGCACGGACGAGTTCGTGATCTCCGGAGGCACCCTGCGGATCACCCACGGCCAGCACGGACTCGGGTTCGCAGCCGCCGCTGCCGGGTGATTCGCCCGTACGCCGCTCCCGGTGGGAGAATCAGCGGGACATGACCGAACCGATCAAGACGCTTCCGCTGGTCTTCGAGGAGCCGAAGGGCCGTGGCAAGCCGCCGCGGCACCTTGCCGACCTCACCGCGACTGAGCGCAAGGCGCGGCTCGAGGAGCTGGGGCTCCCCGGCTTCCGGGCCAAGCAGCTCTCTACGCACTACTTCGAGCGGCTGGTCGACGACCCCGCGGCCATGACCGACCTGCCAGCCGCCAGCCGGGATGACCTCGTCGCGGGACTCCTGCCGACATTGATGACCCCGCTGCGGGTGCTCGAGGCCGACAAGGGCACCACCCGCAAGACGCTGTGGAGGCTCTTCGACGGCTCGCTGGTCGAGTCGGTCCTGATGCGCTACCCGGGCCGGACCACGATGTGCGTGTCCAGTCAGGCCGGTTGCGGGATGGCGTGCCCGTTCTGCGCCACCGGCCAGGGCGGCCTGCAGCGCAACATGTCCACCGCCGAGATCGTCGAGCAAGTGGTGGCCGGCGCCCGGTCGCTCACCCGGGGCGAGGTGCCCGGGGGCCCGGGGCGCGTTTCCAATGTCGTGTTCATGGGCATGGGCGAGCCGATGGCCAACTACAACGCGGTCATCGGCGCCGTACGTCGGCTCACCGACAAGACCCCGGACGGCCTCGGCATGTCCGCGCGCGGGATCACCGTCAGCACCGTGGGCCTCGTCCCGCGGATGAAGCAGCTCGCCGACGAGGGCATCCCGGTGACCCTGGCGCTCAGCCTGCACGCGCCGGACGACGAGCTGCGCAACGAGCTGGTCCCGATCAACACCCGGTTCTCGGTCGCCGAGACCGTCGAGGCGGCGTGGGACTACGCGCGGCGTACCAAGCGCCGGGTATCGATCGAGTACGCGATGATGCGCGGCATCAACGACCAAGCCTGGCGCGCTGACCTGCTGGCCGATGTGCTTAACGGGTATGGCGACTGGGGCTGGGTGCACGTGAACCTGATCCCGCTCAACCCGACCCCCGGGTCCAAATGGACCGCGAGCGACCCGGCCGACGAGCGTGAGTTCGTACGCCGCCTGGAGGCCAAAGGCATCCCGACCACGGTCCGCGACACCCGTGGATCGGACATCGACGGGGCCTGCGGGCAGCTCGCGGCCGTCGAGTAGTCGTTGCAGCCTCTCGGTCCCGGTGGACACCCGCCATCGTGATCGGCGAGGATTCGGCCATGGCCGATGCACCCGACCCGAGCAACCTCAAGCGCGTCAACAAGCTCGAGGCGCTTAGTGATGCCGACCTCGCGACCGTGGTCGCTGCCGGGAAGTACCTGCAGCTCCCGGCCGACTGGGCACTCATCTCGGAGCGGACCGGCGCGGACAAGGCCTACCTGATCGTCGACGGCGACGTCTCGGTCCGCAAAGGCGGCAGCGAGATCGCGCGGCTCGGCCCCGGCGATGTCATCGGCGAGATCGCGATCGTCAGCCAGAAGCTCCGCACCGCCAGCGTGGTGAGCCTCACTCCGCTCGAGGTCGTGCATTTCACCCGCGACGCGCTGGAGGGACTGCTCGACGCGGTCCCCGCCTTCGCCGAGGCACTGCGCGGGACTGCCGCCGAGCGCCTTGGGCAGGACCAGGCGGACCGTGGCTGAGGAGTTCGATCCTCAGGCGATCTTCGACGCTCTCGAGCTGCACCTGCTCGGCAGCCACCCGACGCTGACCGGCCAGCAGCTCGCCGATGAGATCGGGATCCCGCTCGACCTCGCCAAGGCCCGTTGGCGCTCGCTCGGCTTCACCACCGTCGGTGATGGCGTGGTGGCGTTCACCGAGCTCGACCTGCAGGCGCTGCGACTGACCCAGCGGATGCACGAGCTCGGGCTGATCGACCCGGACGACGAGGCGGCCCTGATCAGGACCCTCGGCCGCAGCTTCGCACGGCTCGCGGAGTGGCAGATCACGATGCTGGCGCGCTCGGTCGACCCGACCCAGCTCGACGGCGTCGACGGCCTAGTCGACCTGATGGACGAGGTCACTCCCGTGATCGAGGGCGTCCAGAACTACATCTGGCGGCGGCATACGCTCAGCGCAGCCTCCCGGCTGCTGCTCGCGCCGCCGGTGGCCGACGGTGACCAGGAGGAGGCTCCGACCGCGATCGGGTTCGCCGATATCGTCGGGTACACCCGGCAGACCCGCAGCCTGACCCAGGGCGAGCTCGCCTCGCTGGTCGAGCACTTCGAGGCGTTGGCACTGCAGATCATCACCGGTCACAACGGCCGGATCATCAAGACGATCGGCGACGAGATCCTCTATGCCGCCGACTCGGCCGCCGACGCCGCGGCGATCGCACTTGACCTCGTCGAGGAGCACCTCGAGGACGAGGACTTTCCACAGCTGCGCGTCGGCGTGGCCTGGGGTCCGGTGCTGAATCGCCTCGGCGACGTGTTCGGGCCGACGGTGAACATCGCCTCCCGGCTCACCTCGATCGCGCGCCCCGGGCGGGTGCTGATCGATAAGGAGCTCGCCGAGGCGATCGAGGGCAACGAGGACTTCAAGCTCCGCCGGATGCGGCGTACATCGGTCAAGGGCTATCGCAGGCTGGAGCCATGGGCGCTGCGCCGACCGCTCGACGAGGACGGTCTACCCCCGGTCGCCGCCGTGCTGCACGAGGTGGGGCAAGACCTCCTCCGCGCTGTCGACGAGCGCCAGGCGAGGACCGAACGGCCGCCCAGCGCCGAGCCCGCGGAGTAGCTCCCACGCCGCGACCTTGCGGGTCCAGTGCGCGCGGCCGACCAGCACCATCGGCACCACGGCGGTCGGGTCGGCGTAGTAGTTGGTGCAGGCGGCCTGGAAGATCTCCTGGACGGTCCCGGCAGCCCCGGGCAGGAACACCAGGCCACCACGGCAGGCCTTGAGCAGGACGTCCTCGCGGGTCGCGTTGCTGAAGTACTTCGCGATCACCGACGCCAGTGCGTTAGGCGGCTCGTGGCCATAGAACCAGGTCGGGATGCCCAGCGAGACCGCGCCGGAGGGCCACCGCTCACGGACCGTGAGCGCCACCCGAGCCCATGAGGTGATGTCGCCCGAGAAGCCGGGCGCGCTCGCGAGGACAGCCAGGGCCTCGTCCAGCGCCGCTTCGGGCGCGGTGGACATCCAGGCGCCCAGGTTGGCGGCCTCCATCGCGCCCGGCCCCCCGCCGGTGGCGACGGTGAACTCAGCGGCGAGCGACCGCCCGAGGACGGCCGCGTCGCGGTAGCCCGGGTCGTCGCGGGCCAACTCGTGGCCGCCCATCACGCCGACCAGTAGCCGGTCAGCGCAGAACTCCTCGAGCGCGTCGTCGATGGCGTGGTCGTGCAGCGCAGCCGCCAGCGTCCGGTCGAGGGAGCGCGGTCCTTGGGACCAGGCGTAGGCCAGGGCGTCCGGGGTGCGGCCGTAGCTGTCTTCTGGGCCGTCTGCCAGGCCGGCGTACAGATCGTCGGGGGAGTAGAGCCTGCCCCGGTACGGGTCGAACGGCACGTCGGGCATCGTGGGGAAGAGCAGCCCACCACGGCGGCGTACGTCGTCCTCGCCCCCGGGGGCCTCGCCGGCCGCCAACCGGCAGCCGAGGAAGACCGCCCCCGCGACCCCGAGCCGGGAGAGCTCGGCAGCGCGGTCGGACAGGTCGAGCGCCTGCAGATGCCACCCGCGCAGCCGGACCAGCCCGTCGGCGACGAGCTGGTCGAACTCCGCGATGGTCTCGATCTCCTGGATCTGCACGCCCTGAAACTAGCTCCGAACAGCACGCGAACAGCACATGGCGGGCACTACCGAGCCCTCATCTGCCGTTCATGAACACGAGTGACGGGACTTGCTGTCCGTTACGGGGCGATTCCTACCGTCGATGCATGAGCACCTTGGGCACGACCCTCGCTCGACGGGGGATACCCCACCACGCAGGCGGTTCTGGTCTCCGGATCCTCATCGTCACCGAGTCGTTCCTGCCTCAAGTCAACGGCGTCACCAACTCGGTACGCCGGGTGCTGGAGCATCTGCAGCACACGCCGCACCAGGCCCTCCTGGTGGCGCCCTCCGGTCCGGATGAGTACGCCGGCACGCCTGTACGCCGGGTCACCTCGGTCGCGATGCCGACCTACCGCGACTTCCCGATCGGGCTCGCCTCGCAGCACACCCTGCGCCGGATCTTCGCCGAGTTCCGCCCTGACGTCGTGCACCTCGCCTCGCCGGCCCTTCTCGGGCGGGCCGCTGCGGTGATGGCACGGAGTCAGGGCATCCCGGTCGTGGCGATCTACCAGACCGATTTGATCGGCTTCGCAGCCCGCTACCGGATCCCCGGCGCGACCGCGATGATGCGCCGGCTGACGACGAGCATCCACGGTGCCGCCGACCTCAACCTGGTGCCGTCCACCGCCAGCCACGATCAGCTCGATGCCCTCGGCATGCGCAATATCGCGCTCTGGCCGCGCGGCGTCGACGACGTTCAGTTCTCCCCGCAGCACCGCACCGCCCAGCTCAGTCAGGAGGTCGGCGCCCGACCGGGCGACGTGCTTGTCGGCTACGTAGGCCGGCTCGCTGCGGAGAAGGAGCTCGACCTGCTGCGTGCGATCGAGCACCTTCCGAACCACCGGCTGGTGATCGTGGGCGGCGGTCCGGAGGAGTCACGGTTGCGCTCGCTGCTGCCCGACGCGCACTTCCTCGGCGTCCGGCACGGGGCGGACCTGGGGCGGATCGTGGCGTCCCTGGACGTCTTCGTGCACACCGGCAGCACCGAGACGTTCTGCCAGGCAGCCCAGGAGGCACTGGCCTCTGGCGTCCCGGTGATCGCGCCGGACTCGGGCGGCCCTCGCGACCTGGTCCGCACCGGCGAGAACGGTCTGCTGTTCGTGCCGGGCGATGGTGTCGACCTCTACGGCTGCGTCGAGGCGCTGGTCAGCAGTCCCGGCCTGCGGGCCCGGATGGGCGCCGAGGCGTACGCCGGCGTCCGCGACCGGACCTGGGCGGGCGTCAACGACCTGCTGCTCGACTACTACCGGCAGCTGGTGGGCACCGAGCAGATCCGGCTTGTCGGGTAGCGAGCCGTCCGCCTGAGGGACGAAGGCGCAGCCGGCGTGTCGAGACTGTGTGGAGCATCTCCTCACCAGGCCGCGTTCACCAGGCCGCGCTCATCAGGTCGCCGAACAGGGCGTCCTCGTCCACCTCGAGGCCTCGTCGAGCGAACCAGCTGCACACGTTGTGGCAATCGCGCAGCAGGAAGTCGGCGCCCTGCGGGTTCGCCACCAGGTCGACCATCTGCGGCACGTCGATGATCACCAGCCGCTCGCCGGCCGCCAGGATGTTGTACGGCGACAGGTCGCCGTGCGCGAAACCGCGCTCGGCGAGCAGCGTCATCGCACCGCTCAGCTGGTCGAACCACGACGCGGCCAGGTCCCGATCCGGCCGGGTGGTCGCGAGCCGCGGGGCCGCCTCGCCGTCGGGGGCCGTGATCAGCTCCATCAGGATCTCGGTCCCGTCGATCTGCACCGGATAGGGGACCGGTACGCCGGCGTCGAAGCAGCGCTGCAGCGACTCCCACTCGGCCCACGCCCACTGGCCGGCAGCGGCCTTGCGCCCGAACGCGGACTTGTTGGCGATCGCCCGGGCCTCGCGGGAGTCCTTGGTGCGCCGGCCCTCGGTGTAGCCCGCGTTCCGGTGGAAGTTGCGGTGCTGGTACTGCGGTAGCGCTTCGCCGCGAGGACGACGCCGTCCTCACCGGGGACGGCCCGCTCGAGCAGGAAGACGTCCGCCTCCTTGCCCGTCTTCAACACCCCGAGATCCGTCTCGAGAGCGGCGCGGTCGGTGACCAGCCAGTCAGGGGCAGGCTGGGGGCCGCGCATCAACGGCTCGAGGTCCCAGTAGCGGTTGTGACGCTGCCCGTCGGCAGGGTCGTCGTAGGCGACGAAGGTGCAGGTGAGATCAGGTTCGGGCAGGTCGCCCAGGTTGTACGTCATCGAAGGTTCTCCGGAGAAGGTGTGAAGGGACGGCGGGCACGCCGAGGACCGTGATGGACATGGCACGACTCCCTTCTCCGGGCATCTGGGGACCGATGCGCTGAGGACGACTGTCGCCGACAGCGCCAGGTCTGGCAACCAGTTTTCCGCGGTGCTCGCTCCGCCTGCTCCCTCAGGGGTGCAAGACCGCAGCGAGCTCCTCGACGCCGTCGGCGAGCCGGGTACCCGGTCGGGCCCAGGACGCGTTCGCGTCCACGGCGTACACCTCGACTCCGATCGGCAGCACCCCGGCGGCGACCAGGTCGTCGGCGAGCGCGGCGGAGCCAGCCCGGTCATAGCCGCACGGAGCCACCACCACGACCTCGGGCAGGGCGCCGTGCACCTGCTCCCAGGTCACTCGCACGGACTTCTCGCCGGGCGTCGCCAGGAGCGGCTCCCCGCCGGCGAGCACGATCATCTCCGGGATCCAGTGCCCGGGAGCGAACGGCGGGTCGGTCCACTCCAGGAACATCACCCGGGGGCGGGCGCGGCCAGCGATCCGGTCGCGTACGGCGGCGATGCGCGTCCGCTGATCGGCAACCACGGCAGCGGCCTCCGTCTCATGGCCGGTCGCGCGCCCCAACTCCGTGATCGAGTCCAGCACGTCGTCGAGAGTGTGCGGGTCGATGGTGAGAACCTCGGCCGTGCAACCGAGGTGGGCGAGAGCGTCGTCGACCACGGAGACGTCGACCGCGCAAACCGCGCAGAGGTCCTGGGTGACGACCAGATCGGCATCCAGCCCGGCCAGCGCGCCCTCGTCGAGGTGGTAGAGGTCGTCGCCGCGGGCCATCGCCGCGACGACGAAGGCGTCGATCGCCGCGGGAGCCAATCCCTCCGGCATCGCCGAGGTCGACACGATCGTCCGGGTCCGCGCCTCGACCGGGTAGTCGCACTCGAAGGTGACGCCGACGACATCGTCCCCGGCCCCGATAGCGAACAGGATCTCGGTAGTGGAGGGGAGCAGGCTGACGATGCGCACAACCGAACCCTAGGCTGGTGGCGGTCGTACACCCTCCGGGAGGAACCACATGAGTCTCGCGCCAGCCGAACAAGCCGTCCTCGACGCCGTACCGAAGCAGCTCTGGATCGGTGGTGAGTGGAGGGACGCCTCAGGCGGCGCAACCTTCGAGGTCGAGGACCCTGCCACCGGCAAGGCGCTGTGCACGATCGCGGATGCGACCCCCGACGACGCTCGCGCGGCCCTGGACGCCGCCGTGGCAGCCCAGGCGGGTTGGGCGGCTACGCCGCCCAACGAGCGCTCGGAGATCCTGCACCGGGCGTTCCTCGCGCTCGGCGAGCAGGCCGATGACCTGGCGCTGCTGATGACGCTGGAGATGGGCAAGGCGGTCTCGGAGTCGAAGGGAGAGCTGGCCTACGCTGCGGAGTTCTTCCGCTGGTTCTCCGGCGAGGCGCTCCGTCTCGACGGCTACTACAAGACCTCTGGCAACGGCGCGAGCCGGGTACTGGTGATGCGGCAGCCGGTCGGCCCGTGCTACTTCATCACTCCGTGGAACTTCCCCAACGCGATGGGCACCCGCAAGATCGGGCCCGCGATCGCCGCAGGCTGCACGATGGTGGTCAAGCCGGCTCAGCAGACGCCGCTCTCGATGCTGGCACTGGCCAAGGTGCTCGACGAGTGCGGGCTGCCGCAGGGAGTCTTGAACGTGATCACCGCGACCAGGTCCGGCGAGGTCTCAGCCCCGATCATCGACGACCCGCGGCTGCGCAAGCTGAGCTTCACCGGCTCGACCGGGATCGGCAAGAAGCTGATCGCGCAGGCCGCCGAGCAGGTCCTCAAGGTCTCGATGGAGCTCGGCGGCAATGCGCCGTTCCTGGTCTTCGCCGACGCCGACCTCGATGCGGCCGTCGACGGCGCGATGCTCGCCAAGATGCGCAACATGGGCGAGGCGTGCACCTCGGCCAACCGCTTCCACGTGCACGAGTCGGTGGCCAAGGAGTTCGGCGACAAGCTCGCGGCCCGGATGGGCGCGATGAAGGTCGGTCGAGGTACTGACGAGGGCGTCGAGGTCGGCCCGATCATCGACGCAACCCAGCGCGACAAGGTGGCCGACCTGGTCACTGATGCGATCAACAAGGGCGCGACCCGGCTGGTCGGGGGCAAGAAGGTCGAGGGCGACGGCTACTTCTTCGAACCGACCGTGCTGATCGACGTACCGGCCGATGCGCGGGTGCTGAGCGAGGAGATCTTCGGCCCGGTAGCCCCGATCGCGACGTTCAACACCGACGCTGAGGCGATCGCCGCCGCCAACGACACGGAGTACGGGCTTGTCGCGTACGTCTACACCAAGGACCTCGCCCGCGCCTTCCGCGTCTGCGAGGCACTCGAGACCGGCATGATCGGCCTCAACCAGGGCATCGTCTCCAACGCCGGCGCCCCCTTCGGCGGAGTCAAGCAGTCCGGCACCGGTCGTGAGGGCGGCAACGAGGGCATCGGGGAGTACCTGGAGACGAAGTACGTCGCCCTGAACATCTGATCGCGATAGCCCGGCACGGTAGGTGTCGCCTACCAGCCGGCGTGTTCGTGCCGGACTATCGATCCTGGGAGGATGTACGGCGTGAGCAGACGCGACGTGGTCATCCTCGGGTCCACAGGCTCGATCGGGACCCAGGCGCTCGACGTGATCCGGGCGAACCCGGACTCGTTCCGGGTGGTGGGCCTGACCGCCGGCGGCGGCAACCGCGAGCTGTACGACGCTCAGGTCGCCGAGTTCGCGCCTGGTTTCGCGGGCCTAGGGGAGAGCGCCTCGATCGACGCGGCGGCACTCGACTGCGACGTGGTGCTCAATGGCATCACCGGGGCGGTCGGCCTACGTCCGACGCTCGCCGCGCTGCAGGCCGGCAACACCCTGGCGCTGGCCAACAAGGAGTCGCTGATCATGGGCGGCTCGGTGGTCACCTCGGCCGCTGCCCCGGGGCAGATCGTCCCGGTCGACAGTGAGCACAGCGCACTGGCGCAGTGCCTGCGCGGAGGAAGCGCGGGCGAGGTCGCCAAGCTGGTGCTCACCGCCAGCGGCGGTCCGTTCCGTGGCCGAAGCCGGGCCGAGCTGTCCGACGTCACTGTCGCCGAGGCGCTGGCGCACCCCACCTGGGCGATGGGCCCCGTGGTGACGATCAACTCCGCGACCCTGGTCAACAAGGGACTCGAGGTGATCGAGGCGCACCTTCTCTTCGATATCCCGTTCGACCGCATCGAGGTGGTGGTGCACCCGACCTCGGTGGTCCACTCCATGGTCGAGTTCACCGACGGGTCGACGCTGGCGCAGGCATCCCCGCCGACGATGCTGATCCCGATCGCGCTCGGGCTCGCGTGGCCCGACCGGGTCCCGGGCACGGCGCCGGCGGTCGACTGGGCCCAGGTGCAGGCCTGGGAGTTCTTCCCACTCGACGACGAGGCGTTCCCCGCCGTACGGCTGGCCCGCGAGGCGGGTGCCGCTGCCGGTACGGCGCCGGCGGTCTACAACGCCGCCAACGAGGAGTGCGTGGCGGCGTTCCGGGACGGTCGCCTGCCCTTCACGGGCATCGTCGACACGGTCGCGAGTGTGCTGAACGAGCACGGTGTTGGCCCCCACCCCGTACCCTCGAAGGCAACGACCCTCACCCTTGACGACGTGCTTGACGCCGATGCCTGGGCGCGTGGTGAGGTCGCCCGTCTGCTGGAGAAGAACTGATGACCGCGCTGCTCTACATCCTCGGGGTGCTGGCGATCGTGGTCGGCCTCGCCGTCTCGATCGCGCTGCACGAGTGCGGGCACATGGTGCCGGCCAAGAAGTTCGGCGTACGGGTCCCGCAGTTCTTCGTCGGCTTCGGCCGGACGCTGTGGTCCACGCACCGCAACGGCACCGAGTACGGCGTCAAGGCGTTCCCGCTCGGCGGTTTCGTCAAGCTGATCGGCATGCTCCCGCCTGACGACCTCCGCCCCGAGAGCGAGCGCAGCCAGGGAGCCTTCGGGCGGCTGATCTCCGATGCCCGCCAGGCCGAGGCCGAGCTGCTGCTGCCCGGCGATGAGGACCGGATGTTCTACCGGCTCCCGTGGTGGAAGAAGGTCATCGTGATGGCCGGCGGTCCCACGGTGAACCTGATCATCGCGTTCTTCCTCTTCGGCGGTGTCTTCGCCTTCCACGGCGTCCCGGAGACGACCACGAGGGTCGACACGATCGCGCAGTGCGTGATCGCCGTCCCTGCCGGTACGACGGCGCGCACGACCTGCCGGCCGACGGACGCGGTCTCCCCGGCCAAGCTCGCTGGCCTCAAGGTCGGCGACGACGTGGTCGGCTTTGACCACACCACGATCACCTCGTACTCGCAGCTGCAGAAGCTGATCCGGGCCAACCCGAAGAAGCAGGTCACGCTGACCGTGCTCCGCGACGGCAAGCGCATCGACCTGACCGCGACCACCAAGCTGAACGACCTGCCCGCGCTCAACGGGACCCACACCGTCAAGGCCGGCTACCTCGGCATCACGCCGGTCGAGGAGAACGTCACCAAGGGAGCCGGCTACACGCTGGGCCAGATGGGCGGGTACACCAAGGACACCGTCGCGGCGCTCGGCCACCTGCCGGGCCGCCTGTGGGGTGTTGCCAAGGCGGTGGTCGGC
>DASRRQ010000027.1:0-20455 GCA_035695505.1 Marmoricola sp. | reverse complement strand
ACAACCAGGCGACGTGCTGGTCGTGAGCGATCTGGGCAGCAGTGAAGACACTGCGCGCCGGCACCGCATGCACGTGCTGACCTGGCAGCCAGTGCCACGGGATCAGCACCGCTGCGACAACGACGAAGACGAGCGCTGAGAGGACCGCCACCACGAGGCTGAGCCGCATCCCCGGCCGGGCGCTGGGCGCGGGAACGGGCTCGGCGGTCATGCTCCTCAGCCTGCCATGCCCCTCGAAAGAGACAGGACGTCCGCGCGCCAGCTCCGGACGAACGCGGCCTGGGTGGTCCCGAGCACCGAGCGGAAAGCCACGTCGGCGCTGCTGCCGTCGTTGACCGCGTAGTAGAACGCGACCAGCTTGGGCTCGCCGTAGGTGCGGCTGATGAACCGGTTCGCCAGCCACGCCTCCTCGTACGTCGCGCCGAGCTCATTGGCGGTCGGGGCCAGGTCGGTCGCCGTCGGAAGGTGCGTTGGGGCGCCCGTGTGACGGACCTCGGCGAGGATCTGCGAGGCGGCGGTGCTCACCGGGATGCCGGCGTGCGCCAGCGCGACGTAGTCCGCGAAGCCTTCGAGCAGCCAGGTCGGCATCACGGCGAAGGGCGCCTTGGTCGCGACATGGGTGGACTCGTGACTGATCACGACCTGTGATCCACGCGGGCCGAGAGTGTCGAAGATCCGCGGGTTGATGAAGACGTGCACCGGCGAACCTGGCGTCAGACTCCCATCCACGCTCGCCGTCACCGCTGCGATGTTGCTGTACTGCTCCTGGGTCACGCCGAGGGCCTGGTCGAGCTCCTGCTCGTCGGACGGCGCCTCGATGACCAGCGTTCCCTGCCAGGCCGGCAGCACCTTGTCGACATCGCTGATCGCGCGCTGGGCCAGGCGGGAGTAGTGCGGGCCCTTCGTGCTGCGTGCGATCACCAACGTGCGGCCGACCACGATCGCCCGCAGCGGGCCGGTCAGCCACAGCGGCGTACGGCCGACGTCGGTGCCGATGGCGGCGATCCGCTGGTTGTGATCCCCCGGAACGAAGGTGAACGTGCTCGAGACCTTGGTAATGCCGGTGTCCCAGTCACGCAGCCGATAGCCGACCTCGACGGTGCCTTGCCAGGCATCCGGGCCGTACTGGGCCGTGTCGGCGTCGCTGGCCGGCTGGTCGTCCACCAGCCTGAGCGAGAGGTCCACGAGGTGCAGCTTGGCTACGTTCTCGACCGCATCGGAGAGGAGCTGCCCCGACCCGGAGCTGCCCAGCGCCCTGGCTGCGGAGCTGTCACCGCGCTGAAGGGCGTCGACCAGAGCGGTGAGGGTGTCCCCTGCCTGAGAGGACTGCAGGTCGGAGTCGTCGTGCGTCGCCTTAGGCGGCGCGATGCTGGTGTTGCCCGAGCACCCGGCGAGCCCGAGCGCCAGCACGACCGCCACAAGGCCGGTGGCCAGACCGGTGATCGGGCCGCCGTGCCGTGACTGCGATCGCCGATCAGCCAGGGCGGACCGCACCGCTGTACGGCATCGAGTGCAGGCCGGTGACCCGGACACCCACGCTCGGGTTCTCCGCGTTCACAATCAGGCCGTTGCCGATGTACATGCCGACATGGCTGACCGGGCTGTAGTAGAAGACCAGGTCGCCGGGCTGCAGCTCGCTCTCCGAGACGCGGGTGCCATAGCCCTGCTGAGCGTTGGACGAGTGCGGCAGGCCGACGCCGGCAGCGCCCCAGGCGCGCATCGTCAGACCAGAGCAGTCATAGGAGCTCGGGCCGGCCGCGCCGTAGACGTAGGACTTGCCGACCTGCGCCAGGGCGAAGCGGACGGCGATCGCAGCGCGGCTGCTGCCGCCGACCGACGGGAGCGGGCCGTTGTAGCCGCTGCTGTTGAACAGCGTCTCGCGCGTTGTGCCCTGCAAGGTGTCGAGGAGGGCGTGCGCCTTGGCCGCCTTCTTGTCGATCGCCTTCTTCGCCGAGCCCATCTCCTTAGCCAACGCCCGCAGCCGCGTCGACTCGGCCGTCACCGCTGTCTTGCGCAGGTGCAGTGTGCTCAGCTCGGTGCTGTACTGCGTCATCACCTGCCCGCGCTGGCTGTTGTACGCCGAGACCGCGCTCAGGTTGTCGAGGAAGGCGTCCGGGTTGCTGGACAGCACCAGCTGCGACGTGGTGGACAGGGCATCGCCCTGGTACTGCTCGACCACCATCGCCGCTACTTGCCGGCGCATCGAGCTGACCAGTGCCGCCTGACGGCTCAGATCCGCATTGAGCGCAGACAGTTTCGTCTGGGTCTGGGCGAGCTTCACCTTGGCGGCGTTGTATCGCTCGGAGGCGGCCTCGGCCTGGCGGTCGAGTTTCTCGACCTGCTTCTTGACCGTGTTGACGTCTGGTTTGGCGCTGGCGGAGTCGGTACCGGCGAGGCCGATGGCCACGGTCACGAATGCGGTCAGCAGGGCGATCAGGGTCGCCACGACAGTGGCGGTGCGTTTCCGGCCGTGAAGCACGAGCGGATGTTCTCCTCTTTGTCGAACGCTTACCAGGTGAGCTGACGGATTCGGGCGCAAAGATCGCCCTACCAGCACCCGGCGGCCGCTCACGCGGTTCGCCGTGCGCCGGATTCACCCCATGAAGATGTGGTTCCCCGGCTCCGGTTCACGCTCTCCGAGAAGCATGACGCCAGACTCAGCGCGGCCCCTGAGCGACCCGGTCGGTAGCTCGTGCAGGGACCTGAGTGATGAACGATAAACGAACGGTAACGACGTGCCAAACCTCACCCGCACGTCGGCGTGTGTTTCGGAACACGTACGTCACTTCTGCCTCATAAGCCACACCAGCAACAGGAGACCGGACATCTCGGAACGTCCGGGTAGACCATTGCGGCGAGCTGGTCCAGTTCGGCTCAGGCGGACTCGACGTGAGCACTGCCCACCGGCGTCACCATCCGCAGCGGAGGGACCAGGCCTGACTCGGCAAGCACCGCGAGAGCCTGCTGCTCGTCGTTGTCGAAGCTCAGCTCGGGAGGCGGCCCGAGCAGCACCGTGACCACGCAGTCGTGGCAGGACAGGCCGCGTACCAGGCAGGTGTCGCAGTCGATGCGCACGCTCATGGGTCCACTCTCCTTCGTGCACCGCCGCCGGTGCCGCAGGCACGGTGCCTGCAGAGTCCGTGCCTGGCGGTGGGACTGCGGACAGGCTCGCACCGACCACCGACACATCACGGACCCATGGCGGAGACGTCCGAGCGCTAGGACGAGACCTCGACGTCGTTGCGGTCGACGAGCTCGATCGCATCGTCGCGCCCGCACCAGCGGCAGCTGACCGATTCGACGGTCTCGGTACGCAGCTCGGTCTCCTCGACCTGGTGGTCGCCGGCGAGATCGAAGTGCCAGAACTCCGTCGTACGCCGGGTCCTGCTCACGTCGAACCGGGTGAGGTTGCCGCAGCCGCCGCAGCGCCAGCGCTGGTGCGGTTGCGGAAGGGCGACGCTCACGTTGACTCCTCGATCCTCCCGGGCGCGGGCACCTGCACAAGGCGGCCACCACCGGAACTCCGGGCCACTCTATTGCGCGCGTCGCGCCGTTTGTGTCGGCGGCCTTTCCTACCGTCGTCCCATGACCATGACCCAGCGCGACACACCGACCGGGCCCGGCCCCGGGGCCGGGTCGCGTTGGGAGCAGCAGATGAGCTTCGACGAGCTCGGCCGACCGCTGCGCGACCTGACGTTCTGCGTCGTCGACCTCGAGACCACCGGCGCGGCAGTCTCCCAGGGTTGCATGATCACCGAGATCGGCGCGGTAAAGGTGCGCGGCGGCGAGATCCTCGGGGAGTTCCAGACCCTCGTCAACCCGCATACCGCGATCCCGCCGTTTATCGCGGTCCTGACCGGCATCACCAACAGCATGGTTGCCGGGTCGCCACCCATCTCTTCGGCACTGCCGGCTTTCCTGGAGTTTGCCCGGGGCTGCGTCCTGGTCGCCCACAACGCACCCTTCGACGTCGGCTTCCTCAAGCACTTCGCCGAGGAGCTCGGCCATCCGTGGCCGCGCTACGAGGTCCTCGACACGGCCCGGCTGGCCCGCCGGGTGATCACCCGCGACGACGCCCCGAACTGCAAACTCGGCTCGCTGGCGATCGCCTTCGGCGCGAGCACCACGCCCAACCATCGCGCGCTGGAGGATGCCCGGGCGACGGTCGACGTGCTGCACGGCCTGTTCGAGCGGCTCGGCAGCCTCGGCGTGCACACGATCGAGGAACTGCAGACCTTCACCTCGCGGGTCACCTCGGCCCAGCGCAAGAAGCGCTACCTCGCCGAGGACCTGCCGCACGCCCCCGGCGTCTATCTCTTCCGCGACGACCGCGACCGCGCCCTCTACATCGGGACGTCGCGAGATCTGCGCACCCGCGTCCGGTCGTACTTCACCGCCTCGGAGACACGATCGCGGATGGGCGAGATGGTGGGGCTGGCCCAACGGGTCGACAGCATCGAGTGCGCCACCGCCCTGGAGGCCGAGGTCCGCGAGCTGCGGCTGATCGCCGTACACAAGCCGCGTTACAATCGACGTAGCCGGTTCCCTGAGAAGGTGCACTGGCTCAAGCTGACCAATGAGCCGTGGCCGCGGCTCTCGCTGGTGCGCCAGGTGCTCGACGACGATGCGTCGTACTTCGGGCCGTTCTCTTCGCGCAAGCGCGCGGAGAAGTCACTGGCCGCGCTGCACGAGACCTTCCCTGTCCGCCAGTGCAGCGGCCGGCTCCCACTCGCGCCGTCGCGATCGGCCTGCGTTCTGGCCGAGATGAGCCGCTGCCTGGCTCCGTGCGACGGGAGCGTCGACTTCGACGACTACGCAGAGATGGTCGCCGAGCTACGTGCCAACCTGCTCACCCGCGCCGACGAGGTCGTCGAGGCGATCTCGGAGCGGATGGCAGCACTGGCCGCCGACCAGCGGTTCGAGGACGCCGGCCTCCAGCGCGACCGGCTGGCTGCCTTCGTCCGCGCCGCGTCCCGGACCCAGCGACTCACCGCCCTGACCCGGTGCCCCGAGGTGGTCGCCGCCCGGCGCGAGGACGACGGCCTGTGGGCGGTGCATGTGATCCGCTTCGGTCGGCTCGCCGGCGCAGGCGTCATCCCTCTCGACGCTCATGCCGCCGAGTTCGTCGAACAGTTGCGGGCGTCCTCGGAGTCGGTGGCCGCCGGCATCGGACCGACACCGGCGGCGACGGTCGAGGAGACCGAGAAGGTCATGCGCTGGCTGGAGAGCCCCGGGGTCCGGCTGGTCCGCGTCGAGGGCGAGTGGTCCTGCCCGGTACGAGGCGCCGCCCGCCACCTGGCCGTGCACGACGCCGTCGAGCAGTCGCGGCTGAGCCTGGTGCCGTTCGACGAGCGCCGCACGCTCCCGACGGCGCACCAGCCTGCTCGCTAACTGGTCAATTTTCACGAAATGCCGCCATTTGTCCGTATTTGGCGCATGATGGACCCACGGCCTGGTGCAGCGGAGGGGGTGCGCTCGAGTGGGAGACAGAAGAGCCTACGTGCTGGTCCCGGCGTACAACGAGGGTGCCGTGATCGCCTCGACGCTGGCGGACCTTCGCCGCGATTTCGACCACGTCGTCGTCGTCGACGACGGGAGTGCTGACGACACCGCGACGGTAGCGAGAGCCGCCGGCGCGACCGTCGTCCGCCATCCGTTGAACCGGGGCCAGGGTGCTGCCTTGAAGACGGGGCTCGAGTACGTCCGGTCGCGTACCGCAGCCGAGCACTGCATCACCTTCGACGCCGACGGGCAGCACCTGGTCAGCGACGCCGTCGCGATGCTCGCGACCGCTCGAGACCAGGCCATCGACGTCGTGCTGGCCTCGCGCTTCCTCGGCCGCTGCGAGGACATGCCGACTTCGCGCCGCCTGCTGCTGCGCTCTGCACTGCGCTTCTCTCGTGTCGCGACCAAGCTTCCGCTCACCGACACCCACAACGGACTACGCGTACTGAGCCGACAGGCATTCGAGCGGATCGACCTGACCCAGGATCGGATGGCTTACGCCACCGAGCTCGAGGCCGCGATCGCGCGCAACGAGCTGTCTTGGACCGAGGTCCCGACGACGGTCCGCTACACCGAATACTCACGGGCCAAGGGCCAGCACAACCTCAACGCTGTCAACATCGTCTTCGACCTTGCTTGGGACCGCCTCAGGAGCGCGCCGTGATCATCAAGTTCCTGCTGATCGCCGCTGCGCTGGGCTTCGGATTCTTGATGCTGCGGCGGCCGACCCTCGCCAACGCGACCGCCGCTCGGCGCCTGCTCGGCGCGCTGTTCGTCCTGGCCGGCATCGTCGCCGTCCTGATGCCGAACGCGGTCACCAACGTCGCCAACCTCGTGGGGGTGCGTCGCGGCACCGACCTGGTGCTCTACATCCTCGTGATGCTGTTCCTGTTCGTTTCGATCTCGCTCTACCAGCGGGTGCACGCCCTCGATCAGCACGTCACCGACCTGACCCGGCACCTAGCCCTGCTCGATGATCCCCGCGCCGGCAGCATCGACCTCGAGCCCGGGGAGGACCGGCGCGATAGGTTGCCGACATGATCACCGCCATCGTGTTCGTGAAGGCTGACGTCGCCCGCATCCCCGAGGTTGCCGAGTCGATCGCGGCGCTGCCCGGCGTCAGCGAGGTCTACTCGGTTACCGGGCAGATCGACCTGGTTGCCATGGTGCGTGTGCGCGACCATGACGGCATCGCTACGGTCGTCGCCGACCGCCTGAACAAGATCGACGGCGTGATCGAGACCGAGACCCACATCGCCTTCCGCACCTACTCGCAGCACGATCTCGAGTCGGCGTTCTCTCTCGGTCTCGACTGAGCGGTGGCATGACCGAGGCGGCCACGTCGCGAGCGAACCTGCTCGGCTACGCGTTCGGGAGGTTCGTGCCGGGAGCCGTCATGCTGGCGGCGATCCCCGTTCTGGTACGGGTCTTCGGCACCGCGGCGTACGGACGCTATGCGCTGGTGTACGCCGCGACCCTGGCGGCAGCGTCCTTGTTTACCGGGTGGATCAGGCAGGCGGCGCTCCGCTTCACCGGCACAAACCAGCAGTACATGACCGCACTCCCCCGCAGCGTCCTGGTCGTCGCGCCGTCGGCTGTCGGCATCGTGTGCGCCTTCACGTCGGCCGCCGCCTGGCACGGCCTCCATGCCGGGCCCGCGCTGGCCAGCGCGGCGTACGGCCTGACGTTCGCCGTCTACACGCTGACCTCCACCGCTGCTCAGCGCGACGTCCGCGTCACGCGCTACAACGTGGCCGAGATACTCCGCTCGCTGCTGGCTCTGGCCATCCCGCTCCCCCTGGGGGGCAGCTCGTTCTCGGGCGGTACCTGCATCCTCCTAGGCGGCGCGCTGGCGAACCTGGTGGCGATCGGCATCACCGCCGGTCCGTCGCATCGGGTGCCGGGCCGCGAGGAGTGGCGGGTCGCCCGGTCGGCCTGGACCTACGGCGGACCCCTGTCCCTCTGGCTGACCATCTCCGCGGCAATGACCGGCCTAGATCGCTTCGTCCTCGAGCGGCACGCCAGCGTCGCTCAGGTCGGCACCTACGTCGCTGCAGCCGAGATCGCGATCCGCGGTACGGCGATGATCGCGACTCCGGTCCTGCTTGCTGTGCACCCGATGGTGATGCGCTCGTACAACGCAGGCGAGCATGCGCACACGGCACATGTCCTCGCGCGGTGGTCGCGCAACCTGGGCGTCGCTCTGCTCCTCTTCGTCGTCGGACTGACCGTGCTGGGGCCGTGGGCACTGCACCTCATGCTCGGCCATGCCGGGCCGAGCCGGGCCACCATCGCCGCCCTCGCCGCCTCGGGAGCGCTGTCGCAGTACGCGCTGCTCGCCCATAAGCCGCTGGAGTTCGGGCATCAGACCCGCAAGATGCTCGACTACGCCGCGCTGGGACTCATCGCGCAGGCCGTCCTCTCGCTGCTCCTCGTCGGCCCCTGGGGCGCCGCCGGCGTGGCGGTCGGCATGCTGTTCGGCTCGGCCGTCTACCTCGTGCTCGTCATCGCCGCCGCCGTCGCGATGGGTGACGATGTCGGTGCGGCTCCGCGCGTCGTCCCGCTCGCGCCGCTGCTGACCAGTGCCTGGCTGCGGCTCCGAGGACTCCTCGAGGCACCAGTTCTCGCGCGGCGAAATCGGCGCTCGTCTGAGTCCGTGACCGGCGACGGCGCGGCAGTCGTCTGCCTGACCAGCTATGGCCGCCGCCTCGACGCGGTGCACCTCGCAGTCGAGTCGATCGGCCGCGGCCGGGTGCGGCCGCGTCGGCTCCTGCTGTACGTCGCCCATGACGACCTGACGGGCAGCCTGCCCTCCGAGCTCGCCCGCCTGGTCGAGCGCGGGCTGGAACTCGTCCGGGTCGAGGACACCGGGTCCCACAAGAAGTACTGGGACTACGTGGCCGGCGCCCCTGAGACAGGTCTGCCGCTGGTCACCGCCGACGATGACGTCGTCTACCCGCGCGGCTGGCTCGACGACCTGCTCCGCGCGCACCGTCGCGCTCCAGGTGCCGTGTGGTGCCACCGGGCCAAGCGCGTCCTGCTTGGCCCCGACGATGCCCCCGCGTCGTACCGGCTGTGGCCGATGTGCGGCAGCACCGAGCCGTCCCTGCGGACGGTGCCCACGGGGACCTCGGGAGTCCTCTACCCATTCCCGATGGTCGAGCAGATCGCAGCGCACGGCAGCGGCTTCATCGCTCGCGCACCGCGCGCCGACGACCTCTGGCTGCACCACATCGCCGTCCGGTCCGGTCACCCGGCTGGCCAGGTGCGCAGCACCCCCCGGCATTTCGCGCTGCTCCCGTTCGGCACGGGCCAGTCGTTGTGGCAGGAGAACCACCGCTCCGGCAACGACGAGGTCATTGCCGAGCTGTACCGGGCGTCGGAGTGGGAGTCGGTCAGGGGGTCGCGCTCATGACCAGGACGCAGCTCTGTCCGCTAGGTTCGACATCGTGAACGACACGCCGGCGAACAGTCAGTCCGGAGTGCGCGCCGCGGTGCTGCGCAAGGTCAACCAGGTGCTCTTCCGTGGCTCCGGCGACTACTGGGAATCGCGTTACCGGCTCGGCGGGAACTCGGGTGACGGGTCCTACGGCTCATCCGCAGACTTCAAGGCGGCCTTCCTCAACAGCTTCGTCGCCGAGCACAGGATCGGGTCGGTCATCGAGTTCGGATGCGGCGACGGCAACCAGCTCGGCCTCGCCGACTACCCCGTGTACGTCGGGCTGGATGTCTCGGCGACCGCCATCGCCCGGTGCCGCGACCAGTTCTGCAACGACACGACCAAGAGCTTCTTCCTCTACTCCGGTGAGTCCTTCGTCGACCGGGCCGGGGTGTTCACCGCGGACCTGGCGATGTCGTTGGACGTCCTCTACCACCTTGTCGAGGATGTGGTGTTCGAGCAGTACCTCCGCCACCTTTTCGCCGCGGCCCGCCGCTACGTCGTCATCTACTCCTCAGACGCGGAGCTCCGCGATCTGGCGCGGCACGTCCGGCACCGTGCCTTCAGCACCTGGATCGAGGCCAACCAGCCGGGCTGGACACGGGTGCTGGTCTCCGACGGACCGCCGGACGGCGGACCAGAACGGTTCCACGTCTACCAGCGCTCCGAGCAAGCGGAACCGCACGGTGCGCAACCCTGAGGCCTGGGTCGCGTCGAAGTACGTGACCCGGGCAGGAGCGCTGCGACCAGCGACGGCGCATCAGGACCTCTCGGTTGCCTCACGGATCGTGGGCAGCCTGGTGGCCGACTTCTACGCGACTGCGGTGCCTGCCTATGCGCGCGGTCACCTGGCCGATCTCGGGTGCGGCACTGTCCCCCTCTATGGGACCTATCGCGCCCACGTCGCGGGGGTCACGACCGTTGACTGGCCAGGCTCGGTCCATCATGCGGTCTACACCGACGTCTTCGCCGATCTCGGCGACGCCCTGCCGTTCCGCGACGCCACCTTCGACACCGTGCTGCTCTCCGACGTCCTCGAGCATCTGCCGCGGCCCGAACGAGCGGTCGGTGAGATCTTCCGCGTCCTGCGGCCCGGCGGCGTGCTCATGATGAATGTCCCGTTCCTCTATCCGATCCACGAGGCGCCGCACGACTACTGCCGTCACACCCGGTACTCGCTGACTATGCTCGCAACCACCGCAGGCTTCGTCGACGTCGAGGTCACCGAGCTCGGCGACGTCCTCGACGTCGTGGCGGATCTACTGGCGAAGACCGCCCTCAGCGTTCCACTCGCCGGGCGCTGGATCGCCCGGCTGGTGGCTGCGGTGATGGTGCGCTCGCGACGGATCCGCGGCAGGTCGGCGGCGCTCCGCCGGGCGTCGGCCGCCGCGCCGTTGGGCTATGGGATGGTCGCGCGACGCCCGAGCTGAGGCGGCTCAGCCACGATCGGTCAGCAGCACCTGGTAGGCGAGGCGGAGCACCGGCTCCGGCAATCGCCGCGCTGCGGAGCGAACGGCGATGTTGCGCACCATCCGCCCGCGCCCGATCAGTCCGTAGGTATGCAAGTTGGCCTGGAGCCGGCGCTCGCACGCGTCCATCTCCCGGGAGCGGCGACGTCCGTACATGGAGGCATCAGCCCGGAACCGCACCGCAATGTCGGGCGCGTTCGCGCACCGGGCGCCGCCCGCGACCATCCGAGCGAAGAGGTCGTAATCCTGCATGTAGCGCAGGTCCGCATAGCCGCCGGCCGCGAGTGCGACGGATCTACGGTAGAACGTCGTGGGGTGATTGAACGGGCTGTTGACGCGCAGCCGTCGCTCGATCGAAGCCTGATCGGCTGGGGCCGTACGAACCCGGCGCACCACGGCCGGGTCAGTGTCGAACTCGGCCATCGCCGCACCGGCGAGATCCAGGCCGCGGGCTCGCACGAAGGACAGCTGCCGTGCGAGCCGGTCCGGTTCGTTGAGGTCGTCGGCGTCGGCCTTCGCGATCCAGGTCGATCTGGCTCGCTCGAGGCCCGCCTGGTTGGCCACGCCCGCGCCAGCGTTCTCGGCAAGCCGTACCCGGACGACGACGCTCGGCGTCGACTGCGCGAACGCCTCAAGGATGCTGCGGTGGCCCTCGTCGAGCGGGCCGTCCTCGACCACGACCACCTCGTCGGCACGCAGCGTCTGCGTACTGATCGTGGCGAGTGCAGCGCCCAAGTGCGCCGGATCGATTCCGCGGTGCACCGGCAGCAATACCGAGATCGTGTCGGCATCCCGGCAATCCTCAGGCGGCATCGGCACCCGCCCCCTCTCGCGCCGCGATCGCCCACCCCCACATGGCGAACGCGGCCAGGATGACGAACGCCACCAGCACTGCAGATGGCTGGTGCCACGCGCCGTCGTTCGTGGACGCCGCGCGATGACGCTCGTCGTGCAGGACGCGCAGAGGACCCGCAACGTTCGCGATGCCGAGCAATGCTGCGACGACGCCGAGGAGCCAGCGGGAAGGAGCCGCTCCGGTACGGCCCGCTACCAGCGCGCACACGACCGGCAGCCCGACGAAGATCGGCAACCCGTACCGCCCCTGCCAGATGACTCCGCGCGAGGAGTAGGTGGCCGCGGTCAGGACGAACGGAAGCGCGAAGGAACCAACAAGGAACAACGCCAGGACGATCCGCTGCCACCCCGCAGCACGACGGAGGGCCACGACGACCAACGCAAGGAACAAGCCGACCGATAGCACATAGACGACGGCGGGAGCGGACTGATCGCGGAACGGGAACGCGGCAACAACCTGCAGCGGCCAGGCGATGACGTTCGAGGCAGTCATTCCGACCTTGACATCCGGCACCAGGGCTGGACCGATACCGGCTTGGTGGTGACGCCAGAGCAGGCCGGCGAGACCCACGGCCACTGCGGCACCGACAGGGGCGACCAACTGCCGCCACCGGCGGACGAGTACGTCCCGGAAAGCGCGCGGATCCACTGCTGCGACGACGAGCACGATCAGGAACAGATACTCAGGCCCCAGCTCACGAAGCCCCGCAAGGGCGATCCCGCTGACCGCGATGACCACGACGATGCCGCGCTCGGTGCGGGGGTCCGGACGGCCGTGGATCCAGGCGACCAATGCGCACCACAGAGCGAGAGCCGCGCCCATCTCAGGGCCGTTGGGTGCAACGACAGTCGTCGAGTAGAGCAACACGGGCGTCAGCGCCAACGGCAGCACGGCTCCGACCCACCGAGCCGAGCGTCTCCTGGTGGTGGTCAGGGCCCACACCCCCAGCGCGATGAAGAACGTCGACAGCAACGCTGTGGCCACCCGCATCGCGTAGAGCGAGCCCGCTCCCGAGAAAGGGCGCGCCGGCGTCCCTACGATCCAGTAGAAGACCGGCTCGTAACCGGCCGCCGAGGACGCCACCTCGACCTTGCCTCCGGGCAGGCTCTTGGCGGGATAGCAATTGTCGTGGCCGGTATAAGGCAGCGCCGCGCACTGGGCATGTGCCGCCGTGACGAGCGCCCGGGGCACCGTCACGAGCCGGCCGCGCCCGTCTGTCGCCCAGCCACCCGCTTCCCACTGTCCGTCTGCGACAGCGACTGCCCGGAAGGCGTGGTCAAACTCGTCGACGCCCCGGAATGGCGGCATCACGGCGATCCAGGCGACCTGGATCAGAAGCACGGCCCCGACGACAGCAGCGACGTACCGCCAGGGCTTCAGCACCCGGTCATCCTAGGCAACACCGGCTGCCTCGACCCAGCGATCCAGCGTCGCTTGGGCAGCGCCGGTGTCGAGCGCCTCGACGGCGCGAGCCATCCCGGTCGCCACCCGCTCCTCGAGCGTGCCGCCCTCGTCCGCGTGGATCGCAAGCGCCGCGCCGGCGTTGAGCACCACGGCGTCCCGGATCGGCCCGCGGTCACCGGCGAGCAGCCGGCGTACGACCTCGGCGTTGTAGATCGCATCCTGGCCGCGCAGTCCCTCGGCCGTGCCAACCGGGAGGCCGAGCCGGGTCGGGTCCAGCGACTCCTCGACCACCGCTCCATCCCGCACCGTCCAGATCCGCGACGTCGTGGTCGTGGTCAGCTCATCGAGCCCGTCGTCGCCCCGGAAGACCCATGCATCCACGCCGCGGCGAGCGAACACTCCGGCCATCAGCGGTGCCATCCGCGCGTCGGCGCAGCCGATTGCCTGGGCTGCCGGCTTGGCGGGGTTCGCGATCGGGCCGAGGAAATTGAACGTCGTCGCGATCCCGAGCTCGCTGCGGGCTACGGCTGCGTGCCGCAGCGCGGGGTGGAAGGCAGCGGCGAAGCAGAAGGTGATGCCGGCCTCCGCGGCTACCCGGGCGACTGCGTCAGCAGGCAGGTCGAGCCGGATCCCGAGCACCTCGAGCACGTCTGCGGTCCCGGCCTTGCTCGACGCCGACCGGTTGCCGTGCTTGACCACCGTCGCGCCGGCACCGGCCGCGACGATCGCGGCCATCGTCGAGATGTTCACCGAGAACGAGCGGTCGCCGCCGGTGCCGACCACGTCGAGTGCGCGGCCTTCGACTGCGAGCGGCGTCGCGTGCTGGTACATCGCGTCGACGAGGCCCTGGAGCTCCTCGACTGTCTCGCCCTTGGAACGCAGCGCGACGGCGAATCCAGCGATCTGCACCGGCGTCGCAGCACCGGTGAGGATCTCGCCCATCGCCCAGGAGGTCTGGTCAGCGGTCAGGTCGACGTTCCCGACCAGGCTGGTGAGGACCTCGGGCCAGGTCGGGCCGGAGGTCGCTGCTGTCATCGCGCCCTCAGGCTTCGGCGGGAATCCGCGAGCGCAGCAGCCGGATCACGGCTTCGGCGAGCTCGATCGGGTCCAGGGGGTGCGAGACGGCCGCCTCGGCGCGCGACCACGTGGCCAGCCAGCGGTCGTCGGGCCGACCGGTCAGCACCAAGGTCGGCGGCGCCTGGTAGATCTCGTCCTTCATCTGGCGCGCGATGCCCAAGCCGCCGGCCGGGGTCGCCTCACCGTCCAGGATCGCGAGGTCGAACGTGCCGGTGTCCAGCTGCTGCCACACCACAGGCTCGGTCGCGACCTCGACGTACTGCAGCTCGGGCAGGTCGGGGTGCACCCGGTTGCCGAGGCCGAGGATGACCTGGCGACGGGTCTCGGAGTCGTCGCTGTAGACCAGGACGCGCAGCGGCGCGGAAGTGTTCGCAGTCACGTCGAGGATGCTACTAGCCCCTGCCGCCGGAGCGCCTCGATGATTGCCTGATCACGTGCCGAACGCGGCGGATCGGGCGCGATTCACGTGAGTCACACCACCCCCCTGAGTAACTGCTGCGGAAACTCAGGATCAAAACAGGGGGTCGGAGTGGCGGCGCCGTTGAGTAACGACATAATGGCGGCGTGGCGACAGCATCTGTGATCCCAGCATCCCGTCTGCACGGGCACCATGACCGGCCGAGCATGGTCAGCGTCGGGACCATCATCTGGCTTTCCAGCGAGCTGATGTTCTTCGCGGCCCTCTTCGCCAGCTACTTCACGATCCGTGCAGTGAGCCCGGAGCTGTGGGCGCAGTCCACCTCCCACCTGAACGTGCCGTTCGCGTCGTGTAACACCACGATCCTGGTGCTCTCCTCACTCACCTGCCAGCTCGGCGTGTTCGCCGCCGAGCGCGGCCAGGTCGGACGCTCGGGCAGCGTCTTCAACGTCAAGGGCTGGGGCCTGCGCGAGTGGTTCGTGCTCACCTACTGCATGGGCGCGATCTTCATCGGCGGCCAGGCCTTCGAGTACACCAAGCTGGTCCATGAGGGCATCACGATCCCGTCCTCGGCGTACGGCTCGATGTTCTACCTGACGACCGGCTTCCACGGCCTGCACGTCACCGGCGGCCTGATCGCCTTCCTCTTCGTCCTCGGCCGCACCTTCGTGGCCCGCCGCTTCACCCACGAGCAGGCCGTCACCGCCATCGTCGTGTCGTACTACTGGCACTTCGTCGATGTCGTCTGGATCGGCCTCTTCGCGACCATCTACCTCATCAAGTAGTTCTGAACCGATAGGACCTGTTGTGCGACTGCTCACGCGCAAGATCTCAGCTCGGCTCTCGACCCGGCGGCGCAGCCGGTTCGCGGCGCCGGCCGTGTTGATCATCGGCCTCCTCGCGAGCGGCGGCCTGTACGCCGCGTTCTCGCCGGCGAACGCCGATAGCTCCACTGTCGACTCCAGCGCGATCCAGAAGGGCCGGGCCCTGTTCGCGGTCAGCTGCGCCTCGTGCCACGGACTGAACGCCGAGGGCATCGTGACCAAGCGCGGCAACCAGTACGGCCCGTCGCTGATCGGCGTCGGCGCGGCAGCGGTCGACTTCCAGGTCGGCACCGGCCGGATGCCGATGGCCCAGCCCGGCGCCCAGGCCCTGCAGAAGCGCCCGGTCTTCGACAAGACCCAGATCTCCGAGCTCGCGGCGTACGTCGCCTCGCTGGGCCCCGGCCCGTCGATCCCGACCACGGCCGACTACAGCTCGAAGGGCGCTACCAACGAGCAGGTCGTCCAGGGCGGCGAGTTCTTCCGCACCAACTGCACCGCATGCCACAACTTCGCCGGCAGCGGCGGCGCTCTGCCGAAGGGCAAGTTCGCGCCCAGCTTGGTCGGCGTCTCGGAGAAGCACATCTTCGAGGCTCTGCTCACCGGTCCTCAGCAGATGCCTGTCTTCTCCAACGGCGTCCTCACGCCGCAGGACAAGCGCGACATCATCGCGTACCTGAAGAAGCAGGAAGACACCCCGAGCTACGGCGGATTCACGCTGGGCTCGATCGGCCCGGTCTCTGAGGGCATGTTCGCCTGGCTCGTGGGTATCGGTGGCCTGGTAGGCGCCGGCATCTGGATCACCTCGGGTACTGCCCGCGTCAAGAAGAAGGGGACGAGCGCGTGAGCGGCGAGAATCACGACGGCGAGCTCGAGAAGGTCCCTTCCGAGCCGATCGCCAACCCGGGGCTCCCGGAGCACCTGCCGCGCCCGACCGACGTCGACCCGGCGGCCGAGAAGCGCGCCGAGCGCCAGGTCGCCACCATGTTCGGGCTGTCCTCGGTCTTCGCGGTCCTTTTCTGCGTCGCGTACTTCTCGATCAGCAAGAACGCCTCGGTGATGAACATGGGCGCGCTGCAGCTGGCACTGGGCATCTGCCTCGGCCTGACGCTGCTGCTGATCGGCGTCGGCGCGATCCAGTGGTCGCGCAAGCTGATGAGCGACCACGAGATCGTCGAGTACCGGCACACCGCGTCCTCGCCTGAGGAGGACCGTGCCGAGGCGATCGCCGCCCTCGAGGCGGGCATCGCCGACTCCGGTATCGGTCGCCGCCCGCTGGTCCGCAACTCGCTTCTCGGTGCGCTGGGGATGCTCGGCCTGCCGGCCATCGTCGCGCTGCGCGACCTCGGCCCGCTGCCGGGCGACAAACTGGCGCACACGGTTTGGAAGTCGGGCGTCCTGGTCGTCCAGGACGTCGACGGCGCCAAGATCAAGCCCGAAGACATGGTCATCGGCCAGCTCGTCAACGCCGAGCCGTCGCTGTTCTTCCCCGAGGACGGTGCCCCCGCCGAGTACGAGGGGACCGAGCTCCTCCAGGCGAAGGCCAAGGCGGCAGTCATCCTGGTCCGGATGCACCCTGACGACCTCAAGGACAAGCACAGCGCCAACTGGGGCGTCGAGGGCATCCTCTGCTTCTCCAAGATCTGCACCCACGTGGGCTGCCCGATCTCCTTGTGGGAGCAGCAGACCCACCACCTCCTCTGCCCGTGCCACCAGTCGACCTTCGACCTCGCTGACGGCGGCAAGGTCGTCTTCGGACCGGCCGGCCGGCACCTTCCCCAGCTGCCGATCATGGTCGACTCCGACGGCTATCTCGCGGCGCAGAGCGACTTCACCGAACCTGTCGGGCCGAGCTACTGGGAACGGAACCGGAGTAACCTCAAATGAGCGCGAGTGACGCCACCCCCAAGGGCACCGTGACCAACGGGACGACCCCAGCCGCCGCCAAGAAGCCCAACCCGGCCGGCTCGGTCGCCACCTGGGCCGACGAGCGCCTCGGCATCGCGACCGCGACCAAGAAGCAGATCCGCAAGGTCTTCCCCGACCACTGGTCCTTCATGCTCGGCGAGATCGCGCTGTGGAGCTTCGTGATCCTGCTGCTGACCGGCGTGTTCCTCTCGCTGTGGTTCAAGCCGAGCATGGGCGAGGTCGTCTACAACGGCTCCTACGACCAGCTCCGCGGCATCCCGATGTCCGAGGCCTACGAGTCGACGCTGCACATCAGCTTCGACGTCCGCGCAGGCCTGCTGATCCGGCAGATGCACCACTGGGCGGCGATGCTCTTCATCGCCGCGATGCTCGTGCACATGATGCGCGTCTTCCTGACCGGTGCGTTCCGCAAGCCGCGCGAGCTCAACTGGATCATCGGCGGCGTACTGCTGCTGATGGGCATCCTCGAGGGCTTCGCCGGCTATTCGCTGCCTGACGACCTGCTCTCCGGCACCGGCCTGCGGATCGCGGACGGTCTGGTGAAGGCGACCCCGGTCCTCGGCTCGTACATGTCGTTCTTCATGTTCGGCGGCGAGTTCCCCGGCGACGTGATCATCCCGCGCCTCTACATCGCGCACGTGCTGCTGATCCCGGGCCTGATCCTGGCCTTGATCGCTGCGCACATGCTGCTGCTCGTCTACCACAAGCACACCCAGTGGCCCGGGCCCGGCAAGACCGAGGAGAACGTCGTCGGCTATCCGATGATGCCGGTGTACGCCGCCAAGGCGGGTGGGTTCTTCTTCATCGTCTTCGGTGTCGTCGCCCTGATGGGCGGGTTGATGAGCATCAACCCGGTGTGGCGCTTCGGCCCGTACAACCCCGCCCAGGTGACCGCCGGCTCGCAGCCGGACTGGTACATGGGTATCGCGGAGGGCCTGCTCCGGATCATGCCCGGCTGGGAGACCCACATCTGGGGCATCACCATGAGCTGGAACATCTTCATCCCCGGCCAGGTCGCCCCGATGCTGCTGCTCGGCATCATCCTGGGCTATCCGTTCATCGAACAGTGGGTCACCGGCGACAAGAGCGAGCACCACCTGCTCCAGCGACCCCGCAACGTGCCCACCCGGACGGCGTTCCTGTCCGCGATGATCACGCTCTACGGCCTGCTCTGGGCTGCCGGCGGCAACGACATCCTGGCCCAGCAGTTCCATCTCGACCTGAACACGATCACGTACTTCATGCGAGGCGCGATCTTCGTGATCCCGCCGATCGTGTTCATCATTGCCAAGCGCTGGTGCATCTCGTTGCAGCGTCACGACAACGAGATGCTGCTGCACGGCTACGAGAGCGGCATCATCATGCGCAGCGCCGAGGGCGGCTACAGCGAGCGGCACCTGCCGCTCAGCCCGGACCACGCGTACACGCTGACTGCTCGGGACCGCGACGTCATCTACGCAGGGATCAGTGGCGAGGACGCCAACGGCGTCAGCGCTCCTGCCCTGCGCAAGGACAAGCTGCGGGCCCGGCTGTCGAAGGTCTGGTTCCAAGACGCCGTCCAGAAACCGACCGCGCAAGAGCTCGAGGAGGCGCACCACCACGCCGAGCTCGAGCACGAGCACGACATCCCGCTCGAGGGCCACGCGGCCGACGGCCACCAGTTCGACGGACGTCACGATGTCGCCGGCGAGGAGCTCTCGCAGCACTGAGCTCAGCACCCAGCAGCATCGACCGAACGGCCCGGGACCACTCCCGGGCCGTTCGTCGTTTCCAGCGCCTTCTGAAGGCGGCTGTACGAATACTGTGAGCATCCATGCAACCCGCCGGGCCGCCCATGCGTATCCCCGCTGACAGTTGCCGATGGGAACGGGATATCTCATGGACGAAGCCGAGTTCGACGAGTTCTACAGCTCCTCGTTCAGGCGCATCACCGGTCAGCTCTACGCGATGATCGGCGATCGGGACGAAGCCCAGGAATGCGTGCAGGAAGCGTTCGTACGCGCCTGGTCGCACCGGGGCCGTCTCGAGCGCGAGGAATGGCCCGAGGCCTGGGTCCGCACCACGGCGTACCGGCTCGCGGTGAGCCGCTGGCGCCGGGTCCGGCTCTCACGACGGCCAGCAGACAGGGCCCTCTCGCCCGGCACCAGCACCGAGGCGGTCGACGAGTCCCGGGTCGCCCTGGTCGCCGCTCTGCGGCAGCTGCCGGAGACCCAGCGCCAGGCACTGGTGCTGCACCATCTCTGCGACCTGCCCGTCCAGGCCGTCGCCCGCGAGGTCGGCGTACCGGAAGGAACCATCAAGGCCCGGCTCTCCCGCGGCCGTACCGCGCTGGCGGCTCTGCTCTCCCCGACCGACCCGACCGAGACCGGAGCGCACCATGTCTGACCCCACCCGCGACCTCGAGAACTTCGGCACCGGAGGCATCGTGACCACCCCGCTCCCGCCCTCAGAAGTACGCCGGCTCGGCGACCGTCGCCGGACCCGACGCCGTACGACCACGGCCGTGGCCTCGTTCGCGGTCCTGGCCGCGGTCGCCGTCCCGTTCGCTCTGACGAACCACGGCGGCGCGGACGGCAGCCGCCAGGTCGGGCCAGCGACCACGTCGCCTTCGACGAGCCCGACGCCGACCCCGAAGGCTCCCCCGGCGGTGATCACGTATCCGGACCCCGGCATCGAGGTTAGTTCGCCGCAGGAGTCCGACAAGCTGGTCGGCACCTCGGTCGCCTTCCAGAAGTTCATCGGCGACCAGGCGCGGCGGGCGGTCGAGGACGGCTCCGCGTGCCCGGACGCCGCGCACGGGGTGACCGTCCAGAAGTACAGCAGCTCCGGCTACGCGATCGGCGGCGTCAACAGCTGTGGTGGCTATGAGGCGCTGTGGGTGCGATCCAACGGCGTCTGGGCAGAAGGCCAAGGCACCCAGGACATCTGGGACTGCGACGCGCTGACCTACCTGCACGTGCCCACCTCGTTCACGGGCCCGTGCGGCAACGAGTCCGGAGACTTCGGCCTCCCCGGCGCAGGCGGCCCCGAACCAGGAATGTCCGCCTCCAAACTGCACGCTGCTGGCCTGGTGCTGACCGACCCGAAGCGGGATCCCCCGTGCTCCGGCGTCGTCACGGACTCGCCGACGATCCCGACTGACGGCGAGGGCCTCTACAGCCCCACCGACGGCCTGGTGCAGGTGTACGCCACCACGCTGATGATGACGGAGAAGAGCGTCGGGCTGGGGACGTTGCGGAGCAAGGTCCGCGCCGCCTACCCCGACGGCCAGGGCGACGGAGGAAGCATCTACACGGTCCCGAGACCGGGCGGAACGGTGTTCCTGTTCCGGTTCGACGCCGAGAACCGCGTCCAGTCGCTCTCCTGGCAGCTCAAGCAGGCCGATTGCGCTGACTATTTGATGTGAGTGGTCTTACCACTTGACCACTTGACCAGTTAGCGGCATGCTGGGCCGATGGCCCTCACCCCGATCACCAAGCGCCTCGTCCCTGACGACGTCTTCGAGCAGCTGCTCGGGGAGGTCGTGGACGGGGCGCT
>DASRRQ010000026.1:0-19960 GCA_035695505.1 Marmoricola sp. | reverse complement strand
GGCTGGTACAACGGCCACCCCGACCACCAGGATGCTCCCGTCGACCTGGGCGGTGACCGGGTGGTCGTGGTCGGCAACGGCAACGTCGCCCTGGACGTCGCCCGGGTGCTGACAGCGGATCCGGAGATGTTGGCGACGACCGACATCGCCGATCTGCCTCTTGCGACCCTGCGCGGCAGCCGCGTCTCCGAGGTGGTCGTCCTGGGCCGTCGCGGCCCGTCCGAGGCCGCGTTCACGATGCCCGAACTGATCGGCCTCGCCGGGCTCTCCGACATCGATGTCGTCGTCGAGACCGGCGGTGCCGAGCTCGACCGTACGACGCCTAAGGGCCGGCTGCTGGCCGAGCTCGCCGCCCGACCGCTCCGCGACGGCTCGAAGCGGATCGTGCTGCGCTTCTGCACCGCCCCGGTCCGGATCCTCGGCGAGGAAGCGGTCACCGGCCTGGTCGTCGAGAAGACCCGGCTCGAGGTCGTCGACGGTCGGACTGTCGCCATCCCGACCGGGGAGACCGAGGTGCTCGCTGCGCAGATGGTGCTCCGATCGGTCGGCTACCGCGGCACGGCACTGCCGGGTCTTCCGTTCGACGACGCCACCGGGACCGTGCCGAACGAAGCCGGCCGGGTCCGGCCCGGCGTGTACGTCGCGGGGTGGATCAAGCGCGGCCCCACCGGGTTCATCGGCACCAACAAGTCCTGCTCGGAGGAGACCGTCGCGTCGTTCCTCGACGACCTAGCTGCGGGTGTCCTGCCGGCGACGGCCGGTTCCCGAGCCGAGCTTGATGCGTGGCTGGACGCGACTCTCCCCGCGAGCCTCGACCTCGATGACTGGCGGGCCATCGACGCCGCCGAGCGCAGCCGGGGCACCGTGCTCGGGCGTCCTCGGGTCAAGGTGCTCGACCCCGGCGAGATGCTGCAGATCGCCCGGGCCGCGCGCGGCGCGAGCCGGCGCAGCGGGTGGGGCGCTCTACGCTTGGGGCTGTGACCCCCGAGCCCGCTGCTGCACCTGACGGCCGCGGCGAGCGCTGGGCGGCGCACCGCGAGGAGCGGCGCAACCAGATCCTGGACGCTGCGGTGATGGTGATCGAGCGTGAGCCGATCGGGACCGAGATCCACGTCCGCCAGATCGCCGAGGAGGCCGGGCTCGGACGTGCGGTGCTCTATCGGCACTTCACCGACAGAGCCGACCTCGACCGGGCGGTCCAGAAGCGGATCCTCGGTCTGTTGATGGACGAGTTGGTCCCGCAGTTCGAGCTCTCCGGCACGATCGAGGAGATCATCGAGCGGATCGTCGGCGCCTACGTGGCCTGGGCCGCTGCACACCCGGCCCTGCACCGGATCGGTGCCGCTGAGAGCCAGGATGCCGAGCGTCTCGGCGACGTCATCGCGGTGACCGAGCAGATCGGCGGCCTGATCGCGATGCTGGTGACCTCCGGAGCGAGCCTGCTCTCCGTCGAGCTCAGCGACGACGACCGGCAGATCCTCGACCCGCTGGTGTTCGGCATCGTCGGGCAGGCTGTCGGCACAGTCAGGTTCTGGTTGGCACGCGACGTCCAGGAGCCGAGCGCGGAGGTCCTCGCAGCCCATCTGGCCCGGTCGGTCTGGTTCCAGATCGACGGCCATGCGCGCGACCGCGGCGCAGTCATCGACCCGGGTGTCTCGCTGGACGATCTGATCATGGCCTCGGTGCGGACCGACTAGTACCTCGCGGTGATCGACTTCGACGAGGCCAGGTAGCTGCCGGTCGGGTGGTAGCTGAACTTCACCTTGTTGCGTCCGGAGTGCACCGCAACGGTGAAACGGATCGTGCCGTTCTTCAGCACCTTCGCCTTGATGGCGTGGCCGTTGACGGTCCCGGTCACCTTGCCGGTGGGCTTGAGTGACGAGCCGGGCTCGGAGACCTTGACCGTCACCGTCTCCTTCTTGTGCTTCGCCTTCTTCGCGACGACGGACGTGACGGTCCCGGCCTTGACGACCTTCAGGATCGACGTACGGGTCGCTGCCTGGGCGTGCACCGACCCGGTGTAGCTCAGCGCCACGGCGTGGCTGCCGACGGCGAGGGTTGCCGGCAGGGCGAACGACACGGTCGGTCCGGTCAGGACCTTGGTTCCGACCGTCTTGCCGTCGACCTTGGCGCTCACCGAAGCGCCGTCGGTGACATCACCGATCGAGCTGACGGTGACGGCGAGCGACGCGGCCCTGCCGTACGTCGAGATCGTGGTCGACGTCGAGACGGTCGAGGAGAATGCGGCTGCTGGCGGAATGGTCACTGGCACCGGGGTGCGCGCGTCGATCTCGCCATCTGGCTTCAGGGACACGGTCTCCTGCTGCGGGTCCTGGAAGTCGAAGAGCGAGTCGATGCTGCCGAAGCTGTTGTCGAACGAGCCGCCGCCGATCGCCGGCAGCTCCCAGTTCTGCTCGATGAACCGCAGGACCGAGGTCTGGGCGATCCGGGTGTGGTCGATGTAGTTGCTCCTCGCGAACGGGGAGATGACCAGGAACGGCAGTCGCTGTGACGGGCCGCAACGGTCCTGGAAGCCGCCCAGCGGCTTGGCTGCGGTGGGCGCCGAGGTGCAGATGGCGGCGTCGTCGGAGGTCTTCGAGCCGTTGGTGATGGTGGGGGCGACGTGGTCGTACCAGCCGTCGGAGTCGTCGTAGGTGACCACGATCGCGGTCGAGGGCCACGAGGTGGAGGACTCGATCTGGTTGATCTCGGTGGTCAGGAAGTGCTGCTCGTCGATCGGGTCGGAGTTGCCTGGATGCCCGTCCTGGTACGCCGGCGCCTTGAGGTAGGAGACCGCCGGCAGAGTGCCCGCGTCCAGCACGGTGGTGAACGCGGTCAGGTCGTACTGGTGGTTGGCCTGATCGGTCTGGCCGATCTTGTCCGGGGCCGACGGCGGCAGGTGGTGCGGGTTCGACGTCGACTTGTAGTACTGGAACGGATCGTGGTGCGGCGAGTAGTCGAATGGGCTCGCGACCAGGCCGGTATGCGCGGTGTTGCACACCGCGTATCCAGAGCCGGCATACGGCGTGCTGGGGGTGAAGCCGCCCTGGAACCAGCCCCAGGTGACACCTTTGGCGTTGAGCAGGTCGCCGATGTTCTTGCCTTGGAGGCCGACCACGTTGCTCGAGGTCGTATGGCTGCTGTCAGAGCAGTCGTCATAGACGGGGTCCGGATCGCCGATCAGGGTGCCGACGTGGGTGCTGGCGCTCACGGCCGAGAGGCCGCTGGCTGCGTGAGTGCTTGCCACGGTGGGGTTGGTGTCGTCGCTGATCGAGGAGTACGCCGTACCGCCGTAGGTGTTGCCGGATGCCAGGTCGATCGCTCCCGGAGTCGACGGCCCGAAGACCGTATCCCAAGCGTTGTCGCTCATTGCGTAGTTCTGGGCGTAGTTCCACAAACCAGTGACGGTATTGCCGTCGAAGTAGCCCATCGTCAGGCCGGCGGTGCCGAATAGTCCCGAACAGCTATCGGTCGATGTGTGCTGCGGGAACTTGTCCATCCGGGCCTTGCCGGAGGCATAGTCCATCGCCTGCTGCTCGGGGTTGTAGTTGTGGTTGCCGTCGCAGGTGGCGGCCTGGGCCTTGGTCAGCCGGAAGGGCTTGGTGCTGTTGGGGTTGGCGGCACCGGTGACGTGGTCGCTGACCAGGTTGCGGTTCGCGGGCGCGGTCGTCGCAGGGAAGGTGACGCCATCGGTGTTCGCTGCGACCGGGTAGGTCCCGAAGTAGTGGTCGTAGGACTCGTTCTCGTCGTAGATCACGACCAGGTGCTTGATCGGCGTTGCCGTGACAGCGTCTGTCGCGTGGGCCCCCGAGGAGCCCAGCAGGGCAAGCGAGATTCCGACCAGCCCGGCCACTCCGAGAGCGGCAACGCCCATCTTCTGAGTCCGAGCGCGCTGTGCTGCTGGCTTGTTCATGCGGTCCCCACCGGCTTCTTCCTGCGGGGTCCGAGTCGTCCAGAACTGCGAAGAACATCCGCTGGTCGAACGTATCAACTCCGACGTTGCTGCGGGCGGATCGACTGCAAGAAATGACCAGGGCCGGCCCGGTGGTGTCCGGGGCGGCCCTGGTCCTATACGAGCAGTGGTGCGACCGGGATCAGCCGCGCACCACGGTCTTCTTGGTGGCCGAGGCGACGTAGTTGCTCGTCGGGCCGAACGTGAACTTCACGTGGTTGACGCCCGCGTGCACCTTGACGGTGAACCGCGCGACGCCGTTGCGCACGGTGCCGTGCACGGTCTTGCCGTTGACCACGCCGGTGACGGGGCCGGTGACCTTGATCGCCGAGCCAGGCTCGGTGACCTTGACCGTGACTACGTCCTTGCGGTTGCGGTGCTTGGCCACCGACGCCGTCGTCTTCGTCGCGGCCCGGCTGACAGTCAGCACCGACGTGGTGCTGCTCGCCTTCGTGTGGGCCGAGCCGGAGAACGCGAGCTGGACCGTGTGCGCGCCCGCGGGTTCGGTGGCTGGAAGGGTGACCGCGCCGCTGGCGCCGGTGACGTTCTCGGTCGCGACCGCCTTGCCGGACACGGTCGCCGTCACGGTGCCACCGGCGACGCTGCCGCCGGAGGTCAGGTGGAACGGGATCGAAGCCGGCTTGCCGTACGTCGACGTCGTCTTCGTGCCCGCCAGGCTGGAGCTGAACCCGCCCGCCGGCTCCACCGAGACTGGCTTGATCGAGGAGATCTCGCCGTCAGCCTTCAGCGTCACCGAACGCTCTTGCGGGTTCTGGAAGTCGAACATCGAGTCGATGCTGCCGTCGGTGGCATCGAACGAGCCGTTGCCGATCTGGCTCAGGCCCCAGTTCTGCTCGATGAACTTCACGATCGACGCCTGCGAGATCTGGGTGTGATCGATGTAGTTCTGCTTGGCGAACGGGGAGATCACCAGTAACGGCAGCCGCTGCGACGGGCCGCACCGGTCCTGCTCGCCGCCGAGCGGGTCTGCCGAGGTCGCGGCGGAGGTGCAGACCGCCGCATCGTCGGCGGTGTTGGATCCGTTGGTGATGGTCGGGGCGACGTGGTCGTACCAGCCGTCGGAGTCGTCGTAGGCGATGATGATCGCGGTCGATGCCCACTCGGGGGAGTTCTCGATCGCGTTGATCTCCCGGGTGATGAAGTGCTCCTCATCGATCGGGTCCGAGTTCGACGGGTGCCCGTCCTGGTAGGCAGCGGCCTTCAGGTACGACACGGCCGGCAGATTGCCCTGGTCCAGCGCGGTGTCGAAGGCGGTCAGGTCGTACTGGTGGTTCGCCTGGTCGTTGTGACCGATCATCGCGTCTGAGGTGGGCGCGAGGTGGTGCGGGTTCGAGGTCGTCTTGTAGTACTCGAACGGCTCGTGGTGCGGTGAGTAGTCGGTCACCGTGCTGCCGGCGATGTTGAGGTGCTTGGTGTCGCACTTCGCGTAGGTGCTGGCCCCGGCGTACGGCGTCGTCGGGGTGAAGCCGCCCTGGAACCAGCCCCAGGTGATGTTCTTCGCGTTCAGCAGGTCGCCGATGTTCTTGTCCTGGGGCTGCATGCCGACCAGGTTGCTCGAGGCGGTGTGGTCAGTGTCGGCGCAGTCGTCGTAGACCGGGTCCGGGTCGCCGATCACGGTGCCGATGTGGGTGGCAGGGTCGATCGCCGACAGGCCGCTCGCCGTCGGTGCCGACGCTGCCGTGGGGCTCTCGTCGTTGCTGGTCGAGTCGAACGCCTCGCCGCCATAGGTCTGGCCGGAGATGACGTTCAGGGCGCCCACGGTGGAGGGGCCGAAGTTGTCGTCCCAGGAGTTGTCGCTCATGGCGTAGTTCTGGGCGTAGTTCCACTCTGCAGTGGCGGTGTTGCCGTCGAAGTAGCCCATGGTCAGACCAGCGGTGCCGAACAGCGGCGTGCAGCTGTCCTTGGAGGTGTTCTCCGGGAACTTGTCCATCTTCGCGGTCTGCGTCGTGGCGTCGTAGTCCTCCGCGAGCTGCTCGGGGTTGTAGTTGTGGTTCTGCGAGCAGGTGGCCGCCTGGGCGTTGGTCAGCCGGAACGGCTTGGCGCTGTTCGGGTTGGCCGCGCCGAGCAGGTTGTCGGAAGCCAGGTTCTTGTTCGCCGGGGTGTTGGAGGCCGCAGTGAACGTGGGGCCGTCGGTGTTGGCCGCGTTGGGGTAGGTGCCGAAGTAGTGGTCGTAGGAGACGTTCTCGTCGAAGAGCACGACGACGTGCTTGATCGGGGTGGTCGTCGCGTCAGACGCGGTGGCCTGAGCTCCTTGGGACGCGATCAGCGCGATGGAGGCGCCGATCAGACCCGCGCCGGCAAGGCCGGCGGTGCCGACCTTCCAGGCACGCGCATTCCGAACGGAGGGCTTGTTCATTCCCGGGTGTTCCTTCCTCAGAGTGCTTCCTTTTAACGGTCGGGCACGTAACGGGGGGCTACGCGAACATCCCCTGACCGAGCCAGTCGTTCTTCCCCTGCACACCAGGCAGGGCGAAGAAGTAGCCGCCACCGAACGGGACGATGTAGTCGACGAGAGGCTCGTCGACCAGGCGCTTCTGAATCGTCACGAACTGGCGGTCGAGATCGGAGTTGAAGCAGGTGAAGATCAACCCCATGTCCAGGTTGCCGTTGCTGTCGGTGCCGGCGTCGTAGTTGAAGGCCCGGCGCAGGATCCGCTGGTTGTCGGTGGTCGCGATGCGCGGGTTGGCGAGCCGGATGTGCGCATCGAAGTGGATGACGTCGCCGGTGCCGTCGTGGCCGAAGTCCGGTTCATCGAACTCATCAGTGCCCGTCAGCGGTGCGCCGGTGGCCCGGTCGCGGCCGAACATCGTCTGCTGCTCCCGGATCGAGACCCGGTCCCAGAACTCCACCAGCATCCGGATCACGCGCACCACGTGATAGCTGCCTCCCACGACCCATGCGGGCTCCGCGCCGCCGGCCTTGGTCCAGATCAACTGGTCCATCAGCGGAGCGTCAGCTGTCGACGGGTTGGCCGTGCCGTCCTTGAAGCCCATCAGGTTGCGCGGCGTACCGCTGGGACGCGGGGGAGAGGTGAACCCGTCCCGGCGCCAGCGGATCTGGAGTGCGCCCCGGGTCTCGCGCATCAGCTCGCGGACCGCGTGGGTCACCGTGTCCGGGTGGTGCGCACAGACTTGGAGCAGCAGGTCGCCGTCGCACACAGACCGGTCGAGGGTGTCGTTGGGGAACGCGTCCATCTGCCGCAGCCGGGCCGGCTTCTGCGCCTGAAGCCCGTAGCGGTGATCGAACAGGCTGGCACCGACGGCCGTGGTGATGGTGAGTCCGTCGGCCGGCACCAGTGGACCCAAGACGCCGGAGTCGGACGCCGTCGCCAGCAGGCCGTCGTCGGGCGGCGTACCGCCCTTGGTCAGGAACCGGGCGCTCGTAGTCAGTGCACGCAGCGCCTCCTGGAGCTCGGTGCTGTTGGCTGCGGTCGCATCCAAGGCGAGGTACGCCGCCGAATGCTGCACCGGCGTGAGGATGCCGGCCTGGTGCTTGCCCTCGAACGGGTACGACGACTCGACCGGCGTGGTCTGGGGAGCGTCTGCGTGCGCGGCCGCAACGAAACCGGCCGCGGGCGCAGCGACGGCTGCCCCGATCGCGCCGCCGAGCAGGCCGCGACGGCTGACCCGACCGCCGCCCATCGGGCACTCGCCGCTCACTGGTCTGAGTCCCGTCGCGGATCGGTGACCACGGCCACCTCGGAGAGCAGTTCGGCTGTCTGGCTCAAGGTCGCATCGAGGTCCTCATGCTGTGTGACCGTCAGGTCAGCGAGCGGCGTCCAGCGCCCGTGGTGGTCGAAGGACCGGATGAGCCGCTGTGAGCGGGCTATCCAGGTGTCGGTCGCGGCCAGGTCGGGGTCGCTGCGCTCGAGCAGAGCCCGGATCGGCTTCATCGCCTCGAGGGTCCCGACGAGGTTCGCCCCGATGGTGGCGAGGTTGGTGTGACTGCCCGCGTCGGTGGCGCCGGTGAGCTCGAATTGGATCGCGTTCTCCAGGATCTCGTGGGACCGCAGCCCGATATCGATCGTGTTCATCGTCGGGACGACGAGGTCCTTGCCCAGATGGTCGACTGCGCCGATCAGCGCGTGGGTCGCCGGGCTGATGGCTGCGCCCGCAGCGCCCGACCAGAGCAGGCCTTCGATGCGGTGGAAGCCGTGCAGGTCTTTGTCGTGGGCCGCCGGGATCCCCGGAGTCGGGCTGGCGTTGATCGCCGCGTCGTCATCACCGAAGGCGTCGTACGCCGCTCCGAGCGTCTCGTAAGTGAGGTGCCCGGCGAGCCAGTCTCGCTTGGCAGCGACGAGGTCGCCGGATCGTACGTCGGCATCCAGAGTGCGCACTTGGTGCTCCAGGACGGGGAGCCGGCTCTTGATCCAGGACTGGTAGACCGTCAGGGTCGGCGCGAGCTCGTTGTCGGTGATCGGCACCAGGCCCGGGGTCAGCGCACCCGCGTAGGCCCCGGTGACCTTCTCGGTCGGACCGGCGATCGGATCGGCGTCCGAGGGGATGCAATAGAACCGGTAGCTCCCGGCTCCGAGCGTCACGGACGCGGTGCGGGTGACGGTCGCGCCGAGATTCTCGATGTCGAGGAAGACCTTCCCGGACGTGACGTCCTGGAGGTAGACCTCGAGGCCTTCGTTGGAGTTGTTCCACACGGCGTACGTCTCGGGGCCGGCTCGGCCGCCCGTCCAGCCCGTGCCGCAGACATCGGTGCCGACCTTGACCGGCGTACCGGCGATGGCGGCGTCCGCGTGCGGTCCGAGGAATGTCGGCGTGCTGCTGCGATGCGAGAGCACCACCGCGGTAACAGCGCCGGCAACGAGTACTCCGGCTGTGAGGGCAGCGAGAGCCTTGCGTGAGGCCAAGCGGCGGGGTACGCCGATCGGATCGACCGGACGCGTGCTGTCGGAGATAGCCACCGAGCTTCCTTCCACGGCACCCGAGTGGCGCTGCGCTCCGCAATCTGGGGCAGCCGTCCTACGGCTCGGTGTCGTTGACATTGACAACGGATGAACAGAGTCGCGTCCAGAGTCGAACCTCTGGACGTGGTCCGGCGACGGTATCCCCGTTTGCGGGGTTCGGACGGTCGGTTCCCGCAGTGGGCCGGGCCGCTGGTCCCCGACCGAGGTGGCGCACGGACCGCATAAGATCGAACGATGCGGAACCCATCGGCCGAGCGCCTCACGATCGGTGTCTTCGCCCTCCAGGGCGACGTTCGCGAGCACCTCGTGGCCCTGTCCGGGCTCGGCGTGGACGCGCTCGGCGTACGCCGCCCCGAGGAGCTCGAGCGGTGCGACGCGTTGGTGATCCCTGGCGGGGAGAGCACCACGATGTTCAAGCTGGCGCGGACCTTCGACCTCTTCGAGCCGCTGCAGAAGCGGATCCGCGAGGGGATGCCGACGTTCGGCACCTGCGCCGGGATGATCATGCTGGCCGACCGGATCACCGACGGCACCGCCGATCAGGAGACCCTGGGCGGGCTCGACATCACGGTGCGTCGCAACGCCTTCGGGCGCCAGGTTGACTCGTTCGAAGGCTCGCTGGCCTTCGACGGGCTCGACGACCCGGTGCACGCGGTTTTCATTCGGGCGCCATGGGTCGAGGCGGCCGGGCCGGACGTCGAGGTCCTCGCCCGGGTCGACGAGGGAGACGCCGCAGGTAGGATCGTCGCCGTTCGTCAGGGACCGCTGATGGCGACGTCCTTCCACCCCGAGGTGGGCAGCGACACCCGCATCCACCAGCTCTTCGTCGATCTCGTACTGAAGTCGTAAGAACGACACCCTAGGAAAGGGGCGCCGATGTCAGGCCACTCCAAGTGGGCGACCACGAAGCACAAGAAGGCCGTCGTCGACGCCAAGCGCAGCAAGATGAACACCAAGCTCATCAAGAACATCGAGGTTGCTGCGCGGATGGGCGGCGGCGACCCGTCCGGCAACCCGACCCTCTTCGACGCCATCCAGAAGGCGAAGAAGTCGTCGGTCACCAAGGACAACATCGATCGTGCCGTCAAGCGCGGCTCCGGTGCCGAGGCCGGCGGCGCCGACTACATCACGATCATGTACGAGGGCTACGGCCCGAACGGCGTGGCGATCCTGATCGAGTGCCTCACCGACAACAAGAACCGGGCCGCGATGGAGGTCCGCACCGCGATGACGCGCAACGGCGGCTCGTTGGCCGACCCGGGCTCGGTGGCGTACCTGTTCCACCGGATGGGCATCGTGATCGTCCCGACCGCCCAGGACGGCAAGACCGTCTCCGAGGACGACGTCCTCGAGGCGACGATGGACGCCGGCGCCGAGGACGTCAACGACCTCGGCGAGGCGTTCGAGGTCGTCAGCCAGGCAACCGACCTGGTCGACGTACGGACGGCGCTGCAGGCGGCCGGCGTGGACTACGACTCGGCCGACGCGATGTTCGTGCCCTCGATGCAGGTCGAGCTCGATGCAGACGGCGCGACCAAGGTGCTGCGCCTCGTCGACGCGCTCGAGGACCTCGACGACGTACAGAACGTCTTCGCGAACTTCGACATCTCCGAGGAGATCATGGCGTCGCTGGACGACGAGGAAGACTGAGCGCGAGCTTCTTCCGGAGTGTCGCTGTCACCCCTACGCCGTGAGCCGGTTAGGTTTGTCCGAACAGGTGTTCGTACGACGGTGAGGCTGGGATGCGCGTTCTGGGGATCGACCCGGGTCTGACCCGCTGCGGTGTCGGCGTGGTCGACGGCCGGATCGGGCGACCGCTGACACTGGTCGAGGTCGGGGTCGTCCGGACGGGCACCGAGCTGCCGATCGAGCAGCGGTTGCTGCTTATTGCCCGCGGCCTTGAAGCCTGGATCGACGCGACCAAGCCCGACGCGATTGCGGTCGAGCGGGTCTTCGCGCAGGCGAACCTCAAGACCGTGATGGGGACCGCCCAGGTCAGCGGGCTCGCGCTCGTCGCCGCGAGCAGCCGAGGCATCCCGGTGGCGATGCACACCCCGAGCGAGGTCAAGGCAGCGGTGACCGGCAGTGGCCGGGCCGACAAGGCGCAGGTCGGCTCGATGGTGACCCGCCTCCTGCGTCTCGACGAGATGCCGAAGCCCGCAGACGCTGCCGATGCCCTGGCCTTGGCGATCTGCCACATCTGGCGCGGCGCTGCGACCAACCGGATCCAAGCCGCTCAAGAACGGGTCCAAGTGCTCGCGGCCCAGCCTGGAGGAGGAGACGCATGATCGCGTTCGTGCGCGGACGGGTGGCGGCGGTCAGTCTGACCTCCGCCGTCCTCGAAGTTGGCGGCGTCGGGCTGGAGCTGCACTGCACTCCCAACACCCTCGCCGAGCTGCGTACGGGCGCCGAGGCGACGCTGCCCTCGTCCCTGGTGGTCCGCGAGGACTCGCTCACGCTGTTCGGGTTCGTCGATGAAGACGAGAAGCAGATGTTCGAGCTCGTGCAGACCGCCAGCGGCGTCGGTCCGAAGGTGGCGCAGGCGATGCTCGCGGTGCTCACGCCCGAGCGGATCCGGCGGGCTGTCAGCAGCGACGACGTGAAGACGCTGACCACCGTGCCCGGCATCGGCCAAAAGGGTGCGCAGCGGATCATCCTGGAGCTGCGCGACCGGATCGGCGCCCCCGGGTCCGCTCCGATGACGCAGGGCCCGGCCCCGGCCGCCGAGTGGCAGGTCCAGGTGCACGGCGGCCTCGTCGGACTGGGCTGGTCCGGCAAGGAGGCTGACCGTGCGGTCAGCGCGATCACGCCGGAGGCCAACGCGATGCCGACGCCTGATGTTGCTCGGCTGCTGCGGCTAGCCCTCCAGACACTGAGCACGGCATGACCTCCGCAGGCGACAGCGCCGAGGCGGCCATGCAGGCTGCCCTCGAGGAGGCCGAGCTGGCTTTCCTGGAGCAACGCGCGGCACTGACCGGGGTGGATGCAGACGCCGACGAACGCGCGGTCGAGGCAGCCCTGCGGCCTCGCTCGCTGGCGGAGGTGATCGGCCAGGAGCGGGTCCGCGAACAGCTCTCGTTGGTGCTCGAGGCCGCCCGTACCCGTGGGCGGACCTCCGACCACGTGCTGCTCTCCGGCCCACCCGGGCTGGGCAAGACCACCCTCGCGATGATCATCGCCGCCGAGATGGCGGCGCCTTTGCGCCTGACCAGCGGTCCGGCGATCACCCATGCCGGCGACTTGGCTGCGATCCTGTCCGGCCTCAACGAGGGCGACGTCCTCTTCGTCGACGAGATCCACCGAATGTCGCGACCGGCCGAAGAGATGCTCTACCTGGCAATGGAGGACTTCCGGGTCGACGTCGTGATCGGCAAGGGCCCCGGCGCGACAGCGATCCCGTTGGAGATCCCGCCGTTCACGCTGGTCGGCGCGACCACCCGAGCAGGGCTGCTGCCCGGGCCGCTGCGCGATCGGTTCGGGTTCACCGCCCATCTGGAGTTCTACGAGCCGGCCGAGCTCGATCTGATCGTGCAGCGTTCCGCAGGCCTGCTCGAGGTCTCCTGCGATGCCGAAGGCACCGCCGAGATCGCGTCGCGGTCGCGAGGTACGCCGCGGATCGCCAACCGGCTGCTGCGCCGGGTGCGCGATTATGCCCAGGTCCGTGCTGACGGCGTGGTCACCCAAGAGATCGCCCATCGCGCTCTCGCCCTGTTCGAGGTCGACGAGTCCGGCCTGGACCGTCTGGACCGCGCTGTGCTCGATGCTCTCTGCCGACGGTTCGGGGGAGGGCCGGTCGGCCTCAGCACGCTGGCCGTCGCCGTAGGCGAGGAGCGCGAGACCGTCGAAGAGGTCGCTGAACCGTTCCTGGTGCGCTCCGGCATGCTCGCCCGTACGCCGCGGGGCCGGGTTGCGACTCCCGCAGCGTGGACGCATCTCGGGCTCGCCGTACCGGCTTCCGCGCCGTTCTCCGACGACGGCACTCTGTTCGGCGCCTGAACCAGGGCCCGAGCGGGCGCCTGTGGGCAGCGTGCGCCGTGCCTGCCGGGGGCCGTTACACTCGTCGGCGGTGCCGGGCGCGCCTTGCTGCTGCCTGCCCACCTTGTCCTGTCTTATCGTCGACCCGAGAGCCCTCACCCGTGATTCCCGTAGTGCTGTACTCGGCGTTCATCGTTGCCATGGGCGGGCTGTTGCTGCTCGTGCGCCGCAACGCGCGCGCCCAGCAGGCGCGGGTGGCCGAAATGCAGGCCGAGGTCGCGATTGGTGACGAAGTAGTCCTCTCGGCGGGTATCTTCGGCACGGTTCGTTCGCTTGAGGGCGACCGGGTGCGGCTGGAGATCGCTGAGAACACCGTGATCACGGTGGCTCGGCAGGTCGTCGTAGGACTGGCACCCGAGACCGAGGCACTGCCCGCTGACGAGCACCACCCCGATGACTGAGGAGACGCTGGACCGTGGCTAAGAAGACGTCCCACCCGGGTCGCACCCTATTGATCTTCTTCATGGCAATAGTGGTGCTGTACGGACTTGCGGCCCTCGGTGGCACCTTCAAGCCCAAGCTCGGCCTCGACCTCGCCGGCGGCACGCAGATCACGCTGACGGCGCAGTCGAAGGGCGTGAACTCGGAGAAGATGAAGGAGGCCCGCTCGATCATCGACAAGCGGGTCAACGGCAGCGGGGTAGTCGACGCCGACGTGACGGTGCAGAGCGGCAACCAGATCGTGGTGTCGGTCCCGGGTAAGAACTCCAGGAACCTGATCGCCCAGGTCGAGCGGACTGCGCAACTGCGGTTCCGATTGGTCGCGACGAATGGCCAGATCGGGCCGGCGAGCACGTCGACGCCCACGGCGACGCCGACCAGTACGACGAGTCCGTCGGCAACGCCGACCGCGCCGTCCTCGGGCAGCACCAAGCTGACAGTCAACCCGACTAACTCGCCAACATCGAGTACGAGTGGCAAGGACAACCGGCCAGCTCCAGAGTTCGGCGCAGCCAAGGTCAAGAAGCCGACGAAGAAGGCCACGAAGAAGCCTGCGAAGGGCCCGACCTCGACTCCGACGGCAACTCCGACCACGCCGTCCTTGACGGACTCGATCCCGCCCTCGACCAAAAGCGACAACCTGACGAAGACGCTCGCCTGGGCAGCAAGCCCGCCGACGTACTGGCAGGAGAAGCTGCTCACCTACACCTGCCCCGTTGCGGGCAAGGCGTCGGTCCCGGTCGACGACAACCCCGACGAGCCGCTGGTCACCTGCGACGCGTCGGGCAACCGCTACCTGCTGTCCAAGGCCGTTGTCGAGGGCACGTCGCTCAAGTCGGCTTCTGCGGGCGCCCCATCGGGTACGACGGTCGCCTGGACCGTGAACCTCGACCTCAAGGGCAGCGCTGTCAAAGACTTCGGCACCGTGAGCCGGGCGCTGCTCGCGAACAGCGGGCTGTTCGCTGTCGTCCTCGATGGCCAGGTTCTCTCCGCTCCCGGGTTTACCGGCGTGATTACCAACGGCTCTGCGCAGATCACCGGCAGCTTCACCGAGAAGACCGCCAGCGCGCTGGCGAACTCGCTGAAGTTCGGCGCCCTGCCGATCAAGTTCACCTCGCAGCCCCGCGTCGAGATCATCGGCCCGTCGCTCGCCGGCGACCAGCTCTCAGCCGGCATCCTGGCCGGCATCATCGGCCTCGCGATCGTGATGATCTACTGCTTCTTCTACTACCGCGGCCTCGGGTTGGTCGTGGTCTCCTCGCTGATCATCGCGGCGGCCGTCACCTACGGCACCGTCCTCGTGCTCGCGCATGCTGCCGGCTTCTCGCTGTCGCTGCCGGGCATCGCGGGTCTGATCGTCGCGGTGGGTATTACCGCGGACTCGTTCATCGTCTACTTCGAGCGGATCCGCGACGAGATGCGTGACGGCAAGTCGATGCGCGTCGCTGTCGAGGCCGGCTGGATCCGGGCGCGGAACACCTGTCTGGCGGCGGACACGGTCTCGTTGCTGGCGGCTGTGGTGCTCTACATCTTCGCTATCGGCGTGGTGCGCGGCTTCGCGTTCGCACTCGGGATCAGCACCCTGATCGACCTGGTGGTGTTCTTCTTCTTCACCAAGCCGACCGTCACCCTGCTGGCCAAGCGCACGTTTTTCAACAGCGGGCACCGGTTCTCCGGGCTGTCTGCGGAAACCCTGGGTGTCGATGCGCTCGCGGGGCACACCACTGTCGCAGGAGGTAAGGCCTGATGGGCAAGTTCAGCAGGCTCGGCAACTCGCTCTACGAGGGCGACGTCTCGATCGACTTCATGGGTCGCAAGTGGCTCTGGTACTCGATCTCCGGAGTCATCCTGATCGCTGCGCTCGGCGGCTTGCTGTTCCGCGGGCTGAACCTCGGTATCGAGTTCGAGGGCGGCAGCCAGTACGCGATCTCGCTGCCCAGTTCGCAGATCACTCAGGACAACGTCGCGAAGGTCCGCACCGCCGTCGAGAACTCGGGGATCAAGGCGGCCTCGACAGCGACCGCGATCACTGCAGGCAAGACGATCCAGGTGACCACCGAGGATCTGACCAACGCCGACTCGAACAAGATCGTGTCCGTCCTCGCCAAGACGATGGACGTGTCGGAGCAGAAGGTCTCGATCCAGCAGGTCGGCGCGAGCTGGGGCCGTGATGTCGCCACCCGGGCGATCGAGGGCCTGATCATCTTCCTGATCCTGGTGGTGCTCTTCATCGCGGGCTACTTCCGCGAATGGAAGATGGCGCTCGCTGCGTTCGTCGCGCTGCTCCACGACCTCGCGATCACGATCGGGATCTACGCGCTGTCCGGGTTCCAGGTGACCCCGGCGACGGTGACCGGTGTGCTCACCATCCTCGGCTTCTCGCTGTACGACACCGTGGTGGTCTTCGACAAGGTCCGGGAGAACACCAAGGACCTGCGCAGCAGCCGGCGTACGTACTCCGAGCTGGCCAACCTCGCGGTCAACCAGACGCTGGTGCGTTCGATCAACACCTCGTTCGTCGCGCTGCTGCCGGTCGCCGCCCTGCTGTATGTCGGCATCTTCTCGCTCGGCGACGGCGACTTGAAGGACCTGGCGCTTGCCTTGTTCGTCGGGATGGGCGCTGGTACGTACTCCTCGATCTTCATCGCTACGCCGCTCCTGGCGCAGCTGAAGACCCGCGAGAAGCAGGTCAGCGAGCAGGACCGTCGCGCCAAGGCACGCCAGCGCCGCGACGCAGACCGCTACGCGAACGTCCCGTCCTTCACCGAGGACATGCCGATCGGCGCAGAGCCGGGCGCAGTTCCCGAGGATGAGGCCCCGGTGCGCGAGCGCGCGGCATTCCAGGTCCCGACCGCCACGGTCCGTCCGGCTCCCGCAGCCGGTACGGGACGGACGGTGCCGGACCCCAAGGCGCCGGTCGAGCAGTCCGGGTCGGCGCACCGGCCGCAGCCGTCGCGTCAGCCCCGATCGAAGCGCGGCAAGTGACCGCTCAGGGAGCCGGGGACTATCTCGACTCGCTGGTCAGGGACATCCCGGACTACCCGAAGCCGGGCGTGCTGTTCAAGGACATCACGCCGCTGCTCGCCGACCATGAGGGCTTCACGGCCGTCGTGCAGGCCCTCGCCGCGGCGGGCCGGGACGCGTCCGGCAGCACGGTCGTCGACAAGGTGATCGGGTTGGAGGCGCGCGGGTTCATCCTCGCGGCGCCGGTCGCGCTCGCCCTCGGGGTCGGCTTCGTGCCGGTACGCAAGGCGGGCAAGCTGCCGGCTGCTACGTACGCCGTGAGCTATGCGCTGGAGTACGGCGAGGCCACGATCGAGATGCACACCGACGCGCTGCAGCCCGGTGAGCGGGTGCTGCTCGTCGACGACGTGCTGGCTACCGGCGGGACCGCCGTCGCTACCCGCGAGCTCGTCGCGCGCGCCGATGCGGTCGTGACGGGGCTCGCCGTGTTGATGGAGCTCTCGTTCCTGCACGGCCGTGAGGCTCTCGGCGCTACGTCTCTGACGGCGTTGCGCACCCTGTAACAGCGAGCCGATCGCCGGTGCCGCACTAGACTTGATTCATGGCGGAAGAGCGGGTGATCTCGGATGAGGTCCCGGCCGCGCCCGCAGCCGTCCCGAGCACCACATCAGCCGTCCCGACCGTGGCGCCCTCTGGTCCGGGCACCAACGTTCCTGCGGGACTCTCAGGCGCCCGCGGCGTACGGGCCCGGCTCGCGCGGATCGGCACCAGCCGCCAGGTCGGCAACCCCGAGCTCGAGCCGCTCTTCCGCGCCGTCCGGGCCAACCACCCGAAGGCTGACCTCGCCCTGCTCGAGCGTGCCTACGCGACCGCTGAGCTGCACCACCGCGGCCAGATGCGCAAGAGCGGTGACCCGTACATCACCCACCCGCTGGCCGTGACCACGATCCTCGCCGACATCGGGATGACCGAGCCGACCTTGGTCGCCTCGCTGTTGCACGACACTGTCGAGGACACGCCGTACACGCTCGAGGCGCTGCGCAAGGACTTCGGCGACGAGGTCGCACTGCTCGTCGACGGGGTCACCAAGCTCGACAAGGTCAAGTACGGCGACACCGCCCAGACCGAGACCATCCGCAAGATGATCGTGGCGATGAGCCGTGACATCCGGGTCCTGGTCATCAAGCTCGCCGACCGACTGCACAACATGCGCACGCTGCGGTACGTCAAGGCCGAGACCCAGGACCGCAAGTCCCGCGAGACGCTTGAGATCTACGCGCCACTGGCGCACCGACTCGGCATGAACACGATCAAGTGGGAACTCGAGGACCTCGCATTCGCGACCCTGCACCCCAAGATCTATGACGAGATCGTGCGGATGGTCGCCGAGCGGTCGCCCTCGCGCGACCAGTTCATGCGCCAGGTCATCGAGGTCGTCGAGGGCGATCTGAAGACCGCCAAGATCAAGGCGCGAGTGACCGGGCGGCCTAAGCACTACTACTCGATCTACCAGAAGATGATCCACGGCGGTCGCGAGTTCACCGACATCTACGACCTCGTCGGGATCCGGATCCTCGTCGACAGCGACCCGGACTGCTACGGCGTCCTCGGCGTGCTGCACAACCGCTGGAACCCGATCCCTGGCCGGTTCAAGGACTTCGTCGCGATGCCGAAGTTCAACATGTATCAGTCGCTGCACACGACCGTGATCGGGCCGGCGGGCAAGCCGGTCGAGATGCAGGTACGCACGTTCGCGATGCACCGCCGTGCGGAGTACGGCGTGGCTGCGCACTGGAAGTACAAGGAGGACACCCGCAACGGGGTGGACACCGACAAGTCGCTGGCCGAGACAGGGTCGGGCGACATGCCCTGGGTGCGACAGCTGCTCGACTGGCAGAACGAGGTCGAGGACCCGGGCGAGTTCCTGGAATCGCTGCGGTTTGAGATCAACGCGGCCGAGGTCTACGTCTTCACCCCCCGCGGTGACGTCATCGGCCTGCCGACCGGCTCGACCCCGGTCGACTTCGCCTACGCGGTGCACACCGAGGTCGGCCACCACACGATCGGCGCCCGGGTCAACGGGCGGCTGGTGCCGCTGGAGTCCCAGCTCGAGCACGGCGACGTGGTCGAGGTCTTTACCTCCAAGTCGCCGAACGCGGGGCCGAGTCGCGATTGGCTCGGGTTCGTCAGGTCGCCGCGTGCCCGCAGCAAGATCCGGCACTGGTACACCAAGGAGCGCCGCGAGGAAGCGATCGAGCACGGCAAGGACGACATCGCCCGGCTGATGCGCAAGGAGGGCGTCTCGCTGAAGCGGGTGATGACCCACGAGTCGCTGACCCAGGTGGCCAGCGACTTCCGGCTCGCCGACGTCTCCGCTCTGTACGCCGCCGTGGGGGAGGGCAACCTCGGTGCCCAGGCCGTCGTACGGAAGGTGATCGAGAACTTCGGCGGGGCTGACGGCGCCGCGGAGGATCTGGCCGAGGCCGTCACGATCACCCGGCCGCGCCGCTCGAACAAGACCACCGCCGACTCCGGCGTCATCGTGACCGGGATGGGCGGCTCGGACACCCTGGTCAAGCTGGCCAAGTGCTGTACGCCGGTCCCCGGCGACGAGATCCTCGGGTTCGTGACTCGCGGCGCCGGCGTCTCGGTGCACCGGCGCGACTGCACTAACGCGGCCGACCTGCTCGGTCAGCCCGAGCGGCTTGTCGAGGTGGAGTGGGCGCCGACGTCGACCTCGACGTTCCTGGTGCAGATCATGGTCGAGGCCCTGGACCGGGCCCGGCTGCTCTCCGACATCACGCTGGTGCTCTCCGACCAGCACGTGAACATCCTGTCCGCGTCGCTGAACATCGACAAGCGCGACCGGGTTGCGAAGAGCCGCTTCGCCTTCGAGATGGGCGATCCAAAACACCTCGGCGCCGTGCTCAAGGCCGTGCGCAACATCGACGGCGTCTTCGACGCCTACCGCGTCACCCACTAGCCCGACCCGGCGCGCAAGTGCATCAAATCTCGCTGACCCGGCTTTCGAGTGCACCTAAAGTGCACTCGAAAGCCAGGTCGGCGATTGGTCGTGCACTTTAAAGACGGGTCAGGAGAACTCGGACGCCGTCTTCTTCGCCATCTCCAGGAACGCCCGGCGCGACTCGAGGTTGTCCTGGAGGTCCTTGACCTTCTTGTCGTTCCCAGCAGCCTGGGCCTTCGCGAGGTCGGCCTCGATCTTGGCGATCGCGTCCTCGAGCTGCCCGACCATGCCGTCGGCGCGGGCTGACTTCTCCGGGTCGGACTTCTTCCACTGGTCGTCTTCGAGGCCGCGGATGTCCTGCTCGACCTTGCGGATGCGGGCCTCGAGAGACTTGATCTGTTCGCGCGGGACCTTGCCGGCCGCCTCCCAGCGCTCAGCGAGGTCGCGGAACGCCTTCTTCGCGGCGGCGAGGTCGGTGATCGGGAGCAGCGCCTCAGCCTCGACCAGGATCGCCTCCTTGACCTCGGCGTTGGCAGCGAACTCCTGATCGAGCTCGGCGTTCGCGGCGTCCCGGGCACCGAAGAACTGGTCCTGCGCGCCGCGGAACCGCTTCCACAGCGCGTCGTCGACGTCCTTGGGCGCCGGGCCGGCAGCCTTCCAGTCC
>DASRRQ010000025.1:0-66702 GCA_035695505.1 Marmoricola sp. | reverse complement strand
CGCCGGAGGGGATCACCGCGATCCGCCCGCTCCGCGACGGCGTGATCGCCGACTTCGACGCCACCGAGCAGATGCTGCGGCACTTCATCGCCCAGGTGCACCGCCGCCGGTACTTCGCCAAACCCCGGATCGTGATCTGCGTGCCGAGCGGGGTCACGCCGGTGGAGCAGCGCGCGGTCAAGGAGGCCGGCTACCAGGCCGGCGCCCGTAAGGTCTACATCATCGAGGAGCCGATGGCCGCCGCGATCGGCGCCGGGCTGCCGGTGCACGAGGCGACCGGCAACATGGTCGTCGACATCGGCGGCGGCACCACCGAGGTCGCGGTCATCTCGCTGGGCGGCCTGGTCACCACGCTCAGCGTGCGCACCGCTGGCGACGAGCTCGACCAGGCGATCATCGCGTACCTGAAGAAGGAGCACTCCCTGATGCTGGGCGAGGGCACCGCGGAGCAGATCAAGATGACGCTCGGCTCGGCGTTCCCGATGGCCACCGAGCTATCCGGCGAGATCCGCGGCCGGGACATGGTCTCCGGGCTTCCGCGGACGGTGCCGGTGACCAGCATCGAGATCCGGAGGGCGATCGAGGAGCAGCTGCATGCGATCGTCGACGCCGTCCGCAGCACCCTGGACCAGACGCCACCCGAGTTGGCCGGCGACATCATGGATCGCGGCATCGTGCTGACTGGCGGGGGAGCGCTGCTGCGCGGCCTGGACGAGCGGCTGCGCCACGAGACCGGCATGCCGGTGCACGTCGCGGCCGACCCGCTCAGTGCGGTCGCGCTGGGATCGGGCAAGTGCGTCGAGGAGTTCGAGGCGCTGCAGCAGGTCCTCGTCGCCGAGAACGGGCGTCGCGGCTGATGGCCCGTCGTCCTCTAGGCCAGCGCCCCGGCGCCGACAGCTCGCGCCGCGTGCTCGGGCTGCTCGTGCTCGCCGCCCTGACCGTGATCACCCTGGATGCCCGTACCGGCAGCCACTCGCCAGTGGAACCGGTCCGCTCGGCGGTCGGCTCCGTCATCGGCCCGGTCGAGGACGCCACCGCCACCGCAACGCGCCCTTTCACCGACGTCGGCGGGTTCTTCAAGACCAACAAGTCACTGCGCAGCGACGTCGCCAGCCTCGCGGCTGAGAATTCCCGCCTGCGTGGACAGCTCTCGACCGAGCCACTGGACCGCCAGCGCCTCGCTGAGCTCGACGCTCTCACGCGCACCGCCGCGGACACCGGGTACTCGCTGGTCGCCGCGCGGGTGATCGCGCTCGGTCCGGCGCAGTCGTTCTCGCGCACCGTGACCATCGACGCCGGGACGTCCTCGGGCATCACCAAGGACATGACCGTGCTCAACAACGACGGTCTCGTCGGCCGCGTCGTCGAGGCGACCCGCAGCACCGCGACCGTGCTCCTGATCGTCGACACCGAGTCGGTCGTCGGCGGCCGGCTGAGCACCAACTCTGAGATCGGCTTCCTGCGCGGACGCGGCACCGTCGGTGGCGCGGGCCGCCTCGACCTGTCGCTGGTCGACAACGCGGTCGAGCCGTCCCGCGACGACACGGTGGTCACCTGGGGCTCCAAGGACGGTGTCCCGTACGTCGCCGGCATCCCCATCGGGACTGTCGAGTCGGTCGTCTCGACGCCACGGCAGAGCTCACGGGTCGCGGTGATCAAGCCGTTCGTCGACTTCACGGCGCTCGACGTGGTCGGGGTCGTCGTACCGAAGGGCACCCACGGTGACCGCACGGTGATCACCTCGACGACCGACCAGGCCACCGGCCAAGCCACGGGAGCGGGGGGATCGCAGTGAACGCCGCGCGCAACGCCGTCCTGATGGTGCTTGTCGCCTTCGCCGTGGTCGCCCAGGCCGTGATCTTCCGCTACGTCAACATCGACGGTGTCGTCCCCAACCTGGCTCTGGTCATCGTCGTCGCGGCCGCGATCGCCCGCGGCTCGCAGTTCGCCTCGGTGCTCGGCTTCGCGACCGGCCTGCTGCTCGACCTCGCACCACCCGCCGACCACGTTGCCGGGCGCTGGGCTCTGGCGCTGGTGATCGTCGGCTACCTCGCCGGCCGGGTCCGCCAGGATGCCCGCAACTCGCCGCTGACTGCCGTGGTCCTGGTCGGTGCGATGTCGTTCGTCTCTACCTCGATCTACGCGCTGTCCGGGGTGTTCCTGGCCGACGGCACGCTGCCGGTCGACGCGACCCTGCGGGTGATCGTGATCAGCATGCTGTGGGACCTGATGCTGGCTCCGTTCCTGGTCCCGGTGCTGCTGCTCGTGCTCGACCGGCTGCGCCCTGCGCACCTGGCGCACGGATGAGGCTGTCCCGGATGAGGTGCAGCTGATGGCAGCGGTCCTGATCCGTCCCTCTCAGTACAAGAGCCGTCTGCGGCTGATCGTGCTGCAGGTGCTGATGCTCTCGCTGTTCGTGACGCTGTTCGCGCGGCTGTGGTACCTCCAGGTGCCCACCGGCGGCGAGTACCGCGCCCAGGCCGCCGAGCAGTCGATCCGCGAGGTCGTCACCCAGCCCGCCCGCGGCCTGATCGTCGATGCCGAGGGCCGTTCCCTGGTCGCCAACCGGACCAGCTGGGTCGTCAGTGTCGACCGCACCGTGCTCGAGAAGCTCAGCGCTGAGGATCGGGACGCGCTGCTGCACAAGGTCGCGACGACGACGGGCGAGACCTACGCCGACATCGCCGCCCGCACCGTCCTGTGCGGGACGACCGGAGCCGTCAAGGGCACCTGCTGGAACGGGTCGCCGTTCCAGCCGATCCCGGTCGCCGAGGACGTCCCGCAGTCGGTCGCCGTGCAGATCTCCGAGCAGGGCGAGGACTACCCGGGCGTGCTCGCGCAGGCCGAGTCGGTCCGCTCGTATCCGGCACCGTTCGGCATCAATGCCGCGGGCATCCTGGGCTACCTCAGCCCGATCACCGGCACCGAGCTCAGCGAGGCCGAGAAGGCCGGCGACACCGACTTGAACGGCGCGTCGGTGGTCGGCCGGGCCGGGCTGGAGAAGACCTACGACCAGTGGCTGCGCGGTACGCCGGGGGTGACCAAGGTGGCCGTCGACTCGGCCGGCCGGGTCCTCGGCGATACCGCGACCACGGCAGCCCAGCCCGGGGACACGCTGGTCACCTCGATCGACGCGAAGGTGCAGAGCATCGCCGAGCAGCAGCTGCACCAGGCGATCCTGACCGCTCGGGCGACGTACGACCCGGTTACCCACAAGAACTTCGTCGCCGACAGCGGTGCGGTCGTGGTGATGGACGCCCACAACGGCAACGTGGTCGCGATGGCCAGCCAGCCGACGTACAACCCGAACGACTGGGTCGGCGGCATCAGCTCCGCAGAGCTCAAGAAGCTCTACTCGAAGGCGGCCGACGAGCCGCTGCTGAATAGGGCGACGCAGGGTCAGTTCGCGCCCGGCTCGACCTGGAAGCCGTTCATGACCGTCGGTGCGCTCAACCACGGCTACACGCCCTCCACCCTCTTGGACTGCTCGAGCGGCCTGCAGGTCGGCAACCGCTGGTTCAAGAACTACGAGGGCGAGGCCTACGGGATGATCGACTTCGCCAAGGCGCTGGCGGTCTCCTGCGACACGTTCTTCTACCGCGTCGGCCTGAGCTACTGGGAGAAGTACGGCTCGGACCCCGCCAACGTCAACGCCAAGGACCCGCTGGTCAGCGAGGCGAAGGCGTTCGGCTTCGGCACCAAGACGGGCCTCGACATCCCCGGCGAGGCCAGCGGGCGGGTCGCGGACCGCTCGTGGAAGCTCGCCTACTGGAACTCCATGAAGGGCTACTACTGCAAGATCGACAAGAGGAACACCACCGGCCAGCGGGACTACCTGCACCTCTTCGCGCATGAGTTCTGCCTTGAGGGCAACCTGTACCGCGCCGGCGACTCGGTGAACTTCGCGATCGGCCAAGGCGACACCATCGTGACGCCGATCCAGCTGGCTCGCGCGTACGCCGCCCTGTCCAACGGCGGCACCCTGTACGCGCCGCGAATCGCCAAGGCGATCGTCAGCCCGGACGGCACGCTGATCAAGCGTATCGCCCCGGTCGTGCAGGCCAAGGTCAAGACCAAGAAGTCCGCGATCGCCTACGTCAACAACGCGCTGCTCGGCACCCCGAAGATCGGCACCCTGGCCTGGAAGTTCGAGGGCTTCCCGCTGGACAAGGTCAAGATCCGCGGCAAGACCGGGTCGGCCGAGGTCTACGGCAAGCAGAGCACCTCGTGGGTCGCGACGTACACCAAGGACTACGTGGTCATCATGATGATCACCCAGGCCGGCACCGGGTCGGGCGCCTCGGGGCCTGCGGTCCGCAAGATCTGGGAGTCGCTCTACGGCATCACCGGCGAGGACGTGAACCCGAAGAAGGCCGTGATCCCGGGCGTGACACCGCCGCGCAAGCTGCCGACCTTCATCTCCGACGGCACGATCATGCCGCCGACCACCGGAGGCAAATGATGACGCTGGTGCCGGCTGCTCGGATGCGCGAGACGTCTTTCGAGCGGCCCCGGGTCGACTGGGTGCTGGTCTTCGTCACGGCCGCGATCCTGGTGATGGGCACGCTGCTGGTCTGGGCGGCGACGTCCTCGAACACCGCACTGACCGGCGGGCACCCGACGGCTTACCTGCGTAAGCAGCTCGTCAACGTGGTGATCGGCCTGGTGCTCGGCGCGATCGTGCTGTTCACCGACCGCCGCTGGGTCCGCATCCTGGCGCCGCTGGTGTACGCCGGCTCGGTGGTCGGACTGCTGTTGGTCCTGGTGATGGGTTCGACGATCAACGGGTCGCGTTCGTGGCTGCTGATCGGCGGGATGTCGATCCAGCCGGCCGAGTTCGCGAAGCTTGCCGTCGTGGTCGGGATGGCCCTGCTGGTCGCCGAGCGCACCGAGAGCTCACGCAAGCGGAAGGTCGGCGCGGTCGAGGTAGCGCTGATGCTGGCGATTGCCGGGCTGCCGGCGATCCTGATCCTGGCCCAGCCGGACCTCGGCACGATGCTGGTGCTGACCGCGACGATCTTCGGGGTGCTGGCGGCTGCCGGGACGCCCCGGCGCTGGCTGGCGCTGCTGGCCGCCGGTGGGCTGCTCGCTGCCGTCGCCGTGGTCTCCGCCGGCGTCTTGAAGACCTACCAGATCAATCGGTTCATGGCGTTCACGAACCCGGGACTCGACCCGCGGGGAGCCGGCTACAACACCACCCAGGCCCGGATCGCGATCGGCAACGGCGGGCTGTTCGGCCAGGGGCTGTTCCACGGCTCGCAGACCAAGGCCGGCTTCGTGCCCGAGCAGCACACCGACTTCGTGTTCACCGTCGCTGGCGAGGAGCTCGGGCTGGTCGGTGCGGGTGTCCTGATCGCGCTGTTCGCGGTGCTGCTGTGGCGAGCGCTCCTGATCGCCAAGCACACCGACGACCTGTTCGGGCGGGTGGCCGCTGCCGGGATCGCGTGCTGGTTCGGCTTCCAGGCGTTCCAGAACATCGGCATGTGCCTGGGGATCATGCCGGTGACCGGCGTACCGCTACCGCTGGTCTCGTACGGCGGCTCCTCGATGTTCGCGTCGCTGATGGCGATCGGGCTCTTGCTCAACATCCAGCTCCGCTCGACGGCGCCAGCGGTCCGGCGACTCCCGAGCGCCCGCTCGCTCGCCCTGCACTGAACCGCGCTCGACTCTGCCCGCGCGCCCGCAGCGGGTATCCTGAGCTACTTCCCCCGCAGTCTTTTGAAAGGTCCGTCGTGCCCGTCCTCAGTGCTCCCGAGTCAGTCTTCGCTCGGCTCGAGCCGCACCTGCCGAGCGTGCAAAAGCCGATCCAGTACGTCGGCGGCGAGCTCAACTCCGTGCAGAAGGAGTGGGGCGCCGACGAGCGCACCGTCCGCTGGGCGCTGATGTACCCCGACGCCTACGAGGTCGGCCTGCCTAACCAGGGCGTCCAGATCCTCTACGAAGTCCTCAACGAGGCCGAGGACACGCTCGCCGAGCGGACCTACGCGGTCTGGCCGGACATGGAGGCGCTGCTGCGTCGCGAGGGCATCCCGCAGTTCACCGTCGACAGCCACCGGCCGGTCGGCGCCTTCGACGTCTTCGGGCTGTCGTTCTCCACCGAGCTCGGCTACACCAACATGCTGACCGCGCTGGACCTGGCGGGCATCCCGCTGCACGCGGCAGACCGCACCGACGGGCACCCGGTCGTGCTGGCCGGCGGCCACTCGGCGTTCAACCCGGAGCCGATCGCGGACTTCATCGACGCCGCCGTCCTCGGCGACGGCGAGGAGGTCGTCCTCAAGATCAGCGAGGTGGTCCGGGAGTGGAAGGGCGAGGGCTGCCCTTCGGGCGACATGCCGAGCGCGCGCGATGAGCTGCTGCGCCGGCTCGCGGTCAGCGGCGGCGTCTACGTGCCGAGGTTCTACGACGTCGCGTACGCCGCCGACGGTGCGCTCGCCTCGGTGGTGCCGAACGTGGCCGGTGTCCCGGCGCGGGTCGCGAAGCACACCCTGATGGACCTGGACTCGTGGCCCTACCCGCGCAACCCGCTGGTGCCCTTAGCCGAGACCGTCCACGAGCGCTTCTCCGTCGAGATCTTCCGCGGCTGCACCCGAGGCTGCCGCTTCTGCCAGGCCGGGATGATCACCCGGCCGGTCCGCGAGCGGTCGATCACCACGATCGGGGCGATGGTCGCCAACGGCATCGAGAAGTCCGGCTTCGACGAGGTCGGGCTGCTGTCGCTGTCGAGCGCCGACCACACCGAGATCGGCGAGGTCGCCAAGGATCTGGCCGACCGGTACGACGGCACCAACGTGTCGCTCTCGCTGCCGAGCACCCGCGTCGATGCCTTCAACATCACCCTGGCCAACGAGTTCTCCCGCAACGGCCGCCGTTCGGGCCTGACGTTCGCGCCTGAGGGCGGGTCCGAGCGGATGCGCAAGGTGATCAACAAGATGGTCACCGAGGACGACCTGATCGCGACCGTGGCTGCGGCGTACTCGCATGGCTGGCGGCAGGTGAAGTTGTACTTCATGGTCGGGCTGCCCACCGAGACAGATGAGGACGTGCTGCAGATCGCCGACCTGGCGCGGAAGGTGATCGCCAAGGGTCGCGAGGTTTCCGGCCACAACGACATCCGCTGCACGGTGTCGATCGGCGGCTTCGTGCCCAAGCCGCACACGCCGTTCCAGTGGGCCGCCCACCTCGACCACGAGACGACCGACTCGCGGCTCTACAAGCTGCGCGAAGCGGTCCGCAACGACAAGAAGTACGGCCGCGCCATCGGCTTCCGCTACCACGACGGCAAGCCCGGGATCATCGAAGGACTGCTGTCACGCGGAGACCGCCGTGTCGGCCGCGTCATCGAGGCGGCGTGGCGCGATGGCGGCCGCTTCGACGGCTGGAGCGAGCATTTCTCCTACGACCGCTGGATGGCATCAGCTACCGAGGGCCTCGCCGGCACCGGCGTCGACGTCGACTGGTTCACCACCCGAGAGCGCACGTATGCCGAGGTCCTGCCGTGGGACCACCTGGACTCGGGTCTCGACAAGGATTGGCTCTGGGCGGACTGGGAGGACGCGCTGGACGCCGACTCGATCGACGTCGAGGACTGCCGCTGGACCCCCTGCTATGACTGCGGCGTCTGCCCCGAGATGGGGACCGACATCCAGATCGGGCCCACGGGCCAGCGTCTCCTCCCACTCAGCGTCGTGTAGCGGGTCGTGTGCCCCAGGGCGCGTTCTACGACGCGCTCAGGCACACGACGTGTCCTACAGCGTCCCGAGCTCCTGCTCGTACTCCTCCTCGGCGGCCTGCTCGGCGACCTCCTTGTGATGCCGGACGGCGGCGACGGTCGGGAGCAGCATGCTGGCGAGCGCTCCGGTGGCCAGGCCGATGCCTGGGACGAGCAGGCCGTGCAGGACGCCGGAGCGCCATTGGTCCGTGCTCAGGCCCGTCCCGACGGTCTCGAAGAACACGACTCCGATGATCGCCAGGAGCAGGGCGCCGCCGACCTGCTGGAAGGTCCCCAGCACACCTGAGGCAGCGCCGGCGTGCTTGACGTCGGTGTTGGCGAGCGAGACGTCGATCAGCGGGATGGCCGAGAACGCGAGTCCGGCGCCGCCGAGCGCCATCGGACCGATGAGGTCCCACTTCGCGAGCAGGTCGCCGTGGTGATGGATCGACTGGGCGGTCCAGATGACCGCGCCGGTGAACATGGTCAGCCCGAGCGTCACCAGGCCCTTGCCGAGCCGGTCTACCAGAGGCACGCAGGCACCGCTCGCGACGAAGGCGCCGATGCTGAACGGCAGTGTCGCCAGCGCCGAGCTGATAGGCGTGAAGTGCAGACCGAGCTGCAGATAGAGGGTGACCACGAAGAAGTACGCACCGATCGAGCCGAATAGGGCCATCGAGGTGAAGGAACCCGCTGTGTAGCCGCGGTCTCGGAACAGGCTGGGCGGTACCAGCGGTGTCCCCTCGGCGGCCTCGACCCTGCGCTGGTAGGCGATGAAGACGAGGAACAGCACGACGGAGACCGCCATCAACCCCCAGATCCACCAGGCCCAATCCTTCGGGCGACCCTCGATGAGTGCGAAGGTGACGAGGAAGAGCGCGACGGAGCTCAGCACCGCGCCTGGGATGTCGAGTCCGGTGCGGTGCGGGCTCTTCGTCTCCGGGATCAGGAACCAGCCGCCGATGGAGAGCAGGACGCCGATCGGCAGGTTGATGACGAAGATGCTGCGCCACTCGAGGCTGGCGATGTCGTGCTGGACGAGAACGCCGGACAGCAGCGGTCCGGCGACCGCCGCCAGACCTGTGATCGCACCGAAAGCGCCGAGCACGCCGGCCCGGTCCTTCGGGTTGTAGAGCACCTGCACGATCGAGAGCACCTGCGGCACCATCGTCGCGGCGAAGAAGCCCTGCACGAAGCGGGAGATCACCAGCACGTCGGCAGACGGGGCCGCCGTCGCCACGGCCGAGGCGAGGGTGAACCCGATGACCCCGATCAGGAAGACCCGCTTGCGCCCGTAGAGGTCGCCGAGACGGCCCATCGTGATGAGCACTGTGGCGAACGCCAGTACATAGCCGGACACGATCCACTCCAGCTGCGACCCAGTGGCGTCGAGGTCGGACTGGATCGCCGGAAGGGCGACGTTCACGATCGTCGTGTCGAGCAGGTCCATGAAGGTGGCGACGAAGAGGACCAGCACGGCGATCGTGCGCGCCCGGCCGAGAGGGAGGGTCTGGTTCATGGGCACGAACCTAGACGACATCGTGTGCCCCAGGGCGCGCCCGAGCGCGTCGTCAGGCACACGACCTGAGGTCAGGCCCAGGAGAGCGCGTCGTCCTCGTGGATGCGGGGGAGACGGTCGAACCATGGGTCGACGCCCGGGTGGCCGATGTTGACGACCAGGTGGGTGCGCCACGTCGTACCGGCGAAGAACTCGGCATCGATGCCGGGGCCGTCGAAGCCGCCCATCGGGCCGGCCGCGAGGCCATGAGCGCGCACCGCGAGCAGGAACACACCTGTCTGGATCCCGGCGTTGTACTTCGCGATGCCTTCGAGCGCCTCGCCCGGCATCCCGGCGAAGTTGTCCCGGTACATCTGCCCGCGCTCGGGGAACACGGTCGGGAAGTGCTCGTGGAACTCGGCGTCATAGGCGAGCACGGCGACGGCGGGCGCGGTGCTGGTCTTCGCCTGATTGCCTTCCGCCATGTGGGGCACGAGGCGCTCCCGGCCCTCGGGGGTGCGGACGAAGAGCACCCGCAGCGGCTGGCTGTTGGCCATCGAGGGCGACCAGCGAGCGAGGTCCCAGATGCCGCGGAGGTCGTCGTCGGTGACGGGTGCGTCGCTGAACGTGTTGGCAGTGCGCGCCTCGGTGAACAGCAGGCTCCGGGCGGAGTCGTCGAGAGTGTCGAGCGTGATGGGGGTGGTGGTCATGACTGTTCCTCAAGATCGGAAGTGGCTTGCACTCTCGATGGTACTCCTAAAATAATAGTTACAGTCAAGTCCGAAGCGAGAGTAGGATGAACATCGTGACCACCAGTCCCGAGACGAGTGCAGTGGGCGCGGAGGCGATGCACGAGCCCCGTGCCTGCGACGTTGCGCTGTCGCGGGCGTTCGCGTTCCTCGGCAAGCGGTGGAACGGCGTCCTGCTCGGGACCTTGATCCAGGGCCCGGCCGGCTTCGCCGAACTCAAGCGCACCCTCGGCATCAGCGACTCGATGCTCTCCGACCGGCTGGCCGAGCTCTCGCGCGCAGGTCTCGTGGCGCGCACGGTCGATGAGGGACCGCCGGTCTCGGTGCAGTATGCGCTGACCGAGAGCGGCCTGGCGATCTCCCCGGCCCTGCAGGAGCTCACGACGTGGGCGCAGCAGAACCTGACCGCCGAGCGGTGCACAGGCCAGCACCCCGAGGCGTGAATTCAATCCGTAGCGACTGAAGCGGCGTCCGACGCTCAGGCTGCGCGGGTCAGGCAGAGGACCGGGATGATGCGGATGCCGGCCGTCTTCGCGGCGTACTCCGCGAAGCCGGGGTAGAGCTCGGCCTGCTCGGCGTAGATCCGATCGCGGTCGGCGCCCGTCTCTTCGGCGACCCCGACGGTGTACGTCTCGGTGCCGACCTCGACCTCGGCAGAGCCGGCGGCGAGGAGATTGTGGTACCAGTCCGGGTCGGTTGGAGCGCCGGCCTTAGAGGCGAAGACGTAGATCACGCCGTCCTCGCCAGGCAGGTACATCATCGGGCTGACGTGCGCGTCTCCGCTACGTCGGCCGACGTGGTGCACGAGCACCATGGGAGCGCCCTCGAACGGGCCGGAGACCTTGCCGTCGTTGGCGCGGAACTCATCGATGACACCGGCATTGAAGTCGTTCATGGGTCCTCCTCGGGGTTGCTCCCGAATCTAGCCGAGGCCCGGGCAGGTGCGCTCGGGCTGCCGGACCGGCCCGCCCGCGCATAATGGCGGGCGTGGATGCAGAGCGCTTACCAACGACGTCATCGGACGACGTCTGGAGCGACGCGACCCGGCTGACGCGCCGTCGGCTGATCTTCGACCTCGGCGTCGCGGCGGGGTTCGGATTCCTGTTCGGAGCGATCCAGTTGCAGACCTCGTCGGCGATGTTCTGGGCCACTGAGGTGCTGGCCGCGGGCCTCCTCGTACGCCGCGTCTCGGCTCCGCTGGTCATGCTGGCCGCCGTGACCGCCGCGTTGATCCAGGTGGTCAGCGGCGAGGTAGCGGTGCTCGGCGACCTCGCCTTCGCGCCGCTCGCCTTCTCCTTCGGCGCAAGCTCCTCGAGCCTCGTACGCCGCTCCGGCCTCGTCGGTGCCGTCCTAGCCGTAGCCGGTGCTGGCTTCTGGTCGGGCATCGCCGGCAGCTCCCAACTCAAGCCCTCGGCCTCGGCCGGCGCCGGAGTCGCCGCCGTGACCGCGGTGGTCGTCGGCGGCGGCTGGATGGCCGGCTATGTGCAGTGGCAGCGGCGCCAGGCTGTCCAGGCACGGGTGGACGCGGCGATCGCCGAAGCGGAGCAGCGCCGCCTCGAGGGGCTCTACCTCGCCGAGCAGCAGCGCGGCCGCATCGCCGCGGACATGCACGATCTGGTCGCACACTCGTGGGCCGTCGTCGCCGCTCAAGCTGACGGCGCGCGATACGTCCTGCATGAGGATCCGTCGCGCGCCGAGGACGCGATGAACGTGATCGGGGAGACGGCGCGCTCGGCGATGATCGAGGTCCGCACGCTGCTGGCTGAGCTCCGTGACGGCGCCGGCCCCGACCCGGCGGGTGCGCCGATCGCCGATCGCGTCATCGACCGCATGCGCCAGACGGGCTTGGTGATCGAGCACGCCCGGCACGGTTCGCCCGCTCCCGGCCCGGTCGCCGACGCTGCGGGCTACGTGCTGACCGAGGCACTGACGAACGCGCTCAAGCACGGTGACCGCGGCCAGCCGGTCGTGGTCGTGGAGGACTGGCGCGACGGCTACGCACTGCGGGTCGCCAACGGCGTGCCTGAAGGGTCCTCGGGCCGACGCGGCAATGGCTACGGGCTCCGCGGGATGGCAGAGCGGATCGCTGCGACCGGAGGCCGGATCGCCACCGGCTCCGAAGGCACCCGGTGGGTCGTATCTGTAGAGATCCCCGTGGCGGCGACGCGATGACTCTCCGGGTGGTGCTCGTCGACGACGAAGTGATGTTCCGCGCCGGGATCGCGATGGTGATCGGTTCGCAGCCCGATCTCGAGGTCGTCGGCGAGGCCGGGAACGGCGACGAGGCGGTGGCGGTCGTCACCGAGCTCCGACCGGACATCGTCGTGATGGACATCCAGATGCCGGGAACAGACGGGGTGGCTGCGACCGGGATGCTGCGCGAGCGCTGCGGCCAGGACTGCCCGAAGATCCTCGTGCTCACCACGTTCGACCTCGACGAGGCGGCGGCTTCGGCGATCGAGGCCGGCGCCAGCGGCTTCCTGTTGAAGTCCTCTGAGCCGGACTTCCTGCTCGCCTCGATCCGGGCCGTCGCGTCCGGGAGCCAGGTGGTCGCGGCCGGTGCCACCCGCGAGCTGTGGGAGCGGTTCCGGGCGCGGCCCACTCGGCGCCCCGGCGCGGAGTACGAAGCCCTGACCGACCGCGAGCGAGAGATCCTGCGACGTGCTGCCGAGGGCCTCTCGAACGCCGAGATTGCCGACGTCGAGTGCCTGGCGACCGGCACCGTGAAGACGCATGTGTCCCGGATCCTCGCCAAGCTCGGGCTGCGCGACCGGGTCCAGCTCGTCGTCTACGCCTACGAGCACGGGCTGACCTGAGGGCCCGGCGTACCTCTTGCGATGTACACCGGAACAAGCCTCCGGCCAGACGTCTGCGGCCGCTTTCCTGCCTAGCGTTGCCGGTATGACGACGACCTCTGCGCCGGTGCTCTCCTTCCGCGGCGCCACCAAGACCTACGGGACCCTGACAACCACGGTGACTGCGCTCGACGGCGTCACCGTCGACATCCCCGCCGGCCAGTTCACCGCGATCATGGGGCCGTCTGGCTCGGGGAAGTCGACCCTGATGAACCTTGCCGCCGGCTTGGATGACCCGACGTCGGGGGAGGTGTGGCTCGACGAGCATCCGCTGCACCTCCTGGGCGACGAAGCGCGCACGATGCTGCGTCGTACCCACGTCGGCTTCGTCTTCCAGGCGTTCAACCTGGTGCCGACCCTGACGGCGTACGAGAACGTGCTGCTGCCGTTCGATCTGACGGGTCGCAAGCCGACCGCCGAGGGCCTGGCGTGGGTCGATCGGCTTTTCTGCGAGCTCGGCCTCGACGAGCGGCGCGACCACCGGCCCGCCGAGCTCTCGGGTGGACAGCAGCAGCGGGTGGCGATCGCCCGGGCGTTGGGCTCACGTCCGCGGATCGTTATCGCTGACGAGCCGACCGGCAACCTCGACACTCGATCGTCGCGGGAGGTGCTGGGCCTGCTGCGCAGTGCGGTCGACACCTACGACCAGACGATCGCGATGGTCAGCCACGACCCGGTGGCAGCCTCGCACGCCGACCGCGTCCTGCTGATCGCCGATGGCCGGATCGTGGGGGACCACGGGCGCTGCACGCCCGAGGAGATCGCCTCCCTGCTCATCGGCCTGGAGGTCGACGCGGCATGAGGGGATCGCTGGTGCTCGGCTCGAATCGCCAGCTCGGCACGATCGCCGTCGTGGGCGGCATCTGCGGGGCGTACGCAGCCCTGTTGATCATGGTCAGCGCGATCTTCGCGACCGCGGGGTCGGCGTCGGGCACCGGCGGCCTCGGCGCGATCTTCGCGGTGGTGTCCTCGGTGTTCATCGGCGTCGCGCTCTATGTCTCCGCGGTCGTGATCGTCAACTGCGTCGACACGGTGTTGGCCGGGATGCTGCCGCGGATCGCGCTTCTGCGGCTGCTGGGGTCCTCAGCGAGCACGCTGCGTGCAGCGGTCACGCGGCGGGCGGTCGCGGTCGCGGTGGGAGGCGGCGTGGGGGGACTGCTCGTCGGCACCGTGGCTGCCTGGATCCTGAGGCTCGTGCTGATCCACGACGGCGTACTCAAGCCGCTGCACTACCCGGTGGCATCCGGTTGGCTGCTGGTCCCGGTCGCCGCGGTCGCCGCGACCACCTGGGTCGCCGGCGGCATCGGCACCCGTGGCGTGCTCAGGGCGACCCCGGCTGCCGGGATGCTCGGTGCGGCGGTCGGCGTCGTAGCGACCGCGGTGCGGCCGCTGCGCGCTGGGCTGTCGTTGGTCGTCATCGGGCTCGGTGCCGCGCTGCTCGGCCTCTCGGCCTGGCTGGGCGAAGCCGGCGGAACGCCGCTCGGCTTCCTGGTCGCGTTCCTCGGTGCGGTGACGACCGGGAGTGGTCTGCTGCTCGGCGCCCGGCTGGTCATCCCGGCGGTCGTCTCCGGGATGGGCCGGCTGCTGGGCGACGGACCGTCGGCGAGGATCGCCCGACGCAATGCGGTCACGAACCCGCTGCGCACCACCCGGAGCACGATGGGACTGGTGATCGGCGTGACGCTGGTGACGACGTTCGCAACCGGGACCGACGCGCTTCGGCGCTCGGTGCACTCGTGGGTGACCAGCGCATCGCAGCAGCGAGACACGTTGTCGATCCTGTCGACGGTCACAGTCGTGTTGGTGGTGGTGATCCTGTTCTCGGCGGCCATCGCCGCCGTCGGGTTCGTCAGCACGATGTCGCTGACGGTGATCGAGCGGACGCGCGAGATCGGCGTCCTGCGTGCGCTCGGCTTCACCACCGGCCAGGTACGTCGGATGGTGGTGCTGGAGGCGGCCGCGCTGGCCTGCTCGGCGATCACGTTCGGAATCCTGCTCGGCCTCGTGTTCGGATCGATCGGCGCTCAGTCGCTGATCGGCGTACACACGCACGGGTTCGTCTGGGGCCGGCCGTGGATCGTATTGGGGGCGATCGTCGCGGCGGCGTTGGCGCTGGTCTTCGTCTCGTCGGTCGCGCCGGCACGCCGTGCCGTCTCGGTATCGCCCGCGGAGGCGCTGCGCTCCCTCTGAGCGCCGATCGTGCTGCTGTTAGTCGCAGAAGTCGCAGGTGCCCGTCACCGACAGCTGGGTGAAGCAGGTGGGGCACAGCTTGACCACCGGCTCGGCCTTCGCAGGCTTGGCGGGGGCTCTCGACCGTCCTGCCCGAGGCCGCGGCGTCGTCGTACGCGTCGCCGGCTTCGGCCGTTCGAGCTCGTCGCGGGACGCCACCGTGAAGCCCAGGTCCGTCAGCACCTTCGCGGTGCCTACCGGGAGCCGCTCGGGATCGAGGAAGTCGCCGGTCGCCTTACCGTGCGCGTAGGCGAGCAGCGCCCGGGCGTCGTAGCGACGACCACGCTCCACGAGGATCTCGTCGTCGCGGCGTTCGAAGCCGAGGCTGTCGAGGAAGTTCTCGGCCCCTTGCTGATCGTGATCCCGGATCGCAGTCAGGACATTGATGCGACTCACTACAGCAAGGCTTTGCACATCAGCGAGCCTAGCCGGTGAGCATCATCAGCTGTTGGGTCGCACGGGTCATCGCCACATACCGGTCGACGGCGCCTTCGATGCCGTCGCCGAACCGATCGGGGTCGATCAGGACAACGAGGTCGAACTCGAGGCCCTTGGTGAGCTCTGGGGCCAGCGACCGTACTCGCGCCGTCCCCGCGTACGTCGGCTCGCCGATGACGCAAGCAGTGCCCTCGGGGTTCTCCGCGAGCCAGCTGCGCAGCAGCCCGTCGAGCTCGGACCGCGTCCCGTGCACCACGGCGAGCCCGTTGCTGCGGATCGAGGCGGGCACGTTCGCATCCCGGAGAGCAGCCCGGATGACCGGCTCTGCCTCTGCCATCACCTCGGCCGGGGTGCGGTAGTTGATGCTCAATGAGGCTGTCTCGACCCGGGCGAGACCGATCCGGGTCAGCCGCTCCTCCCACGACTCGAGGAAGCCGTGCCGTGCCTGCGCGCGGTCGCCGACGATGGTGAAGCTGCGAGTCGGGCAGCGGACCAGCAGCATCTGCCACTCGGCATCGGTCAGCTCCTGGGCCTCGTCGATCACGATGTGCGCGAACGGCCCGGCCAGGACGTCGCCCTCACTCGTGGGCAGCGCGTCCTCGTCGACGAGGGCGTCGCGGAGGATCCCCTGGCGCAGCTGGGCGTACATGCCCTCCTCGTCGTGTTTCAGCAGCTCGTCGACGACAAGGTCCATCTGCTCGCGCTCGGCTGCGTCGGCGGCCCGCTCGCGGCGTCGACGGCGCGAGAACCCGGGGTCGCCGAGCCGCTGCCGCGCGGCGTCGAGCAGTGGAAGGTCCGCGCTGGTCCAGGCCTGCGGCTCCGAGCGCTGCAGCAGCCGGACCTCCTCGGGCGTGAGACCTGGCGCGCACCTGCGCAGGTACGCCGGCACGTCCCACAGGTCGCCGACCACGTCGGTCGGCTCCAGCAACGGCCAGGCGTCGTTGAGCATCGTGCGCAGCGAGGTGTTCCGCTCCAATGCAGCCCGGGCCTCCTCGAGCGTCTCCTCGTCCTCGTGCTTGTCGAGAAGGATCGTGAGCAGCTCGTCCCAGATCGTCTCGCGGGATTCGTTGTGCGGCGTACCGGGCGCCGGTGCGTCGAAGGCCGCGGCCCAGTCGTCGGCGCTCAGCCACAGGTCCGACCACGGCGTCTCGACCTCGACGCCCTGCGTCGGCGGGTCCTCGTAGAACCGCACCGCCGGCTCGATCGCCGCCACGAGCGCGACGCTCGCCTTCAGACGCGCCACCTCAGGGTCCTGCTCCGGGCCGGCGTCGGCGCCCTCGGCGACCAGGTCGCGCAGGGTGCAGGTCCGGACACCGTCCTCGCCGAGGCTGGGCAGCACGTCGGCGATGTAGGCCAGATAGGGCTGGTGCGGGCCGACGAACAGGACGCCGCCCCGCCGGTGGCCGAGCCTCGGATCGGAGTAGAGCAGGTACGCCGCTCGGTGCAGTGCCACCACGGTCTTGCCGGTTCCCGGACCGCCGTCGACGACCAGGGCGCCGTGTGCGTCGGCGCGGATGATGGCGTCCTGATCGGCCTGGATGGTGCCGAGCACGTCGCGCATCTGCGCGGACCGGGAGCTGCCGAGGCTGGCGATGAACGCTGACTGGTCATCGAGAGCGGCGTTGCCGTCGAGCTGGTCGGCGGCGAACACCTCGTCCCAGTAGTCGCTGATCCGGCTGCGGGTCCAGCGGTAACGGCGTCGGCTGGCTAGGCCCATCGGATGCGCGTGGGTGGCAGCGAAGAACGGCTCGGCTGCCGGCGAGCGCCAGTCGACGAGGAGCCGGCGTCCATCGCTCGCGGTGAGTCCGAGACGGCCGATATACACCGCCTCGCCGCCGTCGTCAGGGACCACCCGACCAAGGCAGAGATCGAGGCCGAACCGCTGCAACGTGCTCAGCCGGGAGGTCAGCCGGTGCACCTCCTGGTCACGGTCCAAGGCCCGCTGGCCGGTCCCTGCCTGGCTCCTCCGGGCCTCGTCAAGGCGCTCGGTCAGCTCTGCGATCGTCTGCTCGAGGCTGTCGGAGATGGCGGCGAAGTGCTGCTCGTCGCGGCCGATCAGATCCGGATCGGCTTTAGCGGCGAGGTGGTCGGGGAGTTCGAAGGCGCTGGTGCTGCGGGGGTTCACGTGGTGGTGTCCGTTCGGTGGTTCGGCGTACGGACCGGTGATTCTGGGCCATCACCGGGGCCTTGCCGCAAGCCCCCTGGTCCGCTATACCTTGGAGAGGGAGAGGGGTTCTGGCGTGATTCGCTTCGCCACCGCGGCCGACATGGGCGCGCTCGCTGCGCTGCGCCGCGCCTGGGTCGAGGAGAACGCCGGCGCGCGTGTCGTCGACGACGGCTTCGAGGACGCCTTCACCGCTTGGTACGCCGCGGAGCAGCAGCAGCGCGTGACCTGGATCGCCGAGGTGGCTGATGCTGCGATCGGGATGCTCAACATGCTCGTGTTCTCCCGGATGCCGCGGCCCGGTCGCGCGTCGAACCACTGGGGCTACCTCGCCAACTTCTACGTCCTCGGCGAGTATCGCGGCATCGGCATCGGGACGGAGTTGCTGACCGCGTGCACGACGTACGCCGATGACCATGGGTTCGTGCGGATCGTGCTCAGCCCGAGCGAGCGCTCGGTGCCGTTGTACCAGCGGGACGGTTTCGGGCCTGCCACGGCGTTGATGCTGCGCCCGGGCCCTCCGGAGGTCTAGGCGGCGAGCTGGTCCTCGACGTACTCCTGCCTGCAGGCCATCAGGGCGACCGCGTACATCGGCACGCAGAGTGCGAGCAGGATGGCCAGCGGCACGTTCCAGCCGTTCGTGGCCGCATGCAGGGCGCCGACCCCGAAGGGGCCGAGGACGGCGATCAGGTAGCCCGAGGACTGGGTGAAGGCGGAGAGTGCCGCGGTGCCGGCGGGAGTCCTCGCCCGCAGGCCGATCAAGGTCAGGATGAACGGGAACGTGCAGGTGCCGATCCCGAGCGCGACGGCCCACACCCAGGCGCCCGCGTGTGGCGCGATGATCAGGCCGAGGTAGCCGATCGGGTAGAACGCCATGATCACGCTCAGCAGCACCCGCTGGTCCTTGACTCGGACGGTGGCCGCCGGGATGGCGAGCGACAGCGGGATGCTCACGCCGGTGATCACGCCGAGGAGGAGTCCGGCGTCGTGGGCGTCGAACCCGGCGTCGCGGTAGACCTTCGCGGTCCAGCCGAAGATCGAGTACGCCTGCAGGGATTGAAGGCCGAAGAACACACCCAGCACCCAGCCGAGCCGGGTCCGGGCGACCGCGCTCGTGCCGATCGGCGTCGTCGCTGGCTCTCCGATCCGGTCACGGCGTACCAGGCCGACCCAGGGGACTGCGGCGATCAGCGCCGTCACCCCCCAGACCATCAGCCCGTGTCGCCAGTCGAGGTGCCCATGCCGGCTGTGCGAGATCGGCACCGTGAGCACCGAGGCGAGCGTGAGGCCGATCGCGAGCGAGGTCGAGTACAGCGCCGTCATCGTGCCGACCTGGTCGGGGAAGTGCAGCTTGACCAGCGATGGCAGCAGCACGTTGGCGACCGCCATCCCTGCAAGCGCGACGAAAGAGAGGAGCAGGAAGGTCCACTGGTCGTGCACCCGCACCCGGGCGAACAACCCGGCGGAGACGAGGAGAAGGGCGATCAGGGTGGTCCGGTGCAATCCGACCGAGCGCCCGATCCGCGGGGCCAGCGCTCCGACGGTGGCGAAGCTCAGCACCGGCAGCGAGGTCAGCAGGCTCGTCGCCACCGTCCCCATCCCGAGGCTGTCGGAGAGGTCGTCGAGGACCGGTCCGACGCTGACAGCGGCCGGACGCAGGTTGAAGGCGAGCACGATGATCCCCAGAATGACCAGGGCCCGGCCAGACCGCTGTCGGTCGCCGGCGTCGGATCGTGGATCGAGGGCCGTTCCGAGATTGCTCACCCGATCGATTGTGGACCCTGCGTCAATCCCTCAGCCGAGCGGACCCAGTCCGCTCCAGATCTTCGTCAGCTGCTTGCCGAGATCGCTCTGCGGGAACTCGGTGGTCAAGGTATCGCCGGTGGTCATGTCGATCGTGGAGTTGTCCTTCACCTGCAGGTAGATCTCAGTTTTCGCCGGCAGCCGGTGCACCAGCTTCAGGATGCCGGTGAGGTCGTCGCTGGTGATCCGCAGGTCCATCGTCGAGGCGCGGTCGTCGAGGTTCGCGACGTCCGGCCGGTCGCAGAGGTCGAACAAGGCATCCGCGCGGATGCGATCGGGGAACTCCGGCCGCACTTGGCACGGCCGGTCCTTGCGTACGCCGGTCGTCGCGACATCGACGGTCAGTCGGCCGAGCGCCGCGGTGGCTGGCTCGTCGTCCAGGGCTGCCACCAGGGCTCGACCATCCTTGGTGCTCGGGGTGTCGATCGCCCACGCGGACGGCATCACCGCGACATCGGTGACATCGGAGTCCACCGACATCCGCTCGAGCAGGTCGCGCTCGGTCGGGGTCAGTGCCTTCTCGGTGCGCAGGTGCGCCGGGGTGATGGTGAGGCTCGGCGACCCCTGGCTGACCGAGACCTGCCAGCGCTGGGCGTCCTCGACCGAGCCGTTGGTGGCTGCCGAGACGCGACCGTCGACGACCTCGAGGTGCAGGACCTTGTCCCCGACGGTGTCCAGGACGCCTTGGGCCAGGCGGAGCTCGTCGCTCAGTGCGAAGCCCGCGTGCTGCTCGATGTGCACGCGCGGGCTGGCGTAGACGTTGGTCGTCCGCGGTGCCATCCCGCTGGCCGTGGCAGCCGCGCTGACCTCGGGGACCAGCGTGGTCAACACGGCGTCACTGGCGGTCAGGTCCACACCCTTGGAGGTGAAGGTGAGCTGGTCGATGCCGTCGAGCTTCGAGGTGGTGGCCCAAAAGGCGGCGTACTTGGACTGGCCCGAGGCGCTACACGGCGCTTGTATGAGGATCCGGTCGATCTGCAGGAAGTACGCCGTCGGCGTGCTGGTGACCTTGTCGAAGCGGCACATGCTCGCCATCGCAGCCTTGATCGAGGATGCTGAGGCTGGCGCCGTCAGCCTCGCGTATGCCTCGAAGCTGCCCTTGAACGGCTGGATGTTGGTGCCGACGACGTCGGTCACGCGCGCGCCCTTCAACGGGTGCTGCTTGACCCAGCTGGTCCAGTCCCGGGCTGTCGCGTCGCCTTGGTGGTACGCACAACCCGAGAGCAGCAGTGCCACGGCTGCACCTGCACTGAGAACAGGCAGGCCGAGTCGTCGTGCGGGATGCAGGCGCATGGGCGACAGCCTGCCAGCACCGGGACCGGGCAGGTTCGGATCGGGCGTCCCGGTCTGGACGGGTGCGGCGAGCAGTGTCGGTGGACTGCGATTTGATGGCCAGGTGCAGAGGATCACCGACGACCAGCGGCGCGCCAGGATCGGGCAGCGGCATGCCTTGTCGACCCTGGCCGCGTCGGTCGCCGACGCTGCTTCCGCGATGACCTGCCTGCATGCCACCGAGCCGGCCTCGGTCTACCTCTCGGCTGCAGCGCGCACCGACGCGTCCCGCGCTGAGATCGACCAGGCTCTCTATGTCGACCGGTCGGTGGTCAAGCAGCTCTCGATGCGCCGGACCCTGTTCGCCTACCCACGCGGCCTGCTGCCGGCGGTGTGGGGGAGCGCTGCCGCCCGGGTCGCCGCCCAGCAGCACGCGCGGCTGGCCAAGGAGGTGGTGGAGCATGGGCACGCCGAGGACGGTGCCCGCTGGGTCGCGCAGGCCTACGCCGACGTCCTGGAGCACCTACGCGTGCATGGGCCCGCGACGACCCAGCAGATCCGAGCGGCGCTTCCCGCTCTGGAGGCGAGGCTCAGCCTGTCGCCGGGGAAGACCTGGGCTGCCGAGGTCTCGATCGCCCCGCGGGTGCTCACCGCGCTGGCGGCCGACGGGTCGGTGCTGCGCGGTGAGAACGATGGCGGCTGGAAGACCTCGCGACCCCGATGGACCGTGACCGAGCAGTGGCTGGGGGCGCCGGCTGCGCCGTTGAGCGAGGACGACGGGTACGCAGCTCTCGTCGGTGCGTGGCTGACCACTTTCGGCCCCGGGACCGAGGAGGACGTGGTGTGGTGGCTCGGTGCAACCAAGGCAGCCGTCCGCACGGCGCTGGTCGCTGTCGGTGCCGAGCAGGTGACACTCGAGGACGGCACTCCGGCCTGGGTCGCAGCTGGGGACACGGGCGACGTCGACCCGGTCGCGCCCTGGGCGGCGCTGCTGCCGGCACTCGACCCGACCACGATGGGGTGGAAGGAGCGAGGCTTCTACCTCGGCGAGCACGCCGCTGCGATCTTCGACCGCAACGGCAACGGCGGGCCTACGGCCTGGTGGGACGGCCGGATCGTCGGAGCCTGGCACCAGGAGCCGTCCGGCGAGGTCCGGCTGGCGCTTCTCGACGACGTCGGAAAGGCCGGGCAGGCGGCGCTGGAGTCCGAAGCGGCGCGGCTCACGGGCTGGCTTGCCGGCGACGTGGTCAACACCATCTACCAGGCGCCGATGATCCGGGAGATGAAGAAGAAGCCGTAGGCTCCCTCCGTGCGTGAGCAGCCTGAGCAGCAAGCCCCGCCGGTGCAGCGGCTCCGGATCCAGTACGCCAAGCGCGGCCGGCTCCGGTTCACCAGCCACCGCGACTTCAGTCGAGCCTTCGAGCGGGCGATCTCGCGGGCCCGGGTGCCGATGGCGTACTCCTCGGGTTTCAACCCGCATCCGCGCATCTCGTATGCCGGCGCCAGCCCGACCGGGGCCGCCAGCGAGGCCGAGTACCTCGAGATCGGCCTCGCCGAGGTCCAGGACCCGGCGGTCGTGGCCCGCGCGCTCGACGCCTCGCTGCCTCCGGGCCTCGACATCGTCGACGTGGTGGTCAGCAAGGGCGGCTCGCTAGCCGATGAGCTCGAGGCCTCCGTCTGGCAGATCACGTTGACGGGCGTGGAGGTCGCGGCCCTTGCCGACGGCGTCCAACAGCTCCTTGACACCCCTGAGGTGACCGTCGAGCGGATGACCAAGAAGGGCCTGCGCACCTTCGACGCGCGGGCTTCGATCGCCGGCCTCGAAGCACTCCCGCCGGCAGTACCCGACGGTGGCCCCAGCGGCGCGTCGACAGCGGATCAGGAATCTTGTGCGATACTGCAAGTGGTCTTACGACACGGAACCCCGTCCGTGAGACCCGACGACGTTCTCGCCGCGCTTCGCGAGATCTCGGGGATCTCCACCAGTTCTGCAGCACTATCGCAGCGGCTGGCACAGGGTCCCTTGGATCTGCGGACCGGCACGGTGGGTGATCCCTTGGCACCCGACCGCGACGCAGCCGGCTGAGGAGCAGGTGACAGCTCTCCTCGGTGCACAACGGCAAGCGCGACCGCGGTCGGTGACCGGCGGGCCATTCATGCGACGTAATGACACGGAGAGTGTCGTCGCCGACCGAAGGCTTTTGCTGCGTAGTGGGTGTGACACCGCGCAGCCGTGACCCGCACTGGCAATTTCGGCGTACGCCGGCCCGTGCATAGGAGAGCTCCATGCTCGACGCAGACAACACGGAGAACAACAGCGCCACCGAGATCAACGGTGCTGACGGCGGCTCGTTCCAGACCGGCGAGGTGAGCGCGCCCCAGCCGGGCGCTGCCGACGCTTCCGCGAAGGGCGAGCAGGCCCCCGCCGCCAAGAAGGCTGCGAAGAAGCCGGCCAAGAAGGCCACCGCGAAGAAGGCCACCAAGGCCACCGCGAAGAAGGCGGCCAAGGCGGCGGAAGCCTCCCCGGAGGCGGACGCAGCGCCCCAGGGTGCGGCTGCCGAGACCCCCGCCGAGCGTCCCAAGCGCCGCGCCAGCAAGAAGGCCGCAGCTGCGCCCGCCGATGAGGGGGCGAACGCCGCCGAGGACGCCGCAGACGAGTCCACCGCACGGGCGTCCGGCGCGCCGATGGTGCTGTTCCAGGCACCAGAGAAGACCGCTGCTCCGGCACGGAAGCGCACGGCCAAGAAGACCGCTGCGGCTCCAGTCGCCGACGAGGCGACGGACGGCACGTCCGCGGAGCCGACTGACGGCGCCGAGTCGGTGGCCGACGAGGCTCCCGCGACCGGTCGCGGCCGTACGGCGAAGAAGACTGCCGCCAAGCGCACCGCGAAGAAGACCGCTGCCGCTCGCGGGACACACGAGGCGCCGGCCGAGGGCGACGATGAGACCGCGACTGACGAGGCCGACGAGGCCGAGAGCACCGAGTCCGGCGAGGGTGGCGCCCGGCGTCGTCGCCGCCGCGGTGGCCGTCGTCGTCGTCGCGGGGCCGGTGACGACTCCGCCGACGGCGACAGCGACGAGCAGGACGACACGACCGAGGAGGGCGAGGAGGACGGCGACGGCGACGGAGCCACCTCGCGCCGCCGGCGTACCCGGGTCCGCCAGCCGCGCAACCCCGAGGACGAGATCACCAGCATCGGCGGCTCGACGCGCCTCGAGGCGAAGAAGCAGCGGCGCCGCGAGGGCCGCGAGGCCGGCCGTCGTCGGGCCCCGATCGTCAGCGAGGCCGAGTTCCTTGCCCGTCGCGAATCGGTTGACCGGATCATGGTCATCCGCCAGCGCGCCGACCTCACCCAGATCGCCGTTCTCGAGGACAAGGTCCTCGTCGAGCACTACGCCTCGCGGGACTCCCAGACCTCGCTGATCGGCAACGTCTACCTCGGCCGAGTGCAGAACGTCCTCCCGTCGATGGAGGCCGCGTTCATCGACATCGGCAAGGGTCGCAACGCGGTCCTGTACGCCGGTGAGGTGAACTGGTCCGCGCTCGGCCACAAGGATGGCCAGCCGCGCAAGGTCGAGTCGGTGCTCAAGTCCGGCCAGACGATCCTGGTCCAGGTGACCAAGGATCCGATCGGGCACAAGGGTGCCCGGCTCACCGGGCAGATCAGCCTGCCCGGCCGGTTCCTGGTCTACGTGCCGGACGGCAACACCTCCGGCATCTCCCGCAAGCTCCCCGACACCGAGCGCAACCGTCTCAAGACGCTGCTCAAGGAGATCGTCCCGGACACCGCCGGCGTGATCGTCCGGACGGCCGCCGAGGGCGCCAGCGAGGAGGAGCTGACGCAGGACGTCGAGCGCCTCACCGCCCGCTGGGCCGAGATCGAGAAGAAGGTCGTCGCCGGCAAGTCGCCCGAGCTGCTGTACGGCGAGCCCGACCTGACCCTCAAGGTCGTCCGCGACCTGTTCACCGAGGACTTCAAGTCCTTGGTGATCGAGGGTGATGAGGCCTGGGACCTGGTCGACGGCTACGTCTCGCACGTCGCACCGGACCTACGCGAGCGGCTGCAGCGCTACGAGTCCAAGGACGGTAAGGACGCTTTCGCGGCGTACCGGATCGACGAGCAGATCTCCAAGGGCCTGGACCGCAAGGTCTGGCTGCCGTCGGGTGGCTCGCTGGTCATCGACCGCACTGAGGCGATGTCCGTCGTCGACGTCAACACCGGCAAGTTCACCGGCTCCGGGGGCAACCTGGAGGAGACGGTCACCAAGAACAACCTCGAGGCCGCCGAGGAGATGGTGCGCCAGCTCCGCCTGCGCGACATCGGCGGAATCATCGTCATCGACTTCATCGACATGGTGCTCGAATCCAACCGCGACCTCGTGCTGCGCCGCCTGGTGGAGTGCCTGGGCCGCGACCGCACCCGCCACCAGGTCGCCGAGGTCACCTCGCTCGGCCTGGTGCAGATGACCCGCAAGCGGATCGGCTCGGGCCTGCTCGAGACGTTCAGCGAGGACTGCGACCACTGCAAGGGCCGTGGCGTGATCGTGCACGATCACCCGATCGAGCCGAGCAACCGGAGCGTCGGCATGGGCGGCGGCATGGGCGGCGGCAACGGGAACGGCGGTGGTGGCGCAGGCAGCGACGAGCCGCGCAGCCGTCGCAGCCGTGGCGGCCGCAACCGCAACCGCAACAACGAAGACGCCGCTCCTGCGGTCGAGACGAAGCCGTCGCCGATGGCGCTGGCCGGCACCAAGCCGCACCCCGAGGACGAGCTGATCGCGGTGGACGAGGCTGCCGAGGCGCCCCAGACGCCGGTTGACGAGCCTCGTGAGGCACAGGAGCCCGACCTGTCGTTCGTCGAGCCTGTCGAGACGCCTCCGGTAGTTGCAGATGCTCAGCCCAAAGGAGCCGACGAATCTGCAGAGCAGGTTGTCGAGGCTGCTGAGGAGACGCCAGCGGCACCGATCGTGGTGACCACCACGCGCCGGCGGCGCGCTGCGGGCAGGCCTGCTGGCCCGGCCGTCACGGTCGAGGCGCCGGCGGAGGCTATTCAGGATTCTGAGCACACCCCGGTCAGCGACGACCCGGTCGAGCCTGCTGAGGCCGGTGAGGGAGTTGCGACGGCCGAGGGAGCCGAGGACGGCGACGCTCCGGTCTTCCACGTGCCGGTCAAGAAGAAGGGCACCCGCAAGCGCTGAGAGGCCTCAGACGCCGTACTGCCTGGCGATCGTGTCAGCAAGTAGGGCGAGGTCATCGATGACGGCGTCGGCCTTTGACAGCAGATATGCCGGGGTGAGCCCGGCGTACCCGATCACGCCCATGCCGCCAGCCAGCGCGGCAGAGATGCCTGCAGGGCTGTCCTCTACGACCACACAGGCCGTAGGCGTCGCTTGCATTGACGCAGCCGCGTGCAGGAACAGGTCGGGCGCCGGCTTTCCGTGCCTGACCGCTTCGGCGCTGAAGATCCTGCCCTCGAAGTGGTCGTACAACCCGGTTCGGCCGAGAGTGAATCGCAGCTTGTCGTGGGAGCCCGACGACGCCACGCAGGTGCTGAAACCAGCAGATCTGACCGCGGCGATCGCCTCGTTGATTCCCGGTACCGGCTGAAGTTCCCGCTCGAACGCATCCCAGATGGCACGCGCCCGCCGCTCCGCGAAGTCGGACGGAAGCGGTGAACCCGTATGTCGCTCGATGTTCGCTGCAATGTCGGCCTCGGACCTGCCCAAGTGCTGCTCGTAAATCTCGGCGAGGGTGATCGGCCAGCCGAGCTCGGCTAGCTGCTCCATCTCGACGCGCTGGACGAGGCGCTCGGAGTCGACCAGTACGCCGTCACAGTCGAAGATCACCAGACGGATGGAGGTGGCGCTGAGAGGGCCGGACGCGGAAGACATGGTGTCCAGTATGTCGGTGTCGAACCTGGAAACCGTTCAGCCCGGGTTCGGGCCCTCGGTCAGTCCTTCGAACGCATCCAGTGCGGCGGCGAGGGCCTGCTGGTGCTCGGGAGCCAGGCGATCCAGGCGCTCCTGGAGCGCCTGGAGGCGTGCCGATCGGCCGTGCAGCACGAGCGTCTCGCCCGCTTCGGTCGCAGCGATCACCGACGCCCGCCCGTCAGCGGGGTCCGGGCGGCGTACAACGTAGTCCAAGCCCTCGAGGAAGTTGATGATCCGAGTCATCGCAGGCGCGGTGACGCCCTCGGCCTGGGCCAAGGCTCCGGCACGCTGCGGACCGTCGTTGATCAGGGTCGCCAGCGCGCTCAGCGCGCCGTGGCCGATGTCGGCGATCCGGGAGTCACGGCGCAGGGCCCGGTTCAACCTGCCGACAGCGAGATAGAGGCGCGCCCCCTCCTCGGACGGTACGGCCCCAGTCGCCAGCGTCTCGGTCGCAGCACCTGCGGGCTGCCCGGTGCTCATGGCTCGATCATTCCTCGCGGCCCAGCGCCTCGCCCGCATCCGCGTCCGAGAGCGTCGGCTCGTCGACGTGGACGTACTTGCCGCCGGCGGACCAGGATGCGGCTGCTGCGACGAGCATCATTCCGGCTGCCGCGAGGAACACGATGATCAAGCCGGAGTGGAACGGCCCGGAGATCAGGTCGGGGAAGAACTCCTTGCCAGTCAGCACCTTGGCCTGCGCTGCGGGGATCGACTTCAGGGCGCCTTGCTGGTTCAGCGCCTCCTTGATCGGGTTCGAGCCCAGGAACGAGGCGAAGAGGGTCCCGACCGGGGGGGCGTTGCCGATAGTGGAGGCCGAGGCAGCATCGACGCCGTGGCTGGTCAGTCCGCTGGTCAGCGTGTGAGGGAGCTTGTTGGCCAGGCCGACGACCATCAGGGAGAAGAACACGCCGATCGAGAGCGACGATCCGGAGTTGAAGACGGTGCCGCGGATACCGGAGGCTGCGCCACGCTCGTGCGCAGGCACCGAGTTCATGATCGCGGTGGTGTTCGGGGCGCTGAACAGGCCCGAGCCGATGCCGTTGAGCAGCAGGATCACCGCGAACAGCCAGTAGTGGAAGTTCACCGGGATCAGCAGCAGGCCGACGAAGGTGACGGCGACGACCAGCGAGCCACCGGTGGAGAAGTAGCGGGCGCCGTACCGGTCCGAGAGCCAGCCGGAGACCGGGCCGGCGGCCAGGAAGCCGATGGTCAGCGGGAGCATGTAGATGCCGGCCCATAGGGGAGTGGACTCGTAGCTGTAGCCGTGGAGTGGCAGCCAGATGCCTTGGAGCCAGATGATCAGCATGAACTGCAGGCCGCCACGTCCGACCGCTGCCATCAGGCCGGCGATGTTGGCCATGCTGAAGGCCCGGATCCGGAACAGCGAGATGCTCACCATCGGGAACTCGACGCGGTTCTCGACGATCACGAACGCGACCAGCAGGATGGCGCCGCCGATCAGGCCCGCCAGCACCCACGGGTTGAGCCAGCCGGTGGCGTGGCTGCCGTAGGGCTGCAGGCCGTAGGTGATCGCGACCAGGATGGCGGTCAGGCCGCCGGCGAAGGTGAGGTTGCCGGGGATGTCCAGCTTCGCCTTGCGACGCTCGCCGAGCTCGACCAGGGAGCGATAGCCCCACACAGTGCCGAAGATGCCGATCGGGACGCTGACCCAGAACACAGCGCGCCAGTCCCATTCGGAGAGGACCCCGCCGATGATCAGGCCGAGGAACGAGCCCGCGATCGCGGCAACCTGATTGATGCCCAGCGCCATCCCGCGCTGGGCGGCGGGGAAGGCATCAGTGAGGATCGCCGTCGAGTTCGCGAACAGCATCGCGCCGCCGACGCCCTGGCCGACCCTCATCAGGATCAGCCACCATGCTCCGGCGCCCCCATGGAAGGGATCGACCGAGAGCAGGATCGAGAACAACGAGAAGACGGCGAAGCCGAGGTTGTACATCTTGACGCGGCCGTAGATGTCGCCGAGCCGGCCGAGCGTGACTACCAGCACCGCCGAGACCACCAGGAAGCCCATGATGATCCAGAGCAGGTAGGAGACGTTGCCGGGCTCGAGCGGGTTGAGCTTGATCCCGCGGAAGATCGCTGGCAGCGAGATGATCACGATCGAGGAGTTGATCGTCGCCATCGAGATGCCGAGCGTGGTGTTGGACAGGGCGATCCACCGGTAGTGCGGGTGGTCCTTGTCGAAGCGGGAGAGCGGGCGAGCCGCGGTAGCTGAATCAGTCACGAGACAAGATAATACTTCACATCGGTTAACTAAACGTCTCGGCTCCGCTCGCAGGCTCGTTTCCGCTCGACGAACGGGTTCGATGGATCGTTTTGACCCCACGGCCCGCTTCCGCGTAAAGTTGACCCTCGGCGTGCTTCGCGCACGCCCTTTCCGTGCCTAGGGCCGGAACCCCCAGATGTGAACCGACGAAGAGAGTGAGTCCGCCGTGTACGCGATCGTGCGTAGTGGCAGCAAGCAGCAGAAGGTTGCTGTTGGCGATGTCATCGAGATCGACAAGACCGACGAGGCAGTGGGTGGCACGCTGACCCTGCCCGTCGTGATGCTCGTGGACGGCGAGAAGGTCACCGCTTCCGGCCTGGACAAGGCCGCCGTGACCGTCGAGATCCTCGGCGCCACCAAGGGCCCGAAGATCGTCATCCAGAAGTACAAGAACAAGACCGGCTACAAGAAGCGCCAGGGTCACCGTCAGAAGTACACCCAGGTCAAGGTCACCGACATCAAGGCCTGACGGCCTCGATCTCCGGCTCTCTACTCTCAAGGACTGAACTCATGGCACACAAGAAGGGCGCCGCGTCCACTAAGAACGGTCGCGACTCGAACTCCCAGCGTCTCGGCGTCAAGCGCTACGGCGGCCAGCTTGTCAACGCCGGCGAGATCATCGTCCGCCAGCGTGGCACGCACTTCCACCCCGGCGCTGGTGTCGGCCGTGGCAGTGACGACACCCTGTTCGCTCTGGTGGCGGGCAACGTCGAGTTCGGCACCCGACGCGGTCGCCGCGTGGTCAACATCGTCCCGTCTGCCTGACAAGGGCGCCGGAACAAACCCAGTCTCTCCGTTGGGCGTCCCTGGTCTGCCAGGGGCGCCCTTCGCATTTTCCACACAACGTCTCGACAGGCTCGACGAACGAGACCAGGCTCGACGAACGAGAAAGGAGCACCGATGGCAGTCCCCACGTTCGTGGACCACGTCACGCTGTACGTCAGCGCGGGCCGTGGCGGCAACGGCGTCGCCTCGGTGCACCGCGAGAAGTTCAAGCCGCTCGGCGGGCCTGACGGGGGCAACGGCGGCCCCGGTGGCTCGATCATCCTGCGTGTCGACCCTGACGTCACCACGCTGATCGACTACCACCACAAGGCCAAGCGCCAGGCCACCCACGGCGGCCACGGCGCCGGCGACCACCGCAACGGTGCGCATGGCGAGGACCTGGTCCTGCCCGTGCCCGACGGCACCGTGGTGACCGAGGGCGGCGAGGTGCTCGCCGACCTGGTCGGCGCCGGCACCGAGATGGTGATCGCCGAAGGCGGCCGCGGCGGCCTCGGCAACGCCGCGCTGGCCTCGGCCAAGCGCAAGGCGCCCGGGTTCGCGCTTCTCGGGGAGCCCGGCGAGGAGCGCACCATCGGCCTAGAGCTCAAGGTCGTTGCAGACATCGGGCTGGTGGGGTTCCCCAGCGCCGGCAAGTCCAGCCTCATCGCAGCGATCAGCCGTGCCCGGCCTAAGATCGCCGACTACCCGTTCACCACGTTGGTCCCCAACCTAGGCGTGGTGAAGGCAGGGGACACCGTCTTTACCGTCGCCGACGTGCCCGGCCTGATCGAGGGCGCCAGCGAAGGCCGCGGCCTGGGTCACGACTTCCTGCGCCACATCGAGCGCTGCGCGGCGCTGCTGCACGTCGTAGACCTCGCCACCCTCGAGCCCGGGCGCAACCCCGTCGAGGACCTCGAGGTGATGGAGAACGAGCTCGCCAAGTACGGCGGACTGGAGGACCGTCCCCGGCTGGTCGCGCTGAACAAGGCCGACGTCCCCGACGGTCGGGACATGGCCGACATCGTCACCGAGGAGATCAAGCGCCGCGGCTGGCCGGTGTTCCAGGTCAGCGCGCTGGCCCACCTCGGGCTCAAGGAACTGACGTTCGCGATGGCCGAGGTCGTCGCGAACGCGCGCCGCGAGCGCGTGGTCGTGCAGGCCGAGCGGATCATCATCCGGCCCCAGCCCCAGGGCTCGGGCGAGGAGTTCACGATCGCCGAGACGGGTGACGGCTGGCGCGTCCGCGGCATCAAGCCCGAGCGCTGGATCCGGCAGACCGACTTCAGCAACGAGGAGGCCGTCGGGTTCCTCGCAGACCGGCTCAACCGGCTCGGCGTCGAGGCCAAGCTCGTCGAGCTCGGCGCCCACGAGGGCGACCCGGTGCTCATCGGTCATCCCGACAATGCGGTCGTCTTCGACTTCAAGCCCGGTCTCGACGCCGGTGGCGCCGAGATGCTCAGTCGTCGCGGCGAGGACGAGCGCCTGCGTTCGGATCGCCCGGCCGCCGGTCGCCGCCGGAGCATCGAGGAGCTGATGCCGGAGCGCGGCGAGACCGAGACCCGCGCCGACGTCGCCCGGCGTCTGGACACGCTCGGTGCCGACTACACCGACCTCGAGGAGCATGAGCTCGCGGAGGGCGGCGTCGAGGTCGTGTTCACCAACGACTCCTTCGACGAGGCCTACCCCGGAGGGGACGAGGAATGACCCGGCAGGCGGTCACCGGCGCCCGGCGCGTCGTAGTGAAGGTCGGCTCCTCGTCGCTGACCACCGCTGGAGGGGGCATCGATCCCATCCGGATGCGCGAGCTGGTCGACACCGTCGCCGGGGTGCATGCGACCGGCACCGAGGTGGTGCTGGTGTCCTCGGGCGCGATCGCCGCGGGCCTGGCGCCGCTCGCCCTGAGCAAGCGTCCGCGTGACCTGGCCCGCCAGCAGGCTGCTGCTTCGGTCGGGCAGGGGATCCTGGTGCACCGCTACACCGAGGAGTTCGCCCGCCATGGCCAGGTGACTGGCCAGGTGCTGCTCACCGTCGACGACGTGACCCGACGCGGCCACTACCGCAATGCGCAGCGCACCTTCTCGACACTGCTCGAGCTGGGCGTGGTGCCGATCGTGAACGAGAACGACACCGTGGCCACCAGCGAGATCCGGTTCGGCGACAACGACCGGCTCGCCGCGCTGGTCGCGCACCTGGTCACCGCCGACCTGCTGGTGCTGCTCTCCGATGTCGACGGTCTGTACGACGGCCCGCCGACCGCTCCCGGCGCGACGCTGATCAGCGAGGTCCGCAGCGAGGCCGATCTCGGCGACGTCGTCGTCGGCAAGGCGGGCCCGGCCGGCGTCGGCACCGGTGGCATGCAGACCAAGCTCGAGGCAGCCAGGATCGCGACGGGGGCCGGCGTACCGGTCGTGCTGACCAGCGCCGCGCGCGCCGCCGAGGCGCTGGCCGGCCAGCATGTCGGCACGTTCTTCCACGCGACCGGAAAGCGTCGGCCCGCGCGCCTGCTCTGGTTGGCGCACGCCACCGAAGCGCAGGGCACGATCGCGCTCGACAAGGGCGCCGTCACCGCTCTGACCCAGCGTCAGGCGTCGCTGCTTCCTGCCGGGATCACCGCGGTCAGCGGGTCGTTCGTCACAGGAGACCCTGTCGACCTGGTCGACCCTGACGGTGCGGTGATCGGCCGCGGGCTGGTGAACTACGACGCGACCGAGCTGCCTGCGCTGATGGGACGCTCCACCCACGACCTGGCACGCGAGCTGGGGGCCTCCTACGAGCGCGAGGTCGTGCATCGCGACGACCTGACCCTGCTCGACCATTCCTGATCCGGGCCTGATCGGTTCCCGATCCGGGCCTTGCGGCCCCACTTCCTCGATTCGCCCAACGAGCCGGACGCCCGTCCCGCACACTGGTGCCGACGTCGGCACGGGAGAAGGAGCGTTGGTGGACGCGGAGCAGCACGTTCGTCTGTGGCACGTGACCCTCACGGTCGCAGGACAGCCGGTCGAGCCGATGCTCGTCCGAGCCTCGCTCTCGCGGCTGCGCGAGGAGCGCCCGTTCATCGACACCGTCGAGTACACCGGTTCCGGCGCTGAACTGCAGTTCTGGGACGAGGGCGACGCGATGCTCGACGTCGCCTCCTTGGCATTGCGGCTGTGGGATGAGCACCGGGACTCCGCAGGACTCCCGCACTGGGAGATCGTCGGGCTCGAGGTCGTCGAGAAGGCCGTCCGAGACGCTCGGGGCGGCCTCGGCCACCCGGGGCTTCAGAGCCCCGTGCCGATGCCCTTCCAGCTCTAACTTCCAGATACCCTGAGCCCCATGTCCGACACGATCGCGGTTGTTGCCGCGCGCGCCCGCGAGGCGGCGAACGTGCTCGCCCTCGCGACCCGTGCAGCCAAGGACGCCGCGCTCGAGGCGATGGCCCAGGCGCTGCTGGCGCAGTCCGGAGCGATCCTGGAGGCCAACTCTGCCGACGTCGCCGCTGCCGAGGCTGCCGGCACCCTGCCGCACATGATCGACCGGCTGCGCCTCGACGAGGGCCGGATCGCCGGGATGGCCCAGGGCCTGCGCGAGGTCGCCGGCCTACCCGACCCGGTCGGCGAGGTGCTGCGCGGCTCGACGCTGGCCAACGGGCTGGAGCTGCGCCAGGTCTCGGTGCCCTTCGGCGTGGTCGGGGTCATCTACGAGGCACGGCCGAACGTGACGGCCGACGCCGCCGGCATCTGCCTGAAGAGCGGCAACGCGGTGCTCCTGCGCGGCTCATCGAGCGCGCTGTCGTCGAATACGGCGATCGTGGCGGTTCTGCGCGCTGCGGCCGAGCGGTCGGGACTGCCGGCCGACGTGATCGCGCTGGTGCCGGGGGAGGGCCACGAGGCCGTCAAGGAGCTGATGCGGGCCCGGGGGCTGGTCGACGTGCTGATCCCGCGCGGGGGAGCGAGCCTGATCCGCTCGGTGGTCGAGGAGTCCACGGTGCCGGTGATCGAGACCGGCGTCGGCAACTGCCACGTCTATGTCGACGAGGCGGCCGACCTGGAGATGGCGCTGGCGATCGTGATGAACTCCAAGACGCATCGGACCTCGGTGTGCAACTCAGCGGAGTCGCTGCTGGTCCACGAGGCGATCGCGACGACGTTCCTTCCCCTGGTCGTCGCGGCGCTGGGTGCGGCCGGCGTGACCATTCACGGCGACAGCGCCTTCACGGCGTACGACGGGGTGGTGGCCGCGACCGATGAGGACTGGGACACCGAGTACCTCTCCCTGGACATCTCCGCGGCCGTCGTACCGGATCTGACGGCTGCGATCCACCACATCCGGGCGCACTCGTCGGGCCACACCGAGGCGATCGTGACCGGCTCCCAGGCAGCAGCCCGGCGATTCACCGCCGAGGTCGATGCGGCAGCGGTGATGGTCAACGCCTCGACCCGATTCACCGACGGAGGCGAGTTCGGGTTCGGCGCCGAGATCGGCATCTCGACCCAGAAGCTGCACGCTCGCGGACCGCTAGGCCTGCCTGAGATGACGTCGAGCAAGTACGTCGTCACCGGCGATGGGCACGTCAGATGAGGCTGATCGCCGTCGACGACGGCTCCCTGAAGAAACCCTTCGTCAAGGGTGCGAGTCCGGACATGCTCGACGTCTGGGCCGATCCGTCGACCGAGCGGTTCCTCACCCCGGCCACGATCATCACGTTCATCCGGACGATCGCGTGCATCACCATCGTCGCGTTCGCAATCCACCAGGGCGTCCCGCACAACGACACGTTCTGGAGTCCGGCGCTGAAGCTGATGGCGATCGCGTTGGTCGTCTACTGGGCCGGCGACAGTCTGGACGGGCAGGTCGCGCGTCGGATGCACCATGAGACCCGGATCGGCGCCCTGCTCGACATCATGAGCGACCGGTTCTGCTCGGCGGCGTTCTATTTCGGGCTCGCCTGGCTGCACCCGGAGTTCACTGTCCCGGTCGTGCTCTACCTCGCCGAGTTCATGGTGATCGACTTCTTCCTCTCGATCGCGTTCCTGGGCTGGAAGATCCGCAGCCCTAATTACTTCTACGTCGTCGACTCCGCGATCTACCGGCTGAACTGGTCGCACCCCGCCAAGGCGGTCAACTCGGCGCTGTTCGCCGTGCTGCTGCTGGTCACCCAGATGCCGTGGCTGGGCGGCGTGATCGCCGCCGGGCTGCTGGTCTTCAAGATCGCGATGCTCATCCGGCTGGCCAAGATCGGGCTCCCGATCCCGACCGGTACCGGGCTGGCGGACGGCTCGGCCGTGACGTCAGAGCAGGGCGCAACGGCGTGAAGCTGGTCCTAGGGACGTTCTTCTACTCGATCGGTTCAGCGCTCATCCCGGTCATGAACGCCGAGATCCCCCTCGCAGGCATCCCGTTCGGCGGCGCCCATGCGTGGGTGATCGCGTTCACGGCCGCATGCGGGCAGACGGTCGGCAAGATCATCTGGTACTACACCGGCCACCACTCGATGAAGATCCCGTGGCTGGCGAAGAAGATGGAGACCGAGAAGTGGAAGGCCTCCTACGCCAAGTGGAACGACCGGATCGAGGGTCGGCCGGTCACAGCAGGCGGGATCACCTTCGTCTCGGCGGTCACAGGGTTCCCGCCACTGGCGATCCTGGCGGTGGTCGCGGGCACGCTGCGGATGAATCTGGCGATCTTCATCACGACCTGCGTGACCGGTCGGACCATCCGATTCTGGGCGGTCATCGAGGGCGCCAGCATCGTCAAGGACTACCTGGGCCCGCTGGTCGGGATCAACTGAGCGCGGAAACTCCGGACTAGCCAATTCGGGAGCCTCCGGACAGGTAGGGTCTGCCGCGTGATCGTCGAATCGGACAACTCCCGGGCCTGGGTCCTCAAATACGAGCTGACCCGTCTCGTCCAGACCCCTCAGGCCTTCAGCAACTGGCCGGCGCTTCTGGCCGGGATGGCCCGCGAGAAGGTCTCCGAGGGCCCCGACGTCCTGACCTTCCACACCCGCGAAGGCCAGACGATCTCGATCCCCAACGCCCCTGGCGCCCGGGTGCCGGTCTACGAGGTCTTCGCCGAGGACTGCTACGACCTCGACTGGTTCCTCGGCGACCTTGCCAGCCGTCCGATCCACGTGCTCGATATCGGCGCCCACGTCGGGACGTTCGCCACCCAGCTCGCCAGCGTCCACCCACGTGCGACGATCGACTGCTTCGAGCCGGCACCGGACACCTACAGCTTCCTGAACCGCAACGTCGAGGCCAACGGCAACACCGAGCGGGTGCACACCTACCAGCAGGCGATCACCGGCGAGAACGGTTTCGCCGTGCTCGATCTCCAGGGTGCTGGGTCCGGCCACAACCACCTGGCCTTCGACGACCACATCGACGGGTCCGGCGTACGCGTCGAGACGGTGCCGTTCGACGACGTCGTCGCGAACGCGCGCGGCCCGGTCGAGTTCATCAAGATGGACTGCGAGGGCGGCGAGTACGACCTCGTCTACAAGTCGTCCAAGGAGAGCTGGGCCAACGTCCAGCGGCTGGTGCTGGAGTACCACACCATGCCGGACGAGTCGTGGGAGGAGCTGCGCGCCTGGTTCGCCTCGGTCGGCCTGCACGTCCTGCGCGACCTGCGGTCCCCGATCGCCGGTACTGCGTGGCTGTCCCGGGCGCCGCTGCGCGACCACGAGGGCCAGCCAGCGGGCGGCTTCGCCTACAAGCTCGCTCACGACGTACGCCGCGTGGTCCAGACCCGCAAGACGTTCGCTAACTGGCCCTCCCTGCTCTCCGGCCTGGCCCGCGAGAAGCTCGGCCGCGGCCCGGAGGAGCTGACCTTCGAGACCCGCTCGGGTCAGCGGATCACCGTCCCCAACGTCGCCGGCGCCCGGGTCCCGACCTATGAGCAGTACGCCGAGGAGGAGTACCGGCTCGCCTGGTTCACCGAGGCCTACCAGGGTCGCGAGATCAACGCGTTCGACGTCGGCGCGCACGTGGGCACCTTCGCTTGCAGCCTGGTGGAGACGCTGCCGACCGTGTCCGTGACGTGCTTCGAGCCCTCCGAGGGCACGCGGTCCTACCTGAACCGCAACATCGAGCAGAACGGGCTCGGCTCCAAGATCACGGTCGTCGCCGCAGCGCTGGCCGGCGAGACCGGCTTCGCCCTCTTCGACGACCACGGCGGCGCCAGCGGCCTGAACAACCTGGTCGACCACAAGCCCGTCGACGATGGCGCGTACGCCGGCGCCGGCGTGAAGGTCCCGACGATCCGCTTCGATGAGGCGATCGCCGATGCCAAGGGCCCGGTCACGCTGGTCAAGATGGACTGCGAGGGCGGCGAGTACGGGCTGGTCTACAACTCCTCGCCGGAGAGCTGGGCCAACGTCGAGCGGGTCGTCTTGGAGTACCACGACGTTCCGGGCGAGTCCTGGGCCGAGCTGCGTGCCTGGTTCGCCGGCGTCGGCCTGCACCTGGTCGCGCACCAGCCGTACAAGGCCGACCTCGGCCTGGCCTGGCTGGCGCGCGGTCCTGTCGGCATCGACAAGCGCTGAGCAGAGGAGCGGGACGTGGTCCGGCTCTCCGAAAGCCTGCGCCCGTACTTCGGGCCGCTCAAGCGCGCGTACACCGTCGGCACCGGCGTTGTCTCCCCGCTCACCTCGCGGCTGAGCAAGGTCAAGGGCGGGTGGCTGCCGACCGGGACCGCGATGACCATGGAGGACGCCGCCCGTGACGGCGGTGCGTTCACCCTCGCGCGGCCCGAGGAGGTCTTGCACCGGGCACGCCCGATCGGCGACCCGTCGCCGTACTGGTGCTTCGAGGAGGCGCTGACCGAGACTGCGGCGCGGACCGGCGTCGTGGAGTTGGCCGGTGGCCGCGTCCTGCAGCCGCACTCGGTCGTGATCACGGGTGAGAACCGCTGGCTCTGGGAGCAGTGCCGGTACTTCGGCACTACCAAGCCGGGCCAGCATCCGATGTTCCTGCACCCGTTCCCGCAGCCTCCGCAGGAGGTCTCCGGACGGCTGGGCGTGCTGAGCACCCGGGGCGATGCGAACTACTACCACTTCCTGCACGACCTGCTGCCGCGGCTAGCGGTCCTCGAGCAGTCCGGCATCGAGCGTCCCGAGCGCTGGTACGTGCCGTACTCCAAGGGCTGGCAACGCGACCTGCTGCAGATCTGGGGGATCGGGCCGGATGACGTCATCGACGCCGCGACCGTGCCGCACGTGCGCGCGGACACGCTGGTGGTGCCGAGCCTGGCCTCGATCGACGAGCGCAACCCGCCGTGGGTCTCGACGCTGATCCGCGACCGGATGGTCCCGGCCGGTCTTCAGCGCGTGCCCGGCAAGCACCTCTACCTGACGCGGGGGGCTGCCCGGAACAACCGGATCGTGCTCAACGAGGCCGAGGTGATGGCCTCCCTTGAGCCGCTCGGGTTCGAGCTCGTCGACACCGGCGTGATCCCGGTTGCCGAGCAGGTCACGATGTTCGCCGAGGCGGACATCATCGTTGCCCCGCACGGCGCCTCGCTCGCCAACCTGCCGTTCTGCAGCCCGGGCTCGGCGCTGGTCGAGCTGTTCCCGTCGCTGTGCATGTTCCCGGACTTCTGGAAGGTCGCCTGCGGGGTCGAGGGACTGGACTACCGGTACCTCTCCGGAGCGGGCCCGGCGGTCCCGGCGACGCGGCCGGCCTTCGTGGTGGCGGACATCACCGTCGACCTGCCCAAGCTCGAGGCGATGGTGGGCGCACTGCTGGCAGACCGCGCCTGAGGTGCCGGTAGGCTACTGCCCATGACGATCATGCTCGCCGCGGCGCACGTCGCCGCCGGTGCCGACGAGGGCACCTACTGGAAGCCGTACTTCGTCGGCGGTGGGATCCTCCTGCTCCTGCTCCTGCTGATCGCGGCACTGCTTGCCTTCGGCCGAGGTCGCGAGCACTCCTGAGCACGTCGGTGACGCGCCGGATCGGGGTGATGGGCGGGACGTTCGACCCCGTCCACCACGGCCACCTGGTGGCTGCCAGTGAAGCCCAGGCGTTCTTCGACCTCGATGAGGTCGTCTTCGTCCCGACCGGCCGTCCGTGGCAGAAGGCCGACCGCAAGGTCACCTCTGCCGAGCATCGCTATCTGATGACCGTGATCGCGACGGCGTCGAACCCGCGGTTCTCGGTCTCCCGGGTGGACATCGACCGGGACGGGCCGACGTACACGATCGACACGCTGCGGGACCTGGCCTCCGCGCTGGATCCCTCGGGCGCAGGTGATCTCGAGCTGTACTTCATCACCGGCGCCGACGCCCTGGCCGAGATCTTCACGTGGCGCGACGTAGCGCAGCTCTTCGAGCTGGCGCACTTCGTGGGCTGCACGCGGCCTGGCTACGAGATGGACACCTCGTCGCTGGAGGGCATCCCGAGCGAGCGCGTCACCATTCTGGAGATCCCGGCCTTGGCGATCTCCTCCACCGACTGCCGTCGTCGTACGGCCGCCGGACGACCTGTCTGGTACCTCGTCCCCGACGGGGTCGTCCAGTACATCGCGAAGCACAACCTGTACGGAGACCTCCCATGACCGCCACCCCCCGCGCGATCGAGCTGATCCAGGCCGCTGCCGCGGCCGCCTCGGACAAGCTGGCCACCGACATCGTCGCCTTCGACGTCTCCGACCAGCTCGTCATCACCGACGCCTTCCTGGTCGCCTCCGCCGCCAATGAGCGGCAGGTGAAGTCGGTAGTCGACGAGGTCGAGGACAAGCTCCGCGAGCTCGGCGCTAAGCCGGTACGCCGCGAAGGCGTCCGGGACGGCCGCTGGGCGCTGCTGGACTATGCCGACATCGTCGTGCACGTCCAGCACACCGAGGAGCGGCAGTTCTACGCGCTCGAGCGGCTCTGGCGCGACTGCCCGACCATCGACGTCCGCGACGCGGTCGGCCCGACCTCGGGCTCGCCGGCTGCCGAGGCGGCGGCGAGCGAGTCCAGCCGCGAGCAGTGACCCGGTTGGTCCTGGTCCGGCACGGTCGGACGGCGTGGAACCTCGAGGGCCGCGCCCAGGGGCACACCGACGTCAGCCTCGACGAGACCGGCCGGGCGCAGGGTGCAGCGGTGGCGCCGGTGCTCGCTGCGATGGAGCCGACGGCGCTGTTCAGCAGCGATCTGGCACGTGCGCGGGAGACGACTGAGTACGTCGCTGCAGCGACCGGCCTCGAGGCCGTGTTCGATGCCCGGTTGCGCGAGTTCGATGTGGGGGAGCGGGCCGGCCTGGACGTGCCCCAGTTCGCCGAGCGTTTTCCCGACGCGTACGAGCTGTGGAGGTCCGGACACGTCACCGGGCTGGTGCCGGGCGCGGAGACGCCCGAGCAGGTCGTCGCCCGGATGCTGCCGGCGCTGGAGGAGATCTGGGCGGCGATCGAGCCGGGCAGCACGACCGTGGTGGTCTCGCACGGTGCCTGCCTGAAAGTCGTCCTGCTGGCGTTCCTGGGGTGGCCCGAGGACCTCGGCCTATCGCTGGGCGGCCTGGACAACTGCGGCTGGGTGGTGCTGGAGGACGACCCGGACGGGCGCGGGATCGGGCTCGCGGCGTACAACGCGACGGCGCAGCCCGCGGAACAAGGACCCGATTTCGCATCCGGGCCCGGCGTTGGCTAACATTCTCCGAGTTGCCTGACGGAGAGATCCAGATGGCGATGGGGCTGTGGCGCAGCTGGTAGCGCATCTGCATGGCATGCAGAGGGTCAGGGGTTCGAGTCCCCTCAGCTCCACAAATCGGAAGCCGCCCGCGGGCGGCTTCCGGCGTTTTCAGCACTCGACCAAACGAACGAGCGAGCGGTGCCACCACGACGTACGCCGCGGCGGCACCGCCCTCAGGGTCAGACGAGCACGAGCTCCTCGGCATGTTCGAACGCCGTCTCGCTACCCTCTGCCGCGGTCTCCGGACGCTGCTTGGTCACCAGCACCAGCGAGAGCAGCGAGGCGAGGATCAGGGCGCCGAGGCCCCAGGTGAACGCCACGGTATAGCCGTGCACCAGCCCTGCGGCCGATTGCCCGGTGTGCGCGGAGACGTACGTCGCGGTCGCGGTAGCGGCGATCGTGTTCAGCAAAGCCGTGCCCAAGGACCCGCCCACCTGCTGGGTGGTGTTGACCAGGGCGCTGGCTACCCCGGCGTCGTGCTCCTCGACCCCGACCAGGGCAGTGCTGGAGAGTGCCACGAACGCCAGGCCCATGCCGATGCTCATGATGATCTCGGCCGGGAGGACGTGCGAGGCGTAGCTGCCGTGCACCGTGATCCGGGTGAACAACGCCATCCCCACGGCAGCGGCTGCGGTGCCCCCGACCATCAGCGGGCGCGGCCCGATCCTGGGGAGCAGCCCGCTGGCCGCGGCGGCCCCGAACACGATGCCCACGCTGAACGGCAGGAACGCCAGTCCGGACTTCACTGCCGAGTAGTGCAGCGTGCCCTGCATGTAGTAGACGAGGAACAGGAACATCCCGAACAGCGCCAGCCCGAGCAGCAGCGAGACCAGGAAGGCGCCGGCGCGGTTGCGCTCGGTGAAGACCCGCGGCGGCAGCAGCGGCTCGGCGGTGTTGCGCTCGATCACGACGAACGACGCGAGCAGGACGACCGCTGCGCTCAGCAGCGAGATGGTGCTGGTCGCGGACCAGCCGCTCTCGTTGGCCTTGGTGAACCCATAGACCAGAGCGGCCAGGCCGAGGGTGCTGGTGATCACCCCGGGGATGTCGTACTTGGGCTTGCCTCCGGCACGGCTCTCCCGGACCAGGACAGCAGCAGCGACCGCTGTCGCGATCGCGATCGGCGTGTTGACCAGCAGGGTCCAGCGCCACGAGGCGTACTCGGTCAGCACGCCACCGAGGATCAGGCCGAGCGCAGCGCCGCCCCCGGAGATGCCGCCGTAGACACCGAAGGCCTTCGCGCGCTCCTTGGGCTCGCTGAAGGTGACGGTGATCAAGGACAGCGCGGCAGGAGCCATCAGAGCGGCGAAGGCTCCCTGCAGCGCGCGGGCACCGAACAGCTCGCCCTGGGTCTGCGCCAGTCCGCCGACGGCTGAGGCGACGCCGAAGCCGATCAAGCCGATGATGAAAGCCCGTTTGCGGCCGACGAAGTCGGCGATCCGGCCGCCGAGCAGCAGCAGGCCGCCGAAGGCCAGCGCGTACGCCGTGACCACCCACTGGCGGTTGGCATCCGAGATGCCCAAGGCGTGCTGGGCTGAGGGCAGGGCGATGTTGACGATGCTCGCGTCGAGCACCACCATCAGTTGGGCGACGGCGATGACGACCAGCGCCAACCATCGGCGGGGGTCGGTGGTCGTGAGGTCAGGAGACGTCGCGGGACGGGGCTCTGCGTCGATCTCGGCGTCGTGCTCTGCGCGGGTGGTGGACATGGCGGGGTTCCCTCGGTCGTCTGGATAGGTTCACTGGCTGCAACCAACGTACGAAGCCAGATCATCCGAATCCAGACGATCCGAAAGTGATTCATCCGACCTTGACCAATAACCGAGTCGGCTGTATCTTCCGAAATATGGGAACGTTCAGGCGCGACGACGCAGTCGGCGAGGAGGTGGAGCTCGCCCTGTGCGGTGCGTTCCCCGCTGACCTGACGGTCCTGCTGCATGCTGCTGCCGAGCGGATGACCGTGGAACTGGACGTCGCCGCGGTTGCGATGGGCCTCAAGGACGTCCGCGATTGGCTTGTTCTGGCTGCCCTGGACGACGGCCGTCAGCGTACCCAGCTCGAGCTGAGTCGGGTGGTCTGCGTCGACAAGACAACGCTGATCAGCGTGCTGGACCGCCTGGAGAAGCAGGACCTGGTCGTCCGCACCGCCGACCCCTCGGACCGCCGAGTCCGCATCCCGCAGATCACCGACACCGGACGCGACGTCTACGCCACTTTCGCGACGGCGCGCGACGCGGCTGAGGCTGCCGCCCTCCAGGGCGTCGACCAGGCCGAGCGAGAGTTGCTCCTCAGTCTGTTGGCCCGGATCGCGGATCGTCAGGCCGCCGCACTCGTTCCGTCCTGAGTTCTCGTTCGAGATGGCGGTGGTAGGCCCGCCTCGAGCCGCGACGTTCAGGCGATGCTCTGACGCTCCCGTAGGGCGGTCAGCTGGACGTCGTACGCCTCACGCGTGAGGTCACCGCACCTGAGCCGAGAGTCGAGGTCGAGCACGACGGCAAGGGCCTCGGTGGGCCGCATGGGGCGTAAGGCGGCACCTGGACGGCTACCGTCGATCTTCGCGGCGCGCTCGGCCATCATCTGGGCGACAGCGTCCTTCTTCTGGGCCTGCAGGGTGCCGTTCGGAACGACGTCGGGCTTGCCGGGCACGCGGGCCTCCTGCGGTCGTCGAGCGCGGACGGCCCGAACCTACGACGCGCGCGGCCCAGCGCGCGTCCATGAGGTCATGGAGATCCACGACCTCGCGGAGGGCGCCTCTGGACAGGCCGAGCCCTGCGCGGGCGAGGCTCGAGCGGGCGCTGGGGAGGCGGCGAAGTGGCCCCGCTTAGAAGCCAGCGGGAGCAGCGATCAGGTCGGCCTTCGACGGTGCGTCGATACGAGCTACCCGACCCCAGTGCGTGTAGTCCACCGTGAGCGGCTTGCCGAGGACGGAGATGTGCACCCGTCGGACCAGGTAGTCCTTGGTGATGTACAGGTTATAGCGGATCGTCTCCGGGACCTTCGACGTCACCGACGACGGCGGCGAGATGCTTGTGCTCAGCGCGGCCTTCGACTTCGCGGTGTCGATGAGCAGCACGTAGTGCTCGGTCCGGTCGCCGCCGATCGTCACAGGGCCGAGGTCGGCAACGTTGCGCACCGCTGGAGCCAGTTTGATCAAGGTGCTGCTGGGCAGGATCGCAGTCAACGAGGTGAGCAGCCCGCCGACCGAGCTGTTGCCCGGGGGCAGGATGAAGAACTTGTCGGCTGCTGCGCTCCCGGGTACCGCGACGTACGAGACTCCGTTCACGATCCGCATCTCGAGGTTGGAGAACCCCGAGGCCGGCACTGTGACCGCGATGTCGAAGTCGGTGCGAGCGCCCTGGGTAGTGAAGCGGCCGATCGCCGACTCTGCGGCCGACTGCAGCGCCACGTCGGCCGACCCGGAGCCGATCATTGCGGCGGTCACCTGGTTCAGGAACGGGGTGACAGCGATTCCCGTGTTCGAGGGCAGCGTGATCGCCGCCGTCGGCGGATCGCTGGTCAAGAACTCCGGTCCCGACGACCCGCCTCCGCAGGCGGCAGTGCCGAGAACGACCAGGGTGGACAGGACGGACATGGCCACCACCCTGGTGCGCAGGTTGCTGGTCATGCCGCTCATTGTGCACGGAGTGCGACCGAGGTCACAGCAATCTCAGTGCGGCGTGGCCACGAACCCGCTCAGGTGGGAGGCGACGAGCCGCTGGTAATAGGCCTGGCCCGCAGGGGAGAGGTGGATGCGGTCGGTGCCGATGTACGTGTCCTGGTTGCCGTCGCCTTCGGGCACGGCGGTCGAACCAGTCCCCGTGAGCCAGTGCTCGGTCAAGGGGTCGATGAACCCGACGACGTTGGTGTGCTGCTGGGCCAGCTGTCGCAGCGCGTCGTCCTCCGCGGTCAGTTCTGTCGCCCGGTCCGCCGGCTGGTCAGCGAAGGTGGTGGGCTCGACGCCCACGATCACGACGGGTAGGTCGGGCCGGACCTCCGCGATGCGGTCGAGGAAGGTCGTGACTGCTGCGACGTACCCATCCAGGGAGTAGCCCACGTCGTTGGCGGATCCGTTGACGAGGAGCGCGTCGATCGGCGCCCGGGTGATCCCAGCGATCCGCGCGCTCGAGCCGAACGGCGACGCGTAGTGGCCCGGATCCCCAGAATCGCCGGTCAGGCTCCCGGTTCCGTCGTTGACGTATCCGGTACCGCCCTGGGCCATGTCCCAGATCCGGAAGCCCGTGTCGGTGTTCAGGACGGCTGCGCCGGAGCCGCCGTAGGTGAAGGCGGGGGTCCCGGAGTCGTAGTACGAATCTGAGACGACGCCGAGAGTGAAGGGGGCGGGCGCAGCAGTGACAGTGACCGGCGCTGCCGCCGGGTAGCTGATGCCGGTGAAGTACACCGGGCCGGCGAAGCGGACGGAGACGGTGCGCGTGGTCCGCAGGTCGACCTGGATCCAGTCCTGCTGCTCGACCTTCGCGGCGGCGACGCTGGTGTTGCGCGCGCTGATCGGGCTCGCCGAGAGCGGGTGTCCATCGATCCACACCATCGCGTTCCCGGTCTGGTACATCCCGTACTTGATCGCGAAACGGCGCCCGGTGACGACGAACGAGACGTCCGCGGTCTGCAACGAGGAGTTGCCGTCGTTGTACTCCGCCCCGGAAGCGGGGTTGGCCACGTTCCGCCCATCCGCCGCGCTGAGCAGGGTCCCCGCGGGCTCCGGCGCCTGCGAGCTGGTGAAGGTGTTCGGCCGGTCCCAGCGGATCAGAGTGTCGCCTGCCCAGGTGGGCTTGGTCGTGGCATAGGTCGCCTGGCTGCGCGGGACCACCGCCGTGGACTCGGGGTGCATCAACTGACCGAACGTTGTACCCGCCGCAAGGACGGTGACGGGGACAGTCCGCGAGGCCGCCGCGGCGAGGTCTCCGGTCCGCGGTACGACCACCCGGAGGAGGGTCGAACCGGAGCCGCCGAGGGTGGGGTGGAAGATCGCTGCTCCGTGTGCCGACAGTACCGTCGTGATCACAGCGTGCCAGGTTCCCGCCGACCATCGCTGGAGCTGGGCCGCGACCCCGCCGCGTGCCGGGGTAGTCGCCACGGTGAGCGTGGGCACTTGGGTCCGTTGGACCTGGCTGAGGTTCGAGGCCATCGTCGCGACGACCCGTCGGAGGACTGTCGTGGCGCGGCGGGCGGAGTGAACGGTACGGCCATAAGACCGGACCAGGGCCCGGTAGGTCGTCGTACCGGCGCCGCCGGGTGCGGTAGCAACGGCCCGATAGCGTCCGGCAGTCGTCGTCCGCGCTCGTGCTGCCCGGACCCAGTGCCTGCCGACCTTGCGCTGCAGCGTGACCGTGGTCCCTCGGCGGACATGGGACACCCGGCCGGTGAGTGCCAGCCGCGACCCGCTGACCACGGTGCTCGGCACCGACAAGGACGCGCGTGGGGACCTCGTCGCCGCGTGAGCGGCGCCGAGCCCAGTGAGCAGGCTCGCGACGAGGCAGAGCAGCAGCGTCACGGAGGTACGTCGGAGCACGAGAGTCCTTCAGGCAGGGTGCGCGGGGAATCTAACCCAGCCGACCGGCGCCTCGGAGCAGAACCCCGATCTGATGCCACGAATGAGAACAGGTTCTAGTCTGGTTCCCATGCGCTTCTCGATCACCGTCGCCTTCCAGCCCGTCGATCAGCTGACCGCGATCGCGAAGGCTGCCGACGAGTGCGGGTACGACTCGATCTCGATCCCGGACCACGTCGTGGACCTGGAGACGCTGGCGACGCCGTACCCGTACACCCCGGACGGGAAGCGTCGCTGGGACTTCGCAGCCGAGTGGCCCGATCCGTGGGTGCTGGCCGGGGCGCTGGCCGCCGTGACGACGAACCTGCGCTTCTTCACCTCCGTCTACGTGCCGGCGCTGCGCAGCCCGTACCAGGTCGCGAAGTCCGTCGGCACTGCCGCTGTCCTGTCCGGCAACCGGGTCGCGCTCGGTGTCGGAGTGGGCTGGTGCCGCGAGGAGTTCGAGTTGATGGGCCAGGACTTCGGCACCCGCGGCAAGCGCACCGACGAGGCGCTGGACCTGCTCGCGGAGCTGTGGTCGCCGGGCTGGAACTCCCACGAGGGTGAGTTCTACCCGACGCCGCGCCTGGTGATGGAGCCGACGCCGACCGCCCGGATCCCGATCTACGTCGGCGGTCTCTCCGAGATCGGCATGCGCCGCGCCGCCCGGTACGACGGGTGGATCGGTGACCTCTACTCGACGCAGGAGGCCGGCCGGCACGCGAAGCGGCTCGCAGAGATCCGCGAGGAGATCGGCGCGACTGGGGACTTCCGGTTCATCACAGCGCTCAACGACGCGTTCATGCCCGAGCAATTCGCCGCTGCCGAGAAGGTCGGCGTGACCGACGTGTGGACGATGCCGTGGGCGTACTACCACGGGCTGGAGTGCACCCTGCAGCAGAAACTCGACGGCATCCGCCGCTTCGCCGAGGACGTGGTCCGGCCGTTGGAGGGCTAGGGCCTGTAGTCCCTGAACGCTGTGCAGGCGGTGCCTACGCAGACTCGCACCGACCATGGCTGAATGGAGCCGACAAGGCCGGTCGAGGTGTCGATGTCATAGAAGTTGATGTGGGCGGTCGTGCCGTTGCCGCACGTCCTGTAAGTCTCGTTGCTGTCTGACACACATTGGACACGGATCCGTACTTCGACCCGCGCGCACGATCCGTCTGCCTTGTCGTCACCGACCAACCCCGTGATTCTCATCCATGGTCGTCCGAGGCGATCGGTGCCCTTGGTCAGCTGGCCGTAGCCGCAACCTCCGGTTCGGGCCTGGTGATACGACCAGACGCCGGCCGGGCACGACGCAGCGGCTTGCGAGGGCGATGCCGTCAGGCCGACCGTCGCAGCACCTGCCGTCAGTGCAAGTGCGAAAGCGGCGATGGCTCGACCTGTTGTCTTTATATGCGAACGCGCTGGCTTCGTTCGGGCTTCTTCCGCAGTCATCGTCGTGGTCCTCTGTTTCGGGTCGCCGTTCTCGGCAATCTTCACAACCTGACCACCAGAACCACCGAAGTATTACGCGTTGTTACCATCTATCTTCCGGTTCACTCGTGATCCGAAGAGGAGGAACGTTGGCCGGCGAGCGCCTTGGGCGAGTGAGTCTGCAGATGGCACTGGGTACGACCGTCGCTCGGCTGACGGGCTACTTCCGCTCGATCCTGCTGGTCGCCGCCCTCGGCAGCGCACTGCATGCCGACCTGTTCTCGATCGCGAACACCGTTCCCAGCATGCTGGTCGTCCTACTCGGCGCGGGGATCTTCAATGCCGTTTTGGTGCCACAGATCGTCCGTGCGGACCGTGAAGGACGAGGTACCGAATACCTGAATCAGGTGATCACGCTCTTCGCCTTGGTCCTGTTGGTCGCGACCATCGCGATCACCGCGGCAGCGCCGATCGTGCTCAGGCTGTTCCTGTCTGGTGATCTCAACCAGCCGAACCTGACGGCACAGCACGACTCGGCAATCGCGTTCGCGTACTTCTGTCTGCCGCAGGTCTTCTTCTACGGCATCTACGCGCTGATCGGTCAGATCCTCAATGCGCGTGGAGTCTTCGGGCCGATGATGTGGTCACCGGTCCTCAACAACGTTGTGTCCATCGCGGTACTCGCCGTCTATCTGACGTCGTACGGGCCCAACGCGAACGGGTGCAATGGGTACGACGCCGCACAGGAACGGCTCCTCGGGCTCGGGATGACCGCTGGCGTCGCCGTGCAGTGCGTGGCACTGCTGCCACTCTTGGGTCGCGTCGGGATCCGGTACCGGCCGACGCTGCAGTTGATGTCGCCGCGTGTTCGCAGCACCCTGCGCCTCGGGGCATGGACCATTGCGGTGGTTCTGGTCAACCAGGCTGCTTACACAGTCGTGGTGCGCCTTGCGTCTGCGGGCACGGCGGGTGGTGGGGCTTGCGGGGCGTCGCCAAGCGGGACGGGTTACACCGTGTACTCCTCCGCCTACCTCTTGATCATGGCTCCCCACGCGGTCGTCACGGTGTCGCTCATGACTGCACGACTTCCCACCCTCGCACGGCTGGGAGCGGCAGGGCTTCGGACCAAACTGGGCAGCGAGCTCGGCGCGAGCCTCCGACTGGCGATGACGTTCATCGTGCCCGGCATTGCTCTGCTCGAGCTGCTCTCAGGAGTGATTGCGAACCTGGCCTTCGGTTACGGTGCCGGCGCGCGTTCCTCCCAGCGTTTCGTCCCGACGCTGGCCTGTTTCGGGATTGCCCTGTTCTTCTTCACTGCCCACTACGTAGCACTCCGCGGTCTGTACGCACTCGAGGACAACAGAGCGGTCATGGGTATCCAGAGCTTGATCGCGGTCGTCAACGTGAGCGCAGCGGTCGTCGGCGTCCACGCGGCTACGAGCGCATCGACCGCGCCGGCGCTGGCAGCCGCGTACGGCGTGGCCTACGCGGCCGGCTCGGTGACTTCCTGGTCACTGCTGCGCAGCAGGCTCGGCACGATCGACGGCAAGCGCACGGTCGCAACTCTTGCTCTGCTCATTGCGGCAGCGGGGCTCGCAACTCTCGGCTGCGTTGCACTCAGCCGTGTGGCGGGTGCCTGGTTAGTGGTGGATCCGGCGTCGAAGCCGGAGGCTCTCGCCGTCGCGGGGACGACGTCGTTGGTCTTCGTGATGGTGTTCCTGCTGGCCGGCTGGTGGACGGGGGTCGCCGAGGTGCGGGACCTCTGCGCCGCAGCCTGGCGGCGAATCAGACCTGCTTGATGACCCGCGCCGGGTTGCCGACCGCCACCGAGTTCGCCGGCACGTCCTTGGTGACCACCGCCCCGGCGCCGATGACGGCATTGTCGCCAATCGTGACGCCGGCCAGCACGATCGCGCCGCCGCCGATCCAGACGTTGGCGCCGATCTTGATGGGGCCGGCCGCTTCGACCTTGCTGCGCCGCTCGTCGGGATCGAGTGGGTGGGTCGGGGTGAGCAGCTGCACGTGCGGGCCAATCTGGGTGTCGTCGCCGATCGTGATCCGCGCGCAGTCCAGTGCGGTCAGGCCGAAGTTCGCGAAGACGCGGTCGCCGATAGAGATCTGGCTGCCGTAGTCGACGTACAGGGGCGGGCGGATCGCGACCTCGACACCGACGTGACCGAGCAGCTCGACGAGCACCTCGCGCTGCTCGTACGGATCCTCCGACGGGCTCTCGTTGTACCGGGTCATCAGGCGGCGGGCGCGCTGGATGCCCTCGACGAGCTCGGGGTCGTCGGCGAGATAGGGGTCGCCGGCGATCATCCGCTCGCGGGCTGTGCGCTCATCGGTGCTCATGGGAGCCAGCGTAGGCAGACGGCCGATGCTGATCGCTGCCGCTAACCGGCGATGACCTCGAACTCGGCGAGGTCGAGCCGGGCCGTGCGCTCCTTGTACTCCACGACCGTGCCCGGCCAGTTGGTCGTGACCCGCCCCGCCGCGTCGCGGTACCAGCTGTCGCAGCCGCCCCACACGCTGCCGGCGATCCGCTCCTGGATCTCGGAGTCGAACTCCTTCTCGACGCCGTCCTTGACCGCGATGCTCCCGCCGAGCGCGACCTGCTCGACGAGTTGCCGGATCAGCTGCGACTGCGACTCCATCATGTTGATGATCGAGCTGCCGCCGAGATTGGTGTTCGGGCCGTAGACGATGCCGAGGTTCGGGAACCCCGGCACGCAGATGCCGAAGTACGCCCGGGCGCCGTCCTTCCAGGCGTCGGCGAGCTCGATGCCGCCGCTGCCGGTCACGGTCATCGGCGCCAGGAACTCGGTAGCCGCGAAGCCGGTGCCGTAGATGATCACGTCGGCCTCGTGAACAGTTCCGTCGGCACTGCGGACGCCATGGGGGAGGATCTCGGCGGCCTCCTGGGTGACGACCTCGACGTTCGGGGCTGCGAGGGCCGGGTACCAGTCGTTGGAGAACAGCAGCCGCTTGCAGCCGATCGGGTAGTCCGGTCGGAGCTTGGCGCGCAGCATCGGGTCGGAGATCTGGCGGCGCAGGTGGACCCGCCAGCCCTTCTCCAGGATCGACTTCATCGGGTTCGTCCCGACCAGCGACTTGTTGAGCTGCTCCGACATCACCCAGGTCAGGTTGCGGCCGAACGCCTGGGTGCGCGGGAACCGGGAGAAGGCGCGGTGGTGCAATCGGGTGTAGGCGCGGTCCATCTTCGGGACGACGTACGGAGCCGAGCGCTGGAAGACGGTGAGCCGGGCCGCGTCTGGCTGGATGCCCGGCACGAACTGGATCGCGCTGGCGCCGGTGCCGAGCACGGCGATCCGCTTGCCGGCGAGATCGACGTCGTGGTCCCACTGCGCGGAGTGGAACGCCGGGCCCACGAACCTCTCGGCACCCGGGATCTTCGGGATCACCGGGCGGGAGAGCTGCCCGACGGCGGTCACGAGGAAATCGGCGACGAAGGTCTCGCCGGTGGCCGCGGTGACGGTCCACGTCGCGGTGGCCTCGTCGTACGCCGCGCCGGTGACTTCGACGCCGCAGCGGACCAGGTCGCGTACGCCCCCGGCACGGGAGACGGACTCGATGTAGTCCAGGATCTCGGCCTGCCCGGAGTAGCGCCGCGGCCAGTCCGGGTTGGGCGCGAAGGACCAGGAGTAGAGCGAGGACGGTACGTCGCAGGCGGCGTTCGGGTAGGTGTTGTCGCGCCAGACGCCGCCGATCGTCGCGGCCCGCTCGAGCACGGTCACGTCGGTGAAGCCGTGCCTGACCAGCTCCATCGCGGTGCCGAGGCCGCCGAAGCCTGCGCCGATGATCACGATCCTGGGTGAGGTCATGGGTCGAGCGTAGGGATGCTGGGCCTCCTGGCACAGGCGCACAAGGAAGCCCTGATTGATAATTGCGGCCTATGCTCGGCGGATGCTGATCTTCGAGCCGGCGACCCGGGACTGGGATTTTCCGCGCCACGTCGGCGCGATCGCAGTCCTGGTCGAGCACGCCGTCGCGACGGGAACCACCGCGCGGGAGGCGCTCGCCGGCACCGGGCTGAGTGTCCGGGACCTCGCAGACGCCGAGGGCGTCGTCACCGCCGACCAGGAGCTGCGGGTGGTGCGCAACCTGCAGCGCTGTGCATCGCAGCAGACCAGGTCACCGGTGGTGCTCGGTCGTCGGTACCGCGTCGAGACCTTCGGCATCGCCGGCTATGCGCTGATCTCCAGCCGGACCCTGCTCGACGCGATGAACTTCGCCCTGCGCTTCGTCGACCTGACCTTCACCTTCTCAATCCCGCACGCGCGGATCGACGGCTCCGGGCCGGGCGCGACGGTCGTGATCGAGGCGTACGACGACACGCTGCCAGCCGATGTCCGGCGGTTCCTGGTCACCCGCGACCTCGCCGCGATCGAGGCGGCCCTACGCGAGCTGCTCCTCGGCGCGCTGCCGACGGCATTCGACGTCGCGCGCGGCAGTGTGCGGTTCCCCGCGGCGTACCTCGAGGCCGAGCTGCCGCGCTCCAGCCCCGCTGCCCTGGCTCTTGCCGAGGAGCTCTGCGCCGAGCTGGCCATGCAGCGACGCGACGCCGGAGGGCTGGCCCAGCAGGTGCGGATCCTGCTGGCGCAGCGTCTCACCTTCGACCCCTCGGCTGCCGGTGTCGCGACGGCACTGGCTCTGGGCGAGCGGACGCTGCGCCGCCGGTTGGCGCGCGACGGTACGTCGTACCAGGCACTACTCGACGAGGTCCGAGTGTCATTGGCGGCCAAGCTGCTTGCGACCGGTTCGCTCTCAGTGACCGAGGTTGCGCACCGGCTGGGGTACGCCGAGGCGGCGAGCTTCATCCACGCGCATCGGCGCTGGCACGGCCGTACGCCGACCGCGAAGGTCTAGTCTGCGGACCATGCTGACCGTCGCGTACGTCTTCGCCGCTCTCGCCGCGCTCGTCCACGTCTACATCTTCTGGCTCGAGGCGCTGGTGTTCTCCACCACCGGGCGGAAGGCCTTCGGCGTCAACGCCGAGGAGGCCGCGATCATGAAGCCGTGGGCTTACAACCAGGGCTTCTACAACCTCTTCCTGGCGATCGGCACCGGCGTCGGCGTGGCGATCGCGCACGCGAACCGGGACGCGGGCATCGCGCTGATCACCTTCGGGATCGGCTCGATGATCACGGCGGCCCTGGTGCTGATCACCTCGGACGCCTCGAAGGCGCGCGGTGCGATCGTCCAGGGGTTGTTCCCGTTGGTCGGTCTGGTCGCGCTGGCGATCTGGGCGTGGGCGTGAGGCTCACGGGTTGCTGAACGCGCTCGGCAGCCGGGTGAGCCGCCACGGACGCCGCCCGCCGATGACGGTGATGCCGTGCAGGGTCGCAGTCGTGATCGGCATCCGGCCGTAGAGGTTCAGCAGCAACGGCTCGGTGCGCCCGAAGACCCGCACGTCGACGGGCTCGTGCTTCATCGCCAGGCGTGAGGTGAGGCGGCCGCCGACGAGGTCGAGCACCCAGGGATTCGTCTCCGGCGTCCGGATCTCGACCTTCAGGTCCGGTGCCCCGGGGACGACGTACCCGGGAGCCGCCTGCATGCCGATGTTCAAGGACAGGGCAGCGTTGCGGCTGCCGATCTTCCAGATCTTCCGACGTGCCAGCGCGACGTCACGGCCGTGCAGCAGGAACTCGCTGATCAGGTTGCCGAGCGCTGCTGCGCCGTCCATCTGCTGGCCGGCGTGGAACGGGAACGGCCGGTGCAGGTCGAGGCTGCGCGGGAACTGCGATTCGAGCTCCGCGAGCTCCTGCCAGACCTGGTCGAGCACCTCGGCCACCGTCATCTCGCGGAGCTCCTCGAGCTCTGCGGAGTTGAGATCGGCAACGCCGGCACCGTCCGGGCTCAGGCCGACCCCGCTAGCGACCGCGCCGCTGGTGTAGCGGCGCAGCACGGTGAGCAGATGCGCGGCGACCTGGCCCGCGGTCCACTCCGATCCGGCGAGCCGGGTTGCCGCCGGCGTGACCGAGAGCAGCGCAGAGAACCGGCGATGCGCCTGATGCAGGCGGTCCCAGAGCTCATCCCCGGTGGTGAAGACGAACTCGTCGTACGTGCTGTCCCCCGTGGCGGACATCAGGTGATCGTCATCCCTCCATCGACGGCGAGGGTCTGCCCGGTGATGTAGCCGGCCGCGCCGGAAGCAAGGAAGACGACCGTCGCAGCGAGCTCGGCCGGGTCGCCCTTTCGGCCCATCGGGTTGCGGTGCATCTGCGACTCGAGGTAGCCCTCGGGGTACTGGTCGGTCATCTCGGAGGTGAAGAACCCGGGCGCGATCGCGTTGACCCGGATGCCCTTGCGGCCGGTCCACTGCTGGGCGAGGTCGCGGGTCAAGCCGATGAGACCAGCCTTGGAGGCGGCGTACGCGGCCTGCGGGAGACCTGCGGTGGTCAGGCCGAGGACCGAGGAGATGTTGATGATCGAAGAGTCGGCACCCATCACCCGGCCGCAGGACTGGGCCATCCAGTAGCACCCGTTGAGGTTGACGTCGATGACGCTGCGGAACTGCTCGGGCGTCTCGCGGGTCGCCGGTACGGCGGTCCCGACGCCGGCGTTGTTGACCAGGATGTCGACTCGGCCGAACTCGGCCATCGCCGCGTCGACGAGCGCCTGGCAGGACGCCGGATCGGCCACGTCGGTCGCGACGCTCAGGGCCTTGCGACCCGCCGCCTCGACGAGCGTCGCGGTATCCGCGAGCTTCTCGACGCGTCGGGCGCCGAGGGCGATGTCGGCACCGGCTTCGGCGAGGGCCTGGGCGAAGGCTACGCCGAGGCCTGAGGAGGCTCCGGTGACGATGGCCACCTTGCCGTCGAGGCGGAACAGGTCAGTGATGAGTTCAGGCATGACGTGATCATGCCGGATCTGCGGGGCACGAGGCCCAACTCAACGATGGAGGCCGGGTTGATAGATACGTTCGGTGCTGGGCGGGTCCTTCTCGAGCAGGAAGGCGGGACGGATCGGGCGGGGGACGAAGTTGCCGGTGCAATTCGGGCAGGTGCCGTCCAGGCAGCCTTCGACGCACGCGGCGCAGAAGGTGCACTCGTAGGTGCAGAGCCGCGCCTCGGCAGCATCGAACGGCAGGTCCTTGTCGCAGCACTCGCAGTTCGGTCTGAGCTCGAGCAACGGTCCTCCTCGGATCAGGCGTCTTCCAGGGACTTCTGGAACAACCGGCCCTTCCAGCCCGATGCGACCATGTCGTGCAGGTCGTGGCGCATCTGCCAGTCCAGATCGCGTGCGGCCAGCTTGCCGTCCGCGACGATCCGTGGCGGGTCGCCGGGGCGGCGCGGGATGATCTCCGGATCGAACGCGATGCCGCTGACGTCGCGGACGGTGTCCATGATCTGCTGCACCGACGAGCCCGAGCCGCTGCCCAGGTTGTAGACCGGCTCCAGCGGCTCGCCGTTCTCCAGGTGCCGTGCCGCGACCGCGTGCGCGGCGGCGAGGTCGGAGACGTGCACATAGTCACGCACGCAGGTGCCGTCCGCAGTCGGGTAGTCGTTGCCGTAGATCTTCGGCGTGCGGCCTTCGAGCAGTGCGTTGTAGATCAGCGGCAGCAGGTTGTGCTGGCTGTCGTCGAACAGGTCCTCGGCACCCGAGCCGACGACGTTGAAATAGCGTAGCGAGGTGTGTCTGAGGCCGGCGGAGACCCCGAGGTCGCGCATCAGCCACTCGCCGATCAGCTTGGTCTCGCCGTACGGCGACTCCGGGGCCGGGACCAGCGCCTCGGTGACCAGGTCGACGTCGGTCGTGCCGTAGCAGGCCGCGCTGGAGGAGAACACCATGCGGGTAACGTCGGCGCGCTGCATCGCGTCGAGGACGCTGAGGGTGCCGGTGACGTTCTGGGTGTAGGCGACCAGCGGGATGTCAACCGAGACCCCGGCCGCCTTGAATCCTGCGAGGTGGATCACTCCGTGCACATCGTGCTCGCGCATCGTGGCTTCGAGCAGGTCGGTGTCCAGGATGTCACCCTCGACGAACGGCACGTCGTCGCGCACGAAGCGCCGGTGCCCCGTGTCGAGGTTGTCGACGACGACGGCCGCTATAGCGACGTCTTGCAGGGCGCGGACGACGTGCGAGCCGATGTATCCGGCACCGCCGGTGACCAGCCAAGTCATGTGCTTCTCCTCGGTAGCGGATGCCCGACACTACCGACTCGGTCTATCAGCCTCCTGTCAGGCCGTGGCGCGGAAGGTGAAGAAGTCACTGCCGCGGGCGACCTCGATCTCGCTGAATCCGGCCGTCGCGAGCCGATCTGGAAGCGCCTCCGGATCGACCACGTTCATCACGTCGCCGCGGTGCGCGAGCCGGAAGACCGGGGTGGAGAGGCTGTCGGAGCCGCAGAAGACCCCGCCTGCTGCGAGGACCCGTCTGGCCTCGGCGAACAGCCGGTCCTGCTCGGCTGCGGTCGGCACGTGATGCAGCATCGTGGTGCACACGACACCTGAGAATGCCCGATCGTCGAACGGCACGGCTGTCGCGCTGCCGTTCACGATCGCGACCTGGCCGTCGCTCGCGAACCGCGCCTCCAGACCCGCGGCGAGCTCCGGGTCGAGTTCGAGACTGGTCAGCGAGCCGGTCGTGCCCTTGAGCCACGCCGTACTGGCGCCGCGGCCCGGGCCGAGCTCGAGCACCAGGTCGCCGAGGTCGGACTCGGCGACGACACGGGGCAGGATCGTGCCGGTCAGATGCCGGCGCCAGTGTCCGGTCCCGCAGTACCAGCGGTGGAAGCGGTTCATGTTCCTCGGCAGCACGGTCACGTTCACCGGCCGATCGTCGCACTGCTGCGCATGCTCCCGCGTCCTACGGCGGTAGGATGCTGCGCATGAGGTCCCAGCTCCTCCTTACCTAGCCGCACGCGCGACGACGCGCTGCGGCTGCCCCTCCTGCGTGAGGGGCTTTCTTGTGTCAGGAGCACCTCCCACCCACGCCTTCGAGAAGGACGAGATGAACGAGCGAGACGAGCAGGCCACCTACGACGTCCATGCGACCGAGGCCAAGTGGCAGCCGGTGTGGGAGCAGCTCGATCCGTTCCGGGCCGATGACGACAGCCCGAAGGAGAAGCGCTACGCGCTGACGATGTTCCCGTACCCGAGCGGCGACCTGCACATGGGTCACGCTGAGGTCTTCGCGCTGCACGATGTCGTCGCCCGCTACTGGCGGTTCCGGGGCTACGAGGTCCTGAACCCGATGGGCTGGGACTCTTTCGGACTGCCCGCCGAGAACGCCGCGATCCGCAACGACGAGCATCCGGCGACGTACACCTACGCCAACATCGAGACCCAGTTCGAGTCGATGAAGCGGTTCGGCATCAGCTTCGACTGGTCACGACGGCTGCACACCTCCGACCCGGAGTACTACCGCTGGACCCAGTGGCTGTTCCTGAAGTTCCGCGAGCAGGGCCTGGCGTACCGGAAGAATTCCCCTGTCAACTGGTGTCCCAACGATCAGACCGTGCTGGCCAACGAGCAGGTCCTGGCTGACGGCACGTGCGAGCGCTGCGGAGCCGAGGTCACCAAGCGCGAGCTGACCCAGTGGTACTTCCGCACCACCCAGTACGCCCAGGAGCTCTACGACTGCCTCGACGACCTGCAGGAGACCTGGATCGGCAAGGTCGTCAACGCGCAACGCAACTGGATCGGGCGCTCAGAGGGCGCGCACGTGACGTTCGCCGTCGAGGGCCACGAGCCGGTGACCGTCTTCACGACCCGCCCGGACACCCTGTTCGGGACGACGTTCATGGTGGTCGCCGTCGACGCCAAGCTGGCCGACGAGCTGGTCAGCGATGAGCACCGGCCGGCGTTCGAGGCCTACCGCGACGAGATCCGCAAGGCCAGCGACATCGACCGACTGGCCACCGACCGCCCGAAGACCGGTGTCTTCCTGGGCGTGCATGCCACGAACCCGCTGACCGGCGCGCAGCTGCCCGTCTGGGCAACCGACTACGTCCTGGCCGACTACGGCACGGGTGCGGTGATGGGCGTGCCTGGCGGGGATCAGCGCGACTGGGAGTTCGCGACGAAGTTCGACCTCCCCATCGTCCGCACCACCGAACCGCCCACCGACTTCGACGGCGAGGCGTACGCCGGCGAGGGCGCGGCGATCAACTCGCCCGCGACAGGAGTGGTGTCGACGCTCGACCTCAACGGCCTGGGGGTCGCCGAGGCCAAGACCGCCACCATCGCCCACCTCGACGCGATCGGCGCCGGGAAGGGCACCGTGAACTTCCGGCTGCGGGACTGGCTGTTGTCCCGCCAGCGGTACTGGGGCGCCCCGATCCCGATCATTCACTGCCCGAAGGACGGCGAGGTCCCAGTACCGGTCGAGCAGCTGCCCGTCGAGCTGCCGGAGCTGCGGGGCGCCGACCTGAAGCCGAAGGGCACCTCGCCGCTGGGCGCCGCTACCGAGTGGGTCAACGTCAGCTGCCCGACGTGTGGCGGCCCGGCGCTGCGCGACACCGACACCATGGACACCTTCGTGGACTCCTCCTGGTATTTCTTCCGCTACCTGTCGCCGCACGACGACACCCAGGCCTTCGACACTGCCCTGGCCAACGCCTGGGGCCCCGTCGACTTGTACATCGGCGGCGACGAGCACGCGGTGCTGCATCTGCTCTACGCGCGCTTCTTCACCAAGGTGCTGCGTGACGCTGGCCTGATCACCTGGGACGAGCCGTTCGCGGCGTACCTGTCCCAGGGCAAGGTGATCAACAACGGCCACAAGATGAGCAAGTCGCTCGGCAACGGCATCAACCTCGGGGCGCAGCTCGACGAATTCGGCGTGGACGCCGTCCGGCTGACGCTGGTCTTCGCCAGCCCGCCGGAGGACAACATCGACTGGGCGGACGTCTCCCCAGCCGGATCGCTGCGCTTCCTGCAGCGGGCCTGGCGTCTCTCGGGAGATGTCGCCTCGGCGCCCGGAGCCGATGCAGGCAGCGGCGATGTCGCCCTGCGCCGGGTCACCCACCGGACGGTGCACGACGCCACGGCGCTGCTCGAGCAGTACCGGTTCAATGTCGTCGTCGCGCGGACGATGGAGCTGGTCAACGCGACCCGCAAGGCGATCGACTCCGGCTGCGGGCCGGCCGACCCGGCTGTCCGCGAGGCCGCGGAGACCGTGGCGATCCTGCTCTCGCTGGTAGCGCCGTACACGGCCGAGGAGATGTGGGAGCGCTTGGGCCACCCGGCCACGGTGGCGACAGCGAGCTGGCCGACGGTGGAGGACGGGCTGCTGGTCGAGGAGTCGGTCACCTGTGTAGTCCAGGTGCAGGGCAAGGTGCGCGGCCGCCTGGAGGTCGCCCCCGGCATCTCCGAGGCCGACCTGGAGGCAGCCGCCCTGGCCGACGAGGCGGTGCAGCGCGCCCTCGGCGACGCTGTGGTCAAGAAGGTCATCGTGCGTGCGCCCAAGCTCGTCAACATCGTCGTCTGATCGCGCGGCTCGCCGAGCCTGTCGAGACACGCGCACCCGGCTACTAGGCTTCGGCGCATGTCCATCGTCCTGGTCACCGACTCGACCGCGTCGCTGACCGCCGAGGTTGCGGCCGCGCGCGCGATCACGGTGGTGCCGTTGCAGGTCGTGATCGGGGCTGCGTCCTACGACGAAGGCGTCGAGGGCGGTGCTACTCCGGAGATGCTCGCTGAGGCGCTGCGGGCCTGGACGCCGGTGAGTACATCGCGGCCCAATCCTGACGAGATGCTCGAGGTCTACGAGAGGCTCGCCGCCGATGGTGCGACCGAGATCGTCTCGGTGCACCTCTCCTCCGATCTGAGCGGCACGTATGAGTCGGCGCAGCTCGCGGCGCGACGCTCTCCGATCCCGGTCTACCCCGTCGACAGCCGCCAGGTCGGGATGGGGACCGGCTTCGCCACGTTGGCTGCCGCAGACGTCCGCGACGCCGGCGCTGGCGCGGAGCAGATGGCCGCGGCAGCGCGGGAGCGCGCGGCCGCGACCACGTCGCTCTTCTATGTCGACACCCTGGAGTACCTGCGTCGCGGCGGTCGGATCGGCGCTGCTGCCGCCCTGGTCGGCTCCGCACTCGCGGTCAAGCCGATCCTCAAGGTCGACAAGGGCCGCATCGGCCCCTTCGAACGGGTCCGTACGTCGAGCAAGGCGCTCGGACGCCTCGAGGAGCTCGCCGTCGAGGCGGCCGGCGACGACCAGGTCGAGGTAGCGGTCGCGCACCTGGCGAGCCCGGACCGCGCAGCGACGCTGGCCGACAAGCTCACCAGCCGCCTGGCCGAGGGGCTGGGCGGGCGCGAGGTCGTGGTCGGCGAGATCGGCGCGGTGCTGGGCGCGCACGTGGGCCCCGGCATGGTCGCCGTCTGCGTCGCTCGGCGTACGGGCGCACAAGCCGACTCGGCTTCCTGATCTGCACAGGCCCGACCGCGCGTTGGGCCGCCTGGCGGGTGCGCTCCTAGCGTCCGCCCATGCGCAAGGAATCCGATCACGACGTTGCCACGATCGCTCGACGCCGGCTGGAGCTGCTCGGCCGTGAGCTCGCCGGGCACGCAGAGGGGGAGACGGAGGTCGCGGACCCCGACGAGCCCGGACTACGCGCCACGGTGGTCCCTGACCGGGGCCGGCACTCGCTTGCCAGGCGTCCTCGTGGCGGCACCCGCCCTCGGTGGCTCGAGGACCGGCTTCCGGTGGGCGTGCTGGATCGGGTCACGCTGAGCCGGCCGCACCTGGTCCTGGTCGCAGCGGTCGTGGCGGCGGCCTTGGCGATCACGGCCTGGACTGCGCTGCGGGCGGCACCGACCGCGGTCCCCGCGCCAGTCGCGCACACGTCGCCCGCAACGAAGCCGATGGTGACCGGGCCAGCAGCCGCAGGGTCCGGGACCGACACGGCCGCGCCGGCAGCCGAGGTGAATGGTGCGGCGGTGGTCGTCGACGTCGCCGGCAAGGTGCGGCGCCCGGGCGTGGCGACGCTTCCTGCCGGGTCGCGGGTGATCGACGCCATCCGGCATGCGGGGGGTGCCCGGCGCGGGGTCGACCTGAGCGACCTCAACCTGGCGCGCAGGCTCACCGACGGCGAACAGATCCTGGTGGGGCGGTCGGCAGCACCTGGGGTCGCCGCGAGCGACGCGGCGCCGTCCGCGGGCACGGCGCTCGTCGACTTGAACACCGCCACCCTCGAGCAGTTGGACTCGCTCCCCGGTGTCGGCCCGGTGACCGCCCAGAAGATCCTGGAGTGGCGCACCGAGCATGGGTCGTTCACCTCGGTTGACGACCTGCTCGAGGTGGACGGCATCGGAGACAAGACGATGGCCGACATCGCCCCGCACGTGACCCTCTGACGTCGGGCGGCGTGGGGAGAGGATCGTGCGGGACGGGCGGGCGCTGGTCATCGGGGCGATCGCCTGGGCCGCGGCGTACGCCGGGCTCGGTGACCACGGCTGGTGGGCCGCAGCGGCAGGAGCGTGCGCGGTCGCAACCCTGGGTGTCATCGTCGGTCGCAGGCGGCGCGGTGCCGCGACGGTGATCGCCTGGCTGCTCGCCGGGACGGCGGCCTTCGCCTCCGCTGCCGTGCACGTCGGGATGGTCGCGCATACGCCCGTGCGCGAGTTCGCGGCTCAGGGCGCGGCGGCGTGGGTCGAGGCCACGGTTGACTCGACGCCGGTGGTGACGCCGGGCCGGTTCTCCCACGGCGTCTACTTCGACGCGACCCTGCGCGACATCACCGCGCGCGGGCACCGCTACCGCTTGCGGGCGCCGGTCCTGGTACTGCTGCCGAGCACCACCGGCTCCGTACGCCGCGGCGACGATCTGCGGTTCGAAGCGACCCTGTCGCCGTCGGACCGGCCCGAGCGCGCGGCCATCCTCAGCGTTCACGGTCCGCCGAAGATCCTGCAAGGCCCCGGGCCGGTGACGCGGGCGACCGATCGCGTGCGGGCGGCGATCAGGTCCGCCGTCGCGAACCGATCGACTTCGGCGCGGGTGCTCGTGCCAGCGCTGGTCGACGGCGACGAGGCCGGTCTGTCAAACGACCTGCGCGATGACTTCCGGACCACCGGGCTCACCCACCTGATGGCGGTGAGCGGGACGAACCTGACCCTGATCGTCGGCTTCATCCTGCTCCTCGCCCGGTGGGCCGGTGTCCGGGCGCGAGGTCTGGTGCTCACCGGCCTTCTCGGCGTGGTCGGGTTCGTGCTGCTCTCCGGGCCGGAGCCGAGCGTGCTCCGGGCGGCGGCGATGGGTGTGATCGCACTGGTCGGGATGAGCGCCGGCGGCCAGGAACGCGCCGCCCGCGCCCTCGGCGTCGGCGTCCTGGCACTGGTGGTGCTGGACCCGTGGCTGGCCGCATCGCCGGGCTTCGCCCTCTCGACGCTGGCAACCGCGGGCATCTTGCTGCTGGCCCCGCGCTGGCGTGATGCTCTTACCGGGTGGCTCCCACGCTGGGCGGCCGAAGCGCTGGCCGTGCCGCTCGCAGCCCAGGTCGCGTGCACGCCGCTGGTGGCAGCGATCTCGGGTCAGGTGAGCCTGGTCGCCGTCGCCGCGAACCTGATCGCAGCGCCCCTGGTCGCGCCGGCCACGGTGCTCGGGCTGGTCGGCGGCGTGGTCGCGCTGGTAAGCCTCGGCCTCGGCCGCCTCCTCGCGCTGCCGGCAGCGTGGTGCGCCGACGGTCTGGTGGCGATCGCCCGGCACGGCGCCGACCTACCGCTGCCGGCGATCACCTGGTCGACGGGTGCCGCTGCGCTGGCAATGCTGGTGGGGCTCTGCGCCGGCATCAGCGTGGTAATGCCCTGGCTGCTGTCCCGCCGCTGGCCGTGCCTGATGGTCGCCGGACTGCTGGCCGTCGTGATGACCATCTCGCCGCCCATTCCCGGATGGCCCCCGGCAGGCTGGGTCATGGTCGCCTGCTCGGTGGGCCAGGGCGACGGCCTGGCGTTGCGCGTCGGGGACCACACTGCGGTCGTGGTCGATGCCGGGCCCGACCCGAGACTGATGGATCGGTGCCTGCGACGGCTCAGTGTGCGGGTGGTACCGATCGTCGTCCTGACCCACTTCCATGCCGACCACGTCGACGGGCTGAGCGGGGTGCTGCACGGGCGCAAGGTCGGTCAGGTGCTGGTGTCCTCGTTGGCTCAGCCTGTCGCTGGCGTGAACCTCGTGCGCCGACTCCTCGCGCGGTCGCACATCACGGAGCGGGTCGTCTCGGTGGGGGAGTCGACCACAGTCGGACCACTGCGGTGGCAGGTGCTCGCACCGCTGCAGGACCAGTTCCCCGACTCAGACTCCCCTCCGAACGACGCCAGCATCGTGATGCTGGTCCGCGTGCGGGGCATCCGGATCCTGATGCTGGCTGACGAGGAGCGGCCCTCCCAGGCGCTGCTGCGCGAGACCTACGGGACCCTGCATGCCGACGTCGTGAAGGTGGCCCATCACGGCAGCAGCAAGCAGGACGCGGCCCTGGTCGACGGGACTGGTGCCCGGGTCGCGGTGATCTCGGTCGGGATCGACAACGACTACGGGCACCCGGCCAGCTCGACTCTGAGCTTGCTGGAGCATGCCGGCATGGCGGTACGCCGGACCGACAGGGACGGGGATGTCGCCGTCGTCGTCGACAGCACCGGACACCTCGGCACGGTCGTGCTCGGCAACCCGCACTGAGGCTCGTCGGCCGGTGAGGTCCTGCGCGAGGGTGTCGATGCCGCGTGAGAGGCTGCGTCCATGGCGAACCCGGACCCCTCGCAGGTGCTCGGCAGGATCACCTTGGTGACCGGGCCGGAGGAGTTCCTGGCGGAACGGACCGTGCAGTCGGTACGGGCCGCCGTACGGATCGCTGACGCGGAGGCCGAGTTCAGCGAGACTGCTGCCGACCTGCTGACGATGGCGACGCTCGGCGAGCTCGCCGCTCCCTCCCTGTTCTCCTCGACCCGGTGCGTGGTCGTCCGCTCGTTCGAAGACCTGCCCGAGGAGTCGGTGTCGGGGCTGCTCGACTACGCGGCCGATCCGGCCGACGACGTCGCCCTGGTCCTGGTCCACGGCGGCGGCCAGAAGGGCAGCGGGGTCCTGACCAAGCTCCGCAAGGTCGGGTCGGTGACCGAGGTGAAGTCGGTCGCCCTGACAGCGCGCGAGTTCCCGAACTTCGTGATCGGCGAGCTGCGCATCCAGAAGGTCAAGATCGACCCCGATGCGGCCGCGTTCCTGGTCCAGGCAGTCGGCCAGGACCTGCGCTCGCTCTCGGCTGCCTGCAGTCAGCTCGCCGGCGACTTCGCCGGGCAGCCGATCACCATCGACATGGTGAAGACCTACTTCGGCGGCCGTGCCGAGGCCAAGTCGTTCGCCGTCGCAGATCACGCGATCTTCGGCCGGCCATCGAAGGCGCTCGAGGAGCTCCGATGGGCGCTAGAGCGGGGGACCGCGCCGGTGTTGATTACCAGCGCCGTCGCCGGCGGTCTGCGCAGCCTCGCCCGTTACAAATCCGCGCCGCGCGGCATGCGCAATGCCGACCTGATGCGGGAGGTCGGGGTGCCGAGCTGGAAGCTCGACATCCTGCGCGACCAATCGAAGGGCTGGGACGAGGACGGCCTCGCCACCGCGATCCGGCTGACGGCCAACGCGGATGCGGAGATCAAGGGCAAGGCGCACGACCCGGCGTACGCCCTGGAGAAGATGGTGCTGGGGATCGTGCAGGCGAGACCGAGGTCATAGCCAGCACGTCTCGACAGGCTCGGCGAAACGATCCCGGGCATGCGAAAGGCGCCCGCTCCCAGGAGACGGGCGCCTTTCGGCACGAGGCTGGTCGTGGACCGGCCTCAGCGACGCATCAGAGCGACGCGGCCTGCTTGGCCAGCGACGACTTGCGGTTCGCGGCCTGGTTCTTGTGAATGACGCCCTTCGACGCGGCCTTGTCCAGCGCGCGGCCGGCTTCGGCGGCCAGGGTCTTGGCCTCGGCGCCGTTGCCGGCCGAGACAGCCTCGCGGAACTTGCGGACGGCCGTCTTCAGCGCCGAGCGCACAGCCTTGTTGCGCTCGTGAGCCGCCTCGTTCTGGCGGTTGCGCTTGATCTGGGACTTGATGTTGGCCACGGAGGCTCACCTGTCTGTTGGTACTGGTACGGATAGTGAAGTTCGGGGTGCGGGCGCGGAGTCAATCCACAGGGTCAGTCCACTGGCCCAGACACGAGGGGAAACGATACCAGCGGAGCGCCGCAGCGCCCAAATCGAGAGCGAGGAGCCAAGGGGCCTGCTCAGGAGCGTCCGATCCGGCCCGCGTCGACGACTCGGTGGCCGGTCGCCGTGCCTTTCGCCTCGCGGATCATGGCGGTGGCGATGTGGGAGGCCTTGTTAGGCCGCAGGCGACCCAAGACGGGGCCGAGGGTCCGCATCACGACGAGCCCGATCGTCTCGCCGGGGCGGTTGGCGTCGGGGCGCTCGCCGTCGATCATCGAGGGCCGGAACGCGATCGTGGTCCCGATGCCGCTGGCATCCACATCGCGCTCGGTCTCGCCCTTGACCCGGTTGTAGAAGACCCGTGAGCCAGCCGAGGCGCCGAGGGCGGTGACGTGCAGGAACCGCTCCGCTCCGGCCCGGTGCGCGGCCGCAGCGAGTGCGACGACAGCGTCGTGGTCGACAGCGGCGAACGCGGCCTGGCTGCCGGCGACCTTGATCGTCGTACCGAGGCAGCTGAACGCGTCGTCACACGTCGGCAGATCGCCGATCTCGGGGAACGGCACGATCAGTTGCTCCAGTCGCGGGTCGGCCCGGTCCGCCGTACGCCGACCGACGCTGATCACCGTGCCCCAGTAGTCGTCTGCGAGCAGTTGGTCGAGCAGGTGCGAGCCGACCAGGCCGGTCGCTCCGGCAATCAGGGCAGTACGTGTCATGGGTCCAGTCTGGCTTGTCAGGAGATCCAGTGTCAGGAGGTCCAGCCGCGTCGCTGGGCCAGCCAGCTCCAGGCGGCCTCGGCGTACCAGGTCGTGTGCGTCTGCAGGTGCGGCGAGTTCATCGGCGGCTCACGTCGCCGGGCAGCGAGCATGAAGCCGCAGAGCGCAGCGAGCCACGAGTCGATCGCCTCCGGGTCGGCTTCCCGGGTCAGGTCGCGGGCGGCGAGCACCTTCTCCACCTCGACCCCGTCGCCGTGGGCGGCGATCAACAGGTCGACGGAATCATGCCAGCGGGGCCCGAGCGCCGGCCAGTTCCAGTCGCAGGCCAAGGTGCGGCCGTCGGAGGCGAACAGGATGTTGTCGTCACGCAGATCGGCATGGACGAACCGGCCGCCGTCCTGGACGCTGGGGAGGCCGGCAGCGAGGGCGGCAGCCTCGGCACGATGCGGCCAGTCGGCCGGTGCCTGGGCCCAGCCGGCGACCAGCGGCGGGAGGTCGACGTACAGCGGCTGCAGTCCGAGCTCCGAGTCGACGACCTCGGTCGCCTCGACGATCTGCTCGGCAAGGTCCAGCGCACGGTGCAACGACGGCAGCCGCCACGGCCGACGCGGAGGCTTGGCGTCGACGGCCTCGAATCCGAGGACGACCCACGTCTCGTCACGGCTGAACCACTCCAGCTCGGGGGAGGGTGCCTCGTCAGGAAGCAAGGCGAGCTTGCGCGCCTCCTCGGCGTAGGACGCTGCGATCTCGGGCTGAGCAGTCTTGTTCGCAGCCTTCACGAACGACCGGTTGCCGTTCGCGGCCGTGAGGACCGAGGCGAACCCGGGGGTGAAGCCGGCGGTCTGCGATCTGGCCTCGACCACGGCGCCGCCGAGCTCGTCCTCGACCAGCGCACGGACCTCCTTCGGCAGGAACCGCCACTCCAACCGGGATGCGGTGCGCCCGTGCGGGACACCCGGTACGCCGGCCGTGCCGACCGGCCCTGCCTCGGGGTTCAACGTGCGATCCCGACAGCGTCCTCGAGCTCGACCAGCGCCTGCTTGATCGCGTCGGCCAGCGCATCGATGTCGGGCGCGACCTCGGGGGTGGTGACGAAGCCGAAGTCGATCCAGTCCAGATAGCTGAAGACCGTGATGTTGAGGGCGACGTCGAGGACCAGCGGACCGATCGGCAGCAGCGAGCGCAGCGGGGCGGTGGCCATATAGAGCGGGAAGCTGGGCCCGGGAACATTGGAGACGACCAGGTTGATCGGCGCGAGCGAGTTGGACAGCCCGCTCATCGTGTAGGCGCGCGAGGCCAGCGTCAGCAGCCCTGGCGGAGTGATATCAGGCAGCTGCATGATCTGGCGTGCGCTGAGCGCCTTGGCCATCTCCTTGGCGCCCTGCGAGCTCTCGTAGATCGTGCGGATCCGCTCCGCCGGATCGTCGACGTCGGTGGCCATGTTCACCGTCATCGAGCTGACCTGGTTGCCGACATGTCCCGCGGTGTCCTCGGTCCGGGTCGAGACCGGGATCTGCGCGATCAGC
>DASRRQ010000024.1:0-7658 GCA_035695505.1 Marmoricola sp. | reverse complement strand
ACACGAACGAGCCGCGGAAGGCGGGGATCGCGCAGAACGTGCACCGCCGGTCACAGCCGCTGGCGAGCTTCAGCGCGGCGGCCGGCCCCTTGTCGAGGCGGAAGCGCACCGGACCTGAAGGTGGGCCGTGCCACTCCTCCGTTTCGGCACGCCGGTCCACCGGCGCGATCGGCAGCAACGTGCGCCGGTCGCGCGGGGCGTGCGCGAGATGCTGCTCCCCCGCGAGCACCGACTGCAGGCGCGCCGAGATGTCGGCGTAGTCGTCGAAGCCCAGCACGGCGTCGGCCTCGGGCAGGGACGCGGCCAGCTGCTCGCCGTAGCGCTCGGCCAGGCAGCCCACGGCGACGACGGCCTGGGTGCGGCCCGAACCCTTGAGGTCGGCGGCCGCCAGCAGCGTGTCGATCGAGTCCTTCTTCGCGGCGTCGACGAAGCCGCAGGTGTTGACGACGGCAACGTCGGCGTCACCGGCATCGGCCACCAGCTCCCAGCCGTCGGCGGCCAGGCGGCCGGCGAGCTCCTCGGAGTCGACCTCGTTGCGGCCGCAGCCGAGGGTGACCAGCGCAACGCGCCGGCCAGGAGTGGAGGCCATGCGGGCAGCCTAACGGCGGTGCGGTCAGCCGCCGGTCGGGTCCTGGGGCGTGAACTGCACTCGCGCCACCTGGCCGCGACGCCCGGGCGGCCCGATGTCGGTCCCGTTGACCGTCAGGTTCACCCCGCCCGCGTTGCCGACCACCAGCTTGATCTCGCGGCGGTCGGTGAAGGTCCTCGTCTCGCCGCCTTGCAGGAGTCCCTGGAAGAGCTGCTGGCCGGTGCCGGTGTTGACCTGCACCCAGCTGCGCTCGTCGGCCCGCACAGCCACGACGACCTTGGTGCGGGGGGCCTGCGCGACCGCGCTGCCACCTCCTGAGTTCCCGCTCGGGCTGGGTGACCCGGAGGGCGCCGCGCTGCTCGGGCCCGGCGCCAGCGTGCTCGGCAAGGTACGGAACCTGTTGTCGCCGCCTCCGCTGCCTGTGAACGCGTGGTAGATGCCGAACGCCACGACCAGCACCAGCGCCGCGACCATGGCTGCGCTCCAGTTGGGTCCGCGGCGCTCCGGGCGCGCGGCGGTCTCGGCCTCGAAGACGTCGCTCGCGCGAGGCGGCGCGGCCTCGGGCCGCTCGCGGTCGAACTCCGCCAGCAGTGGCGCCGGGTCCAGCCCGACCTTGGTGGCGATGGTGCGGACGTGCCCGCGCGCGTAGAAGTCGCCGCCGCAGGCGGAGAAGTCGTCGTTCTCGATGCCCAGAACCAGGGTGCGCCGGATCCGGGTCGCGTGTGCGACCTCGTCGACGGAGAGCCCGGCCGCCTCCCGCGCGTCCGCGAGGGCCTTGCCGATGGACACGTGCTCTCCTCCCGTAGTGACTGCCAGTCTAGGGACGGCAGTCACGGTCGGCCAGCCGAGGATGCACCCGTAGTGATCATTCACCCCGAAGGGTGAACAGCACTCCGTCCAGCTCGTCGGAGGTCACCAGCACATCGCGGGCCTTGGAGCCTTCGGAGGGGCCTACGATGCCCCGGCTCTCCATCAGGTCCATCAGCCGGCCGGCCTTCGCGAACCCCACCCGCAGCTTGCGCTGCAGCATCGACGTGGATCCGAACTGGGTGGTCACGACGAGCTCCGCAGCCTGACAGAGGAGGTCGAGGTCGTCGCCGACCTCCTCGTCGATCTCGCGCCGGGCGCTCTGTGGTGCGGTGACGTCCTCGCGGTACGTCGGCTGCAGCTGGCTCTTGCAGTGCTCGACGACGGCCATCACCTCGGGCTCGGTGACCCAGGCGCCCTGCATCCGCATCGGCTTGCTAGCGCCCATCGGCAGGAACAGGGCGTCGCCCTGGCCGACGAGCTTCTCGGCGCCGGGCTGGTCGAGGATCACGCGGCTGTCGGTGAGGCTCGAGGTCGCGAACGCGAGGCGGGACGGCACGTTGGCCTTGATGAGGCCGGTGACCACGTCGACCGACGGGCGCTGGGTGGCCAGCACCAGGTGGATGCCAGCGGCGCGCGCCAGCTGGGTGATGCGCACGATCGAGTCCTCGACGTCGCGCGGCGCGATCATCATCAGGTCGGCCAGCTCGTCGACCACGACCAGCAGATAGGGGTACGGCGACAGCACGCGCTCGCTGCCGGGCGGCGGGGTGACCTTGCCGGACTTGACCGCCTTGTTGAAGTCGTCGACGTGACGGAACCCGAAGGTGGCCAGGTCGTCGTAGCGCAGGTCCATCTCGCGCACGACCCACTGCAGCGCCTCGGCCGCCTTCTTCGGCGAGGTGATGATCGGCGTGATGAGGTGCGGCACGCCCTCGTAGTGGTTGAGCTCGACCCGCTTGGGGTCGATGAGCACCATGCGGACCTCGTCGGGAGTTGAGCGAAGCAGCAGCGACGTGATCATCGAGTTGACGAAGCTCGACTTGCCGCTGCCGGTCGCGCCGGCCACGAGCAGGTGCGGCATCTTCGCGAGGTTGGCGGTGACGAAGCCGCCTTCGACGTCCTTGCCCAGCCCGACGAGCATGGGGTGGTGGTCGTTGCGCGCGGCGGCCGAGCGCATGACGTCGCCGAGGCTGACCACCTCCTTGTCCACGTTGGGGATCTCGATGCCGATCGCCGACTTGCCGGGGATGGGCGAGAGGATCCGCACGTCGGCGCTCGCCACGGCGTACGCAATGTTCTTCGACAGCGCTGTGACTCGCTCGACCTTGACCGCGTTGCCGAGCTCCACCTCGTAGCGCGTCACCGTCGGGCCGCGGGTGTAACCGGTCACCTGCGCGTCGATCTCGAACTGCTCGAGGACCTGCGTGAGGGCCTCGACGACGGCGTCGCTGGCCTTGGACCGGGCCTTGTGCGGCGAGCCCTCGCGCAGCGTGTCGGCGGGCGGGAGCGAGTAGGTCACATCCCCGGACAGCAGCAGCTGCTCGACCCGGACCGGCATCGGCGAGTGCGTGGGCGGAGACTTCTCGGCCTCGGCTACCGCAGTGGTCGCGGAGTCGGCGGCGTTCGTTTCATCGTGGGCCCGGTGGATGACCGAGTCGTCGTAGGGGTTCTGGGTGCCGTCGCCGTCGTCGGTCATCGACCCCTGCCGGCGCCGCGGCCGCCGGCGCTTGAGCGGCTCGAGCTCGCCGTCGGCCACGAGCAGCTCCTCGGCGGTTGCCGGCTCGGTGGCCTCCTCCTCGGGGCGGTGCATCAGCCAGGCGAGCACAGCCTTGGCCCGCTCGGGAAGCGCGTGCAGCGGCGTCTTGGTGACGACGAGCAAGCCGAACAGCAGCAGCAGGACGAGCAGTGGTACGGCGACGTACGTCGACACCGCCGACACCAGCGGCGAGCTCACCAGGTAGCCGAGGTAGCCGCCGGCCTCGCGCAGCTCGTCGTGCTTGCTGGGGTCCGGCAGGCCGCGCGCGATGTGGACGAGCCCGAGGACCGCGAGAGCGATCGCAGCGAGGCCGATGCCGATCCGGCCACCGGCCTCGGCGTCCTGCGGGTGGCGCAGGATCCGCACGCCCAGGCCGAGCAGGACGAGCGGGAGCACCAGGCCGACCCGGCCCGTCGTACCCGAGACGATCGCCTGGACGACGCCGCCGACCGGGCCCTGCAGGTCCCACCACTCGGCAGCGGCGACGAGGATGGCCACGCCGATCAGCAGCAGGCCTACGCCGTCGCGGCGGTGCGCGGGGTCGAGCTCGCGAGCGCTGCTTCCCACCCGGCGGGCCAGGCCGCCGACCACGTGGGCGATGCCGAGCCAGAGGCCGCGCACGGCCCGCAACGGCCACGGCGGCCCGGTGCGGACCTGCTTGCGCGCGGCGGGACGGCTCGACCGGCCCTTGGCGGGGCGACGGGACGAGCTGGGTCGACGGGACCTGGACGCCGACTTCGCGCTCGCGCGTGAGGAGGCGGCGCGGGGGCGGGTGGGCGTACGGGTGGCCATGCCGCGAGGCTACCCGTACGCCCCGCCTGCACCACAGGTCACACCGGTCACGCGGGTCGGCGTGTCGCGGGGGGCAGGCGGATGTGGGACTTTCGGGGCGCGGCTAGGTCAACGGCGCCTGGACGAGGGAGCCCGGCCGGCGTCCGATCGCGGCTTTCCGCGGCTTCGGGTGCTGACCGGACCGAAGAACACACAGTGTCGGCGTCCGGAGACCGTTTGACCGCCGAAAGAGGGTGGACTGTGTGTCGGTAGGTCCGGTCGCCGGCCTGAGCCGACATAAGTGGCGGCTCAGCAGCACAACGGAGGGGGAGCCTCGATAGCCCGCGCCTACTCCGGCGTCCGCAGGGCGTCGACCCGCTGCCGCAGCGCCTTCACCGCGGCGGTGATCCCGGCCAGGTCCTCGCGGCCGACCGCCTCCTCGACCGTCGTCACGTGGGCGGCGACGTCCTCGACGACGTCGGGATCGGCGAGGCCGGACACCCGTTCGGCGAGCAGCTCGGCCTGTCGGCGCAGCTGGCGGTTCTTGCGGTGCAGGTCGACGAACACCGCGACCTTGGCGCGCAGCACCCAGGGGTCGAAGGGCTTGGCGAGGTAGTCGACCGCGCCGGTCGAGTAGCCGCGGAACGCGTGCTGCGGCTCGCGGTTGATGGCGGTCAGGAAGATGATCGGGATGTCGCGGGTCCGCTCCCGGCGCTTGATGTGGGCCGCAGTCTCGAAGCCGTCCATCCCCGGCATCTGCACGTCGAGCAGGATCACGGCGTAGTCGTCGGCGAGCAGGGCCTTGAGCGCCTCCTCCCCCGATGCCGCACGGACCAGTGTCTGGCCCAGGGAGCCCAGGATCGCCTCGAGCGCGAGCAGGTTGTCGGGTCGGTCGTCGACGAGCAGGATCCGGGCGGGCTCCCGCCGGTCATCGGCGTACGGCGCGTTGTTCATCGTCACGGAGCGGTCAGACCTCCTGGGAGAGCCAGAGGCGCACGGTCGAGAGCAGCTGGTCGATGTCGACCGGCTTGGTCACGTAGTCCGAGGCGCCGGCGGCCAGGCTCTTCTCCCGGTCACCCTGCATCGCCTTGGCGGTCAGCGCGATGATCGGCAGCCGTTCGTACTTCGGCATCGCGCGGATCGCCTCGGTGGTGGCGTAGCCGTCCATCTCGGGCATCATCACGTCCATCAGCACCAGGTCGACGTCGGCGTTCTGCTCCAGCGCGGCGATGCCCTCGCGGCCGTTCTCCGCGTAGACCACCGACATCCCGCGCCGTTCGAGCACGCTGGTGAGGGCGAACACGTTGCGGACGTCGTCGTCGACGATGAGCACCTTCTTCGCGGCGAACGCCTCGTCGTCGAGCAGCGCCACCTCGCGCGACGGGCGAGGGGTCAGCTCGTCGAGCGGGGTGCCGCCCTGGACGGGTACGACGCCGGCGGTGAACGCGTCGACGGGAAGGAGCAGCGTGAACGTGCTGCCCTCGTCCACCCGGCTGCCGGCCTGGATCTCGCCGCCGAGCAGATGGGCGATCTCGCGGCTGATCGAGAGACCGAGCCCGGTGCCGCCGTAACGCCGGCTGGTCGTCCCATCGGCCTGCTGGAAGGCGTCGAAGATGACCCGCAGCTTGTCCTCGGCGATGCCGATGCCGGTGTCCACGACCGAGAAGGCCAGCACCGGGATGCGGTGGCCGTCGAGCCGGGCCCGCGACAGCTGAGCCGGGGTCGCAGGCTCGACCACGAGGCGCACCTCGCCCTCCTCGGTGAACTTCACCGCGTTGGACACCAGGTTGCGCAGGATCTGCTGGAGCCGGTGCTCGTCGGTGCGGATCTTGGGCGGCAGCTCGGGTGAGACCGACAGCTCGAAGCCCAGCGATCGCTCGGTCGTGAGCGGACGGAACGTCGCCTCGACGTACTCCACGATGTGGGTGAGCGAGACCTCGCCGACGTGCACGTCCATCTTCCCGGCCTCGACCTTGGACAGGTCGAGGATGTCGTTGATCAGCTGGAGCAGGTCGGTGCCTGAGCTGTGGATGGTGCGGGCGAACTCGACCTGCTTTCCGGTCAGGTTGCCGTCGGTGTTCTCCGCCAGCAGGCGAGCCAGGATCAGCAGGCTGTTCAGCGGGGTGCGCAGCTCGTGGCTCATGTTCGCGAGGAACTCGGACTTGTAGCGGCTGGACAGCGAGAGCTGCTCGGCGCGCTCCTCGAGCGCCTCCTGCTGCGACTGCAGCTCGGCCTGCTTGTCCTGCAGCTCCGCCGCCAGGCGCTGCGACTCCCCCAGCAGCTCCTCCGTCCGCGAGCTGGCCAGGATCGCGTTGAGCGAGACGCCGACGAGCTCCATCAGCTGGTCGAGGAAGTCGAGGTGCACCTCGGTGAACGGCGTGAACGAGCCGAGCTCGATGACGCCGAGCACCCGGTCCTCGAACGGGACGGGCAGGACGACGATGCTGGCCGGCGCCGCCTCCCCGAGCCCGGAGGCAACCCGCACGTAGTCCGCCGGTGCGTGCTGGATGAGGATCCGGCGACGCTCCTTGGCGGCCTGTCCGACGAGCCCCTCCCCGACGGCGAACGACGAGGGCAGGTCGGTGCGCGGCCGGTAGCCGTAGGTCCCGACCAGTCGCAGCCCGGCCTCGGCATCGACGCCGGCCGCGAGGAAGAAGGCGCCGTGCTGGGCGTCCACCGACGGAGTCAGCTCGCGCATGATCACGTCGGTCACGTCGGCCATGTCGCGGCGGCCCTGCACGAGACCGGTGATCCGGGCCAGGTTGGTCTTGAGCCAGTCCTGCTCCCGGTTCGCCCGCGTCGTCTCGCGCAGGTTCGCGATCATCTGGTTGATGTTGTCCGTGAGCTCGGCGACCTCGCCGCTGGCGTCGACAGCGATCTGGCGGGTGAGGTCACCGCGGGTGACGGCCGTGGAGACCTCCGCGATCGCGCGCAGCTGGTTGGTCAGGGTGCTGGCCAGCTGGTTGACGTTCTCGGTGAGCTTCTTCCAGGTGCCGGAGACGCCTTCGACCTCGGCCTGACCGCCGAGCTTGCCCTCGGTGCCGACCTCGCGGGCAACGCGGGTGACCTCGGCGGCGAAGGACGACAGCTGGTCGACCATCGTGTTGATGGTGTTCTTCAGCTCGAGGATCTCGCCGCGGGCGTCGACGTAGATCTTCTGCGTCAGGTCGCCGTTGGCGACCGCCGTGGTGACGTTCGCGATCGAGCGCACCTGGCTGGTCAGGTTGGACGCCATCGAGTTGACGTTGTCGGTCAGGTCCTTCCAGGTGCCGGCAACACCGGGCACCTGGGCCTGGCCGCCCAGCTGGCCCTCGGTGCCGACCTCGCGGGCCACCCGGGTGACCTCGTCGGCGAAGGCCCGCAGCGTGTCGACCATCGTGTTGATCGTGTCCGCGAGGGTCGCGACCTCGCCCTTGGCCTCGACGGTGATCTTGCGGCTCAGGTCACCACGCGCGACCGCCGTCGACACCTCGGCGATCGAGCGGACCTGACCGGTGAGGTTGGACGCCATGCCGTTGACGTTGTCGGTCAGGTCCTTCCAGGTGCCGCCGACGCCACGGACCTGGGCCTGCCCGCCGAGGATGCCGTCGGTGCCGACCTCGCGCGCGACGCGGGTCACCTCGTCGGCGAACGCGGACAGCTGGTCGACCATCGTGTTGATGGTGTTCTTCAGCTCGAGGATCTCGCCGCGGGCGTCGACGTAGATCTTCTGCGTCAGGTCGCCGTTGGCGA
>DASRRQ010000023.1:0-7408 GCA_035695505.1 Marmoricola sp. | reverse complement strand
ACGGCGTCGACGTTGTCGAGGTACACCGGGGGCGTGGCGAGGCCCTCCTCGAAGAGCGTCCGGATCATCGCCAGTAGCACCACTGCGTCGCTGCCCGGACGGACGAAGTGGTGCTCGGTCGCGACCTTGGCGGTCTCGGTGCGGCGCGGGTCGAGGACGACCATCGCGCCGCCGCGCGCCTTGAGCTCGCGGACCCGGTTCGGGAAGTCGGGCACCGTCATCAGCGAGCCGTTGGAGGCCATCGGGTTGGCGCCGAGCACCAGGAAGTAGCTCGTCCGGTCGATATCGGGGACCGGGAGCAGCAGCTGATGGCCGAACATCAGCATCCCGACGTACATATGCGGGATCTGGTCGACCGAGGAGGCGGAGAACTTGTTGCGGGTGCGGAACGCCTTGATCAGGCCGATCCCGTGAGTCATCGCCCCGAGTGAGTGCGCGCTCGGATTGCCCAGGTAGATGCCCAGCGCGTCGCGGCCGTGGAGATTGATCGCGGCCGCGAGGTTCTCCGCGACCGTGTCGAGTGCCTCGTCCCAGCTGATCTCGGCCCAGGTCGCTTCAGCGCCGGTGCCGGTACGCCGGATCGGGCGCCGGAGCCGATCCGGGTCGGCGTAGATATCGGCGAGCGCGACGCCTTTGGGGCAGATGTGCCCGCGGGAGAGCGGGTCGTCGTCGTTCCCCCGGATACTGGTGACGCGGTCCTCGGAGATGGTCAGCGTGATCCCGCAGATCGCCTCGCACAGGTTGCAGACACCGGTCCTGGTGCCGGTGAAGCCGGGGCCGTTCGACGTCGGGCTCATCTGTGGATGGTCGCACGCGCGGCCGACCGACGGCTATGGTCCGCGATCGGCGATTTCACGCTTGAACGAGCCGCTGATAGCCTTGGTCGTTGCCGTAGAACGGCCGCGGATCCAAGTGCCCGGAGGGACAAGCCCCGGCGCGCCGCGCAGCAAACATCGAAGGGAGTCCGCGTGTCCATCGGTACCGACGCAGAGACCAAGAAGAAGATCATCGCCGAGTACGCCACCGTTGACGGTGACACCGGTTCCCCCGAGGTCCAGGTCGCGCTGCTCTCGCACCGCATCTCGCACCTCACCGAGCACCTCAAGACCCACAAGCACGACCACCACAGCCGTCGTGGTCTGCTGCTCCTCGTGGGCCAGCGCCGCCGCCTTCTCAACTACCTCGAGAAGACCGACATCGAGCGCTACCGCTCGATCGTGCAGCGCCTCGGCCTGCGTCGATGAGCCTCACACGGCGGTTCGCCTTCTCGGTGGACCGCCGTGTTGCTTTACTTCTGCTGCTACACAATTGAATACAAACCATTCACAGGAGCGGCCCGCGAAACGCCGGCTCGGTCCTCGGTAGTGGCCTTCGGAGCGAGAGCTCCGCGGGCCTCGATCGAAGATCGGCCACCTACCCTCACAGCTTGAGAGAGCGCAGCGCGACAGCGCAGCGGTGAGATCGCAGGCAGTGCCTCACTCGTAGCCCTTGCGGGCTAATCATGGGCTCGCGGAACGCTCCGCGAAGAGAAAGGGAAACCCTTGAACGAGGGACCCGTCATTTCCGCCGTCGAGACCGTTCTGGATAACGGCAAGTTCGGCACCCGCACCATCAAGTTCGAGACCGGCCTCCTGGCCCGGCAGGCGGCTGGCGCCGTCACCGCCTACCTCGACGAGGACACGATGCTGCTCTCGGCGACCACCGCCGGCAAGCAGCCCAAGGACCACTTCGACTTCTTCCCCCTCACGATCGACGTCGAGGAGCGGATGTACGCCGCAGGCCGGATCCCCGGCTCGTTCTTCCGCAGCGAAGGCCGCCCGGGCGAGGACGCGATCCTCGCGTGCCGCCTGATCGACCGCCCGCTGCGCCCGACGTTCAAGAAGGGCCTGCGCAACGAGGTCCAGGTCGTCATCACCGTGATGGCGCTGAACCCTGACGCTCCGTACGACGTGCTGGCGATCAACGCCGCGTCCGCGTCGACCCAGATCTCCGGTCTGCCGTTCACCGGCCCGGTCGGCGCCACCCGGGTTGCTCTCATCGAGGGCCAGTGGGTCGCGTTCCCGTCGTACAGCCAGACCGAGAAGGCCACGTTCGACATGGTCGTCGCCGGTCGGGTCACCGACACCGGTGACGTCGCGATCATGATGGTCGAGGCCGAGGCGCCTGAGGGCACCATCGAGCTCGTCTCGAACGGCGCCACCGCGCCGACCGAGGAGGTCGTTGCCAGCGGTCTGGAAGCGGCCAAGCCGTTCATCAAGCAGCTGTGCGAGGCCCAGGTCGAGCTGGCCAAGCAGGCCGCGAAGCCCGTCCAGGAGTTCCCGATCTTCCTGGACTACGAAGACGACGTCTACGACGCCGTTACCGCGCACGCCTCCGAGGCCACCGCTGCGGCGCTGACCATCGCCGGCAAGGCTGAGCGCGAGGACAAGCTCGACGACATCAAGGCTGACGTGCTGAGCGCGCTCGGTGCGCAATTCGAGGGTCGCGAGAAGGAGATCGGCGCGGCGTTCCGCTCGCTGAACAAGGCCCTCGTCCGCCAGCGGGTGCTGCGCGACAAGATCCGCATCGACGGCCGTGGCCTGACCGACATCCGGTCGCTCTCGGCCGAGGTCGAGGTCATCCCGCGGGTGCACGGTTCGGCGCTGTTCGAGCGCGGAGAGACCCAGATCCTGGGTGTCACCACGCTGGACATGCTCAAGCTCGAGCAGCAGCTGGACGGCCTCTCCCCGGAGAAGCACCGCCGGTACATGCACAAGTACATCTTCCCGCCGTTCTCCACCGGTGAGACCGGCCGCGTCGGTTCGCCGAAGCGTCGCGAGACCGGTCACGGTGCGCTCGCCCGTCGCGCGCTCCTGCCGGTGCTGCCGTCGCGCGAGGAGTTCCCGTACGCGATCCGCCAGCTCTCCGAGGCGATGGGCTCCAACGGCTCCACCTCGATGGGCTCGGTCTGCGCCTCGACGCTGTCGTTGCTGCAGGCCGGAGTGCCGCTGAAGGCTCCGGTCGCCGGTATCGCGATGGGTCTGATCTCCGACACCGTCGATGGCAAGACCGAGTATGTCGCGCTGACCGACATCCTCGGCGCCGAGGACGCGTTCGGTGACATGGACTTCAAGGTCGCCGGCACCAAGCAGTTCGTCACGGCCCTGCAGCTCGACACCAAGCTCGACGGCATCCCGGCCGACGTGCTGGCTGCCGCGCTGACCCAGGCCCGCGACGCCCGCCTGGCCATCCTCGAGGTGATGGCGGAGGCCATCGACGGCCCCGAGGAGATGTCGATCCACGCTCCGCGGATCATCACCGTGAAGATCCCGATCGACAAGATCGGCGAGGTGATCGGGCCCAAGGGCAAGGTCATCAACCAGATCCAGGACGACACCGGCGCCAACATCTCGATCGAGGACGACGGCACGATCTACATCGGTGCGACCAACGGCGAGGCTGCCGAGGCTGCTCGCCAGGCCGTCAACCAGATCGCGAACCCGACGATGCCGGAGGTCGGCGAGCGGTACCTCGGTACCGTCGTGAAGACCACGAACTTCGGTGCGTTCGTCTCGCTGATGCCCGGCAAGGACGGCCTGCTGCACATCAGCAAGCTCCGTGGCCTCGCCGGCGGCAAGCGCGTCGACAACGTCGAGGACGTCGTCTCGGTCGGCCAGAAGATCCAGGTCGAGATCGGCGAGATCGACGACCGCGGCAAGCTGTCGCTCATCCCCTACATCGAGGGTGACGACGCGGCCGAGAGCAGTGACGACGACGCGGCTGAGTCCGTCACGGCGGACATCTAAGCAAAGTGACGCTCGCAGCTGAGCAGAAGCCCGGCACGACCCGCACCCTCATCGAAGGCGTCCAACGGACTGTCCTTCCGGGAGGGCTGCGGGTCGTGACCGAGCACGTCCCCGGTGTCCGCTCCGCGGCCATCGGGGTCTTCGTCAGCGTCGGTTCCCGGGATGAGACGCCGGCGCTGAACGGTGCCTCGCACTTCCTTGAGCACCTGCTGTTCAAGGGCACTCCGACGCGGTCGGCGATGGACATCTCCTCCGCGCTGGACGCCGTAGGCGGCGAATTCAACGCCTACACGGCGCGCGAGTACACGTGCTACCACGCGCGGGTGCTCGACGCCGACCTGCCGATGGCGGTCGACGTTCTCGGCGACATGCTGACGGCGTCGCTGATCACGCCGGAGGACGTCGAGGCCGAGCGCGAGGTGATCCTCGACGAGATCGCCATGCATGACGACGATCCCGACGACGTGGTGCACAACCTGTTCGCGGCCAAGGCCTGGAGCGGTACGTCGCTGGCGCGGCCGATCGCGGGCACCGCAGAGTCGATCCGGGCGCTGAACCGCTCGCAGATCAACCGGTACTACAAGACCCGGTACACCGCTCCGGCGATGACGGTCGCGGTGGCCGGCAACGTGGTGCACAAGGACGTCGTACGGCTGGTCCGCAAGGCATTCTCGCGCAACCACTTCCTCGCCGACCTCGACGCACGTCCGCTGCCGCCGCGGCTGGCCGACAAGCCGCGTACGACCCGGCCCGGCGAGGAGCACACGACCCGGCCGTTCGAGCAGGTCAACCTGGTCCTCGGCATGCGCGGCATGACCCGCTCGGACCCGCGCCGCTACGCCCTCGGCGTCCTGAACGCGGCCTTCGGCGGCGGCTCGTCGTCGCGGCTATTCCAGGAGGTCCGCGAGCGTCGCGGCCTGGCGTACTCGGTCTACTCGTTCGCGACCAGCTACTCCGATGCCGGCATGGTCGGCGTCGCGGTCGGCTCTCTGCCCAGCAAGTCAGCAGAGGTCCTCGACGTCGTCCGCAGCGAGCTGACTCGGATGATCGAGTCCGGGCTGAGCGCCGAGGAGCTCGAGCGCGGCCGTGGTCAGATGCGCGGCGGGATGGTGCTGAGCCTCGAGGACACCGGCTCCCGGATGACCCGGCTCGGTGAGGTGGAGCTCTTCCAGGAGCGCCTGCTCTCGCTCGACGAGGTGCTGGGGCGTCTCGATGACGTCACCCTCGACGACGTCCACCAGCTCGCCAGCGACCTGTTCAAGCGCCCCGAGACGCTCGCAGTCGTTGGACCCGCCTGACAACTCGTTGAATCGGCGTTGTGTCCTTGGGTGGGTTCAGGAGTTGAGCAGGCCGTACAGCACGGCCGCGCAGGCGATCGCCCAGAGCACGCTGGTGAAGGAGCCGATGATGAAGCGCTCGGCGGCACCGGGCTGCTTGAGCTCGGGGTAGCGGCCGAGGCCTTTCATGGCGAGCACGATCGCGAGGCCTTCGGGCCAGCCGGCGACCAGGGTCGCGAAGATCGCGATCCGCTCCATCGCACCGATCCAGGCACCGCCGCGCAGGACGTCGCCGGCCTGCTCGACGGGGCCGCCGTTGTCGACGCGGTGCAGCACGGCCGCGGTGACCGGGCCGCCCCCGAACGCCGCGAGCATAGCGGTCAGGATCGTCAGGGTCCCGCGGAGCGCATCGTCATGGGCCGCGTACGACGGGTCGTAGAGCGTCCAGCCGCCGAGGCCGACCAGCACGGCGGCACCCAGCACCGAACCGAGCAGATGGGCCCGGTCGCGGTCGCTGAGGAACCACCCCGGCAGCGTGCCGGCCAGAGCCAGCAGCAGGGCGGCGATCGTCATCGGACAGCCTCGGTGAGGGCCTCGTCGATCATGGCGGCCAGCAGCCGGGCCGCTCGATCGGCCTCGGTGAGCCCGGCAGCCTGAGCCCGCTGGGACACCGCTGACTGGCTGATCCCGAGGGAGTGCGCCGTCTCAGCAGGGGTCAGTCCTCGCGCGTACAAGTCGGCTACCTCCCAGCCCCGGACGCTGCGCCGTGTCAGTACGCCGGCCCACAGCCAGCCGACTGTCTCGATCTGCTCCGCACGGTACGCCGGCCCCCCGACATCGGCGATCGCACCGGCACCGGCGACGGCGAGCCTGCTTGGCTGCTGCTTGGCACGGTTGACGGCCTGGCGGGCAAGTACGAAGGCCTCGCCTCGACCGGCCCGCGTCGAGTCCGGCAGCGGCAGCTCGACGGCACCGATCCCGAGGCCGATGTTCCAGGAACCGGATCGGAGCAGCAGCGCGATCCGCCCGACGACCGCGGTCCCGGAATCGAGCACGCCTTGGACCTCGTCACCGGCCGTGCGCTCGAAGGCGCGCGCGGGCACGCCCGGCCCGGTGGCGTTGAGCGCCTCGAGCACGTCCGGCACCAGATCCGGGCCGCGCTGGCTGCCGCGTTGGTCCACGGTCAGGATCGCCAGAGTCATGACAGTCTCCGTCCTTATGTGCGACGTATTAAGGAATATACCTTATGAACCGTGGATGAAGGGCAGAACCTGCCCCGGTACGCTACTCCGGTGACTGCGATGAAGGTCGGCGTCCTCGGCGCCCAGGGCAAGGTCGGGCGCGAGGTCTGTGCGGGGGTCGAGGCGGCTGTCGACCTGGACCTGGTCGCCCGCCTGGACGTCGGCGACTCCCTCGAGGACCTGCTCGCGGCCGGCGCCGAGGCGATCGTCGACTTCACCCACCCCGACGCCGTGATGGCGAACCTCGCGTTCTGCATCGAGCACGGCATCCACGCCGTGGTCGGCACTACCGGCTTCGACGACGACCGGCTCGCGACGCTGCGCACCCAACTCGGCGACAGCCCCGGCTCCGGGGTCTTGATCGCCCCGAACTTCTCGATCGGCGCCATCTTGATGATGCGCTTCTCGGCCCAGGCGGCCCGCTACTTCGAGTCCGTCGAGATCGTCGAGCTGCACCACCCCGACAAGGCGGACGCGCCCTCAGGCACCGCTGGCCGTACGGCGCGCCTGATCGCGCAGGCCCGGCGCGACGCAGGCCTGCCTGCGCCCCCGGACGCTACTTCGACCGGCTTGGACGGGGCTCGCGGAGCCGACGTCGAGGATATCCACGTCCATAGCCTGCGGATCCGCGGCCTGGTCGCTCACCAGGAGGTCGTGTTGGGCGGCCCGGGGGAGACGCTGACAATCCGCCACGACTCCCTGGACCGGATCTCGTTCATCCCCGGCGTCCTGCTCGGACTGCGGCGGATCGGCGCGGCGCCCGGCCTGACCGTCGGCCTCGAAGCGTTCCTCGACCTCGACTGAGGCTGCAGGTTCGTGCACCGCAGCTTTTGACAGGTTCCGCACCCGGCGCGTGAGGGCCAAGGTGGAGCACGAGGAGATTCTCGGCTTCAGCTCCTCGTTCCGGGAACCCCCAGGCCCGTCCTGACCGACCGCCGCCGCTGCCACGAGCACGGTGAGACGTCATCGGCGTGCATCCCCGGGACCGGCAGGCGTTTGGGAGAACGCCGTCCGTGCTGAGATCCGTTCCGGCCCGCCCCCCTGGATCGGGACCCCGTCCCGGTCCCGCCCCAGTCAGGGGTCGGGACCGGGACCCCAGCGATCG
>DASRRQ010000022.1:0-34116 GCA_035695505.1 Marmoricola sp. | reverse complement strand
TGGTCTGCCGGCCAGGATTCTGCGCCGCCCCGTGGGCGGGCCCTGCCGGCGGACCTGCGCACCGATAGCCTTGTCGGTACTTTCCCCGGTTGGTCTGCCGGTAGGGCCCGCCTGACTTTGAATCAGGACTAGCGACGCAGGTTCGACTCCTGCCCGGGGAGCAAAGGTGCACGTCGGGTCTTGCGACCGCGCAGTAACGCAATGTCGGTCTAGTCCAACTGGGCGCGACGGCAGCGATCGATCTGGTGCGCTCCGCGCCGCCGCTACGTTGTCGGCATGTTTCGATCCCGGGATCTGCCTGCGACTGCCACGTTGGCCGCGTACCCCTTCCTGGTCGCGGCGACGTCCACCAGTACGGATCCAGACGCATGAGCGAGCCACGCGCGACGCCGATGGAGCCGGGCGATGCGTTCATGCTCAAGTTCGAGGGTCCGAACCTCGCGTTCCACTACATCAACGGGTGGCATCTGGACACGACTGCGCGCGGGCGGCCGGTGAGCCTCGCCGAGATCGTCGCGATCGCTCCGCCGTACCTCGCAGTCACGCCGCGCCTGACCCAACGGGCCGAGAAGCGGTCGCGGAAATGGCACTGGGTCGACGACGACGCGTTCGACATCCGTCACCACGTCGAGGAGCGGACCGTCAGCGGCGCTGACGGATTTGAGGCTCTCGTCGGCGAGCTCAGCGGTGCCCAGCTCGACCGCTCCCGGCCGTTGTGGAAGATCAGCCTCGTGCACGGTCTGCCGGACGGGCGTCAGGCAGTGCTGGCCCGGATCCACCACTCCATGATGGACGGCCTGGCCGCGTCGAACCTGTTCCGCGCTCTGACCAGCGACGCATCCGGCACACCTCCGGTGATCGCCGAGAGATCGGCCCCGGCCCCCGGCACCCGCCCCGCGTTGCCGGCCCGGGTCGTCAACGTCGCTCGCCTGGTGCGGAAGCAGAGGGCTCGAACCAAGGAGTACGGGCCCGGCGAGTCCATCCCGCGCAGCTGGCTGCGCCGCACTCTGATGAACCCCAAGGTGAGTCAACCCGAACGCAGCTGGTCCGGTACGTCGATCCCGTTGACCGATTTCCAGGAGCTTGCCGGCCTGATGGGCGCCAACGTCATGGGGTCTCTGCACGCCACCATCGCTCAGGCGTTGCGGCTGTACCTGATGGAGAAGGACGCCCTGCCCGAGCACCGGATGATTGCGAACTTCGGCATCGTCGAGAACAAGCGCGACCTCCGTTGCGACGGCAACCTGGTGGCGACGGCCCGGGTCTGGATGCCGATCGAGATCGATGACCCGTTGGAGCTGGCCCGCATCACTGCGGAGAGCTGCCAGGACGCGCTGGCGCTGCGCCGTCACCGGGGCATGGAGCTGCAGTACGCCTCCGTGGAGTTCGCGTGGCCCATCCCGATCCTGCAACGGTGGTTCGGCAACCTGGCTCCGCTCACCCCGGTACACCTTCATACGGCGTTCATCGCCGACCCGGCCGAGCCTCGGTGGTTCCACGACGTTGCCGCCGTGGGCTGGATCTCCAGCGCCGTCCCGGTGCCGCCGGCCGCCCTCAGCATCTCGGTGCACAGCTTTGTCGGCCGGATGTGGATCGGCGCGGTGGCGACGCCGTCCGCGGTGCCTGACCCCGCGCGCTTCCTGGAGCTGCTCGAGCGGTCTCTCGAGCAGCTGATCGACCTCGCCCGGAAGCAGCCTGCCCCAGCGTGACCCTGCCCGACCGGGCAGCTGCCGCGGTCTGCGGATCTGTGGTCGGCGGCCCGGGGCGTCGAGCGTGTCGTGCGCCCCGGTGCAGCCGCCGCGTCGACGTTGTACCCCGGTGGGTGCGGTCGAAACGCGCGCAGCCGGGCAAGTTTGCGCTCACGGCCGCAGGGAACTGGGGGTGCAGGTCCAGCCGGCCGTGAGGGCGGCCCGTGGAGGAGGCGTCGTGACAGCTCGGCCCCCACCCCCCGATGACCGTCCGGGCGAGCATCGCTGGCCAGCCGCGATCGCCGTCCTGGTGGCGCTGGCCCTCTATCTGCTGCTCCCGCAGACCCTCGTCATAGGTTCCCGCATCGCCGTCGTCGCGCTGGAGGTCGTCCTCTTCGTGCCGCTGGTGATCGCCAACCCGCATCACATGACCAAGGAGAACAGGCTGCTTCGCAGCCTGAGCATCGGCCTGGTGCTGCTGATCGCGGTCGCCAATATCGCGGCTCTGGTGCTATTGGTCCGGGAGATGGTGAATGGCGAGACCACCGAGGGCAAGAAGCTGCTGCTGGCCGCAGGCCAGGTGTGGGTCACGAACATCATCATCTTCGCGCTCACCTTCTGGGAGCTGGATCGAGGCGGCCCGGTACGTCGTACCCAGGCTGACCATGGAGACCTTCCGCCTGCCGACTTCCGGTTCCCTCAGGACGAGGATCAGGACGCGATCGACGAGGTGGCCGCGCTGTCCTCAGCCAAGTCGGGCTGGACGCCAGGCTTCATCGACTACCTGTACGTCTCGGTGACGAACTCCTCGGCGTTCAGCCCGACCGACACGATGCCGCTCTCCCCGCGGATCAAGCTGCTGATGGGTGCGGAGTCCATCTCGGCCCTGCTGCTCTCGGTGCTCGCGATCTCCCGTGGTGTCAGCCTGCTCAAGTGACTCCTGCGGCCGTCCGAGCGGTACGTCCAAATCCCCTCCGAGGCTCCCACAGCCGTGTCATAGTGCGAGCGCAATCGAGAACGCTCGATACCGAAAACTGCCTGCACCCGACCTACGGAGCTCACCGTGAAATCTCGGCACTTCCTGCCCCTGGCCACTTTGGTCGCCGCTCTGGCGACTGCTCTGGGGCTCGGTGCTCTTGCGCCGGCCAACGCCGACCCGGATGCGGCCGTCACCAACCTCGTCGTCACTCAGGCGCAGGGTCCGGACCACACCTGGAAAATCACCGCGACCTGGGACGCCAACCCGGACCCTGGAGTAACGGGGTACCACGTGGTGATTGCAGACCAGGCGAGCGGCATCCCCTCCTCGGGCGGCTTTGGAAACCAAGACACGTCGTCGACGACGGCAACGATCACCACGTCTGCGCTCGCCGACAACCTCCAGTACTGGGTCGCGGTGACCACCAAGACCTCGGGCGGGACGAGTACGTCTCCTGCGGTAACCGCCTTCACCGCGATCACCCTGGACCGCTCCGGCCCGACCGGCGCCTACACCGAGAATCGCCGCGTCGGCTACCGGACGATCCCGGACGGCGTCGACCCGTTCAGTGGCGACGGAGTCGCGCAGTTCACGCTCCACCAGACCGGCTTGTCAGACAACGTGACCGCGAGCGCGCAGATCACCCGCACGGTGACCCCGGGTGACGGAGATCCTGCGACGGTCTGGGCGACCGGCGACTACATCGTGACCTACAAGCACACCGGCACCTACACGCCGATCGTCAACCTGACTGACCAGGCCGGCAACACCACCCACGTCAGCCTGCCGACGTTGACCGTCAAGAACGACGTCACGCCGCCGACGGTGCGGATCACCAAGCCTGCCAAGCCGTCCAAGGTCGCCTCGTGGCGGCAGATCCGCGGCACCGCCATCGATGGCCAGACCGGCATCGAAGAGGTCCTGTCGATGGTCATCGAGAAGCGGCACGGCACCTGGTACGCCTACGACTTCCGCCACAAGAAGTGGCTCAAGGGCTTCTCCACGATCAAGAAGACCCTCGACAAGACGAAGGCGGAGCCGGCCGACATGCACGTCAACGCAGCCGGCGTCTGGCACACGCCGACGATCAAGCACCTGACGGCCGGGTCGCTGCACATCGAGGCGTTCGGGATCGACAACGGCTTCAACTTCGCCAGTGCACCGAACGTCAACGCCAAGGTTCACTGAGCAGTCGTACGCCGCAAGGGCTGGGCATCCGGGGCAACCCGGGCGCCCAGCCCTGTGCTGTCTCAGCCTGCCGTCGCGGCCTCGCGCTCGCGCTCCAGCTCGGCGTCGATCTGGGCGCCGAGCAGCAGCGCGACATTGGTCAGCCACAGCCACAGCAGGAAGACGATCGCTCCAGCCAGCGAGCCGTAGGTCTTGTCATAGCTGGAGAACCGGGCGACGTAGACCCCGAACGCCGCCGATGCGACGATCCACGTCGTCACGGCGAGCAGTGCGCCCGGGCTGATCCAGCGGAACCGCGGCTGCTCGACGTTCGGCGTCGCGTAGTAGAGCAGGGCCACCACGCCGATCACGATCACCAGCATCACCGGCCACTTGGCGATGTCCCAGACGGTCACCGCGGTCGAGCCGAGCCCGATCGTGCTGCCCACCGCGTCGGCGACCGGGCCGGTCACCACCAACGCGACCAGCGTCAGGGCCACGGCGATGACGCTGGCCAGGGTGATCACCAGCTGCAACGGTCGCAGCTTCCAGAACGGCCGGCCTTCACGGACCTCGTAGATCCGGTTCAGCGCACGGCCGAAGGCGCCGACGTACCCGGAGGCGGACCAGAGCGCGCCGGCGATACCGATCACCAGAGCTACCCCGGCTCCCGGCGTGGTGCTCAGCCTCTCGAGCGTCGGGCGCAGCGAATCTTCGGCGGACGCGGGCCCGAGCTGCCCGACGATCTGCAGCAGGGAGTCGATGGTCTTCTGGCCCTGCCCGAACACGCCGAGCAGCGAGACCAGTGCCACCAGCGCCGGGAACAGCGCCAGCACCGCGTAGTAGGTCAGGCCGGCCGCAAGATCCGTGCACTCGTGCTCGGAGAACCCGCGCCAGGAGCGCTTGGCGACGCTCCACCAGGAGCGCTTGTCCAGTTCCAGCGGCGAATCCGGTGCTGCCTCGACGCGCTCGACCTGCATAGTCATGGCGACCTCCTGGTCTCCTCAGTCCAGGTCCCGTACCCCGCGCGTTGCCGACTACACCCGGCCCCGCACCGGCGCCGCACCGGAGCCGTTGTGATCAGGACGTGGACCAGCGGTTCGGCGATTTGCATGTGCGAGCGCCGCAGCGATACAAATCGTCCGGGTCGCCGGTCTTGCAGCAGGCCACCAGGACCCGGGCGAAAGAGCATCGATGAACCCCCTTGTCGTTCCTTGGTCCGGCCGGAGCACAGTTCTCTCCGCGGTTCACGCGGACAGCGCAGGCGTGCCGTGGTGAGCTCACGCCACGGCGAGGCCGCTGAAGAGTTCGCCCGGCTCGCGATCGCCCTGCACGACGAGGCCTCGGTCGAGGAGACCGTGGACATGGTCCTCGACTTCGCTCTGCGCGCGATCGGCGCCGACCACGCCGGGGTGATCTTCGTGCACGGCAACCGCCGGGTCGAGACGGCCGCTGCGACCGATCCGGTCGTGGCCAAGGTCGATGCGATCCAGATGGAGGCCGGCGAGGGCCCTGACGTCTCGGTGATGGAGGACCGGCTGAGCGTCATCGTCTCCGACACCCACACCGACGCGCGCTGGCCCGCGTGGGCCGCATTGGTCTCCGAGGCCGGGATCCGCAGCCTGCTCAGCGTCCGGATGTACACCTCGGAGACCGTCGTCGGGACACTGAACCTGTACTCGCTGCGCCCCGGCGCCTTCGATACCGACGACCAGGCAGTGGCGCACATCCTCGCTCGGCACGCCGCGGTCGCGCTCGCCTCGGCCCGCAAGATCAGCAATCTGTGGGAGGCCGTCGACGCACGCAAGCGCGTCGGCCAGGCGCAGGGCATCCTGATGGAGCGGTTCGAGTTGAACGCCGACCAGGCGTTCGCGGTGCTGGTCCGCTACTCCCAGGACAACAACCTCAAGCTGCGCAAGGTCGCCGACATCCTGGTCGAGACGCGGAAGCTGCCGGACTGACCTCTCAGGCGGACGACCGGGCGTCGAGCCAGGCGCCGGCGTTCTCGATCTCGGCGACCAGTTCGGCGCCGAGGCGGCCCTCGGGGAACGCGTCCGCGCAGGAGAGCACGCAGGCGGCTTCGACGATCAGGCTGGTGCCGCTGGTCGCCCAGCGCAACGAGTCCGCGGGGTAGCGGCCGAGCGCGAACGCGACATGGTCGAGCAGGCGGTCGACGAACTCGTCGGACTCCTGGCTGGTCCTGCGTGCCAGGACCCCTCCGGTCGGCCCCGCCTCGATCCGGCATCCGCTGCGCTGGCTCATCTCGTCCTACCTCCTCGAGCCCGTGGTACCCCGTCGTCTCCCAGGTATGAGGCCCAGGTATGAGGACCAGGGATGAGGCCCAGGGATGGGGACCAGAAGGCGAGCGGGCGCATGCATCGTCCGCGTCGGGGCATCGGAGGCTGGAGAAACGAGGTGCACGATGACGACCCTCCGCCAGACGCTGAGCCCGGCAGCTCCGACCCCCGTCCCGCTGTTGACCAGTCCGACCGATGCTCTGGCGCACGGATCGCCCACGCTGGTGATGCTGCTGACCCGGCTCGGTGAACGGCTCCTGACCGGGTGGCGGAGTGCGTCGATCCGCTGAGCCGTACGGGCGCTTGAACCCATCCCGCGTGGGTACTCCGGTGCCATGACAACCCAGCAAGCAGTCGTCGTTCGGGCACGACGAGGGGTCCGCATCACCCAGTACGGCCCACTCCGGATCTCCTTTGACGACCGGGTGCTCGAGCCGCGGCCGTGGACCGCCGTGCAGGGCCGGTGGGCCCGGCAGTTGACCGAGGTCGTGCCCGAGGGGCCTGTGCTCGAACTGTGCGCCGGCGCCGGACAGATCGGGATGCTGGCCGTGCACGGCACCGAACGCGACCTCGTCTCGGTCGACTCGAGCCCGGCGGCGTGCTCGTTCATCCGGGCCAATGCCCGCAGCGCCGGCATGGTCGACCGGATCGACGTGCGCAACGCGCGGGTCGTGGATGGTTGCCGACCCGACGAGCGGTTCCCGCTGATCATCGCGGACCCGCCGTGGGTGCCGCGGTCGCAGACCGGGCAGTTCCCGTCGGATCCGCTCGACGCGATCAACGGCGGCAGCGACGGCCTTGCCGTCGCGCGCCAGTGCCTGGCCGTGATCGCCGACCGGCTCGAGCTCGAAGGCGTCGCCCTGCTCCAGCTCGGCTCGGTCGACCAGATCGCGGCGCTCGCGCGCGAGCTGCCTGCCGGCCTGGTCATGAACGAATACCGCGCCGAGCGCGGCTGCGGGGCCGTGGTGAAGATCGTCGCCGTCGACCCCGGCACTCAGCGCCACTGACCCACCTCGCCCAACCCGACACCTATCCGAACCAGGAGGCACCATGTCCACCGACGCGATCGTCCTGCTCAAGGAAGACCACCAGCAGATCCGCAAGCTGTTCCGTGAGTTCCAGGGCGCCGGCGCGAACGCCACCAAAGCCAAGGGCCATCTAGTCGAGCGGATCATCGAGCTGCTGACGGTGCACACCTATATCGAGAACGAGGTGATGTACCCGCGCATCCGCGAACTGCTCCCGGCGCTCGAGGCCGATGTACTGGAGTCCTACGAGGAGCACCACGTCGCCGACGTCCTGGTGGTCGAGCTCGCAGCAATGCAGCCGGACGACGAGCGCTTCGTCGCCAAGACGACTGTCCTGATCGAGAACGTCACGCATCACATCGAGGAAGAGGAGCAGGAGTGGTTCCCTAAGGTCCGTGAGGGCCTGGGCCGCAATGCCCTCCAGCAGATCGGCGCCGACATGATCGAGGCACGGAAGAAGGCGCCGCGGCGCCCCAGTCAGCCGAGCGCGCTGAAGAAGGCGCTGGACGCGGTCATCGCCTGATGCTGACGGGTCGGCTCGGGCCTGCTGGGCAGTTCAGCCCCGTGTCAGGAAGTGCTCGGCACGATGCCGGGTATGACTGCCACCGACCTGCGTCCGGTCGTCCCCGGACGGCCATCGACGAGGTCGACGCCGCACCGGCGCCGACTCGGCCTGGGTGGCATCGTCGGCATCGTGGCGGTCCTCGCCGTGGCGGGCTGGGCGCCGTTCATCGCCGGTCCCGCCAGCCCTGACGAGGGCGGCTACCTGCTGATCGCCTCGCAGTGGGGTCATGGGTCCTCGCTGTACGGGAACTACTGGGTCGACCGGCCGCCGCTACTGATCGCGATCCACGCAGTCGCCGTCTTCCTCGGCGGTACTGCCGCGCTGCGGGTCATCGGCATGCTCGCCGTGGTGGCCTCGGTGGTCCTCGCTGCGGCCCTCGTCCGGGTGGCGACTGTCCCGTGGGTGCGGCTGCGGGCCGGAGTCACGGCCGCGCTGCCTGTCGTCATCGCCGGGATCTTCCTGACGACGCCGATGTTCGGCACCACGTACGTCGACGGCGAGCTGCTCTCGGTGCCGCTCGTCCTGTGCGGGATGGTGGCGCTGGTCCGGGCGTTCACGGTGCCCGGCAGCACCCGCGTGCTCGGATGGTCCTGCGGTGCCGGCGCAGCCGCCGTCGGCGCGGCGATGGTCAAGCAGAATGCGATCGACGTCTTCGTCGCGGCGCTGGTCCTCGGCGTCGGCCAGTACGCCGCCGGGAACCGCCGCCGCACCCTGGAGGTCGCCCGCGGGTTCGCTGTCGGCGCGCTCGCCAGCGGGGTGGTCATCGTCGGGACCGGCTGGCTGCTCGGCACCAGCCCGGTCGGCCTGTGGTCCGCCGTGGTCACCTTCAGGTTCCAGGCGGCGACGATCATCAGCCAGTCGGCGACCGTCACGAACTCAGCGCGGATGGTCAGCCTGATCACCTCCGCTGCGCTGTCGCTGGCGCCGGTCGTGATCGCCGTCGCGGCGTACCGGTCCCGCGGGCTGCCGAGCGCGGCGCAGCGATCGGGCCCGAACACCCCCGTCGATCTGCGCTGGGTGGCCGCGGCGATGCTCGTCTGGGAGGTCGTCTCGATCCTCGGAGGCGGGAGCTTCTGGCTGCACTACCTGATGGTCTGCGTGCCGGGGATGGTGGTGCTCGCTGTCGCCGCAGCGCAGCGCCCTCCGTCGCTGCGGCTGACCACCGGGCTGGTGGCCGTTGCGGCCGCCGGCGTCGCCGTGGTCGCGGTGGTGACCGCGGCGACTGCGGGCAGTGTGAGCACCGGGGCCCGGGTCGGCGCGTACCTCCGCGCCCACAGCCGGCCCGGCGACACGGCTGTCGTCGCGTTCGGCCACCCCGACATCGTCTGGGACGCCGGCCTGTCCAGCCCGTACGCCGAGCTGTGGAGCCTGCCGGTCCGGGTGCGCGATCCTCAACTGCGTGCATTCGACACGGTGCTCGCCTCGCGATCAGCGCCAACCTGGGTCGTCGTCTCCGGCACCAGCATCGCGACTTGGGGCGTCGACGCGACCGATGCCGACCAGATCCTCGGGGCGCGCTACACCCCGCAGGACCGGATCGGGGGCTACTACCTGTGGCATCGCAACGGCGCGCCGGGGGCCGGGTAGTCAGACCCGGGAGGGGTACCGGGCGGCCCTACGTCGACCCCGTATGGGGCCGGTGTCTAGCGTGATGGGGTGAGCGTGCGACGGTGGCTGGCGCTCCTGGCTCTTGCCGGGGTGCTGTTCGTCGCCGCCTCCCTGGTGATCGCGGCCTGGCTCTCGCACCCGCGGGTGCGTCCGATCGTCCAGCGCGGGCCCCTTGTCATCGTGGCGATGCCGTCCCTGAGTTGGAGCCAGGTGACGCCCACGGCGACGCCTGTGCTGTGGAGCCTGGCGCGGCGTGGAGCGGTCGGCGCCCAGGCGACGCGCAGTCCCTCCGGTCGCAGCTGCTCGGTGCAGTCGTGGGTGATCCTGGCCGCCGGTACTCCGACCGACATCGGTCCGGGGCGCTGCACGGGACTCTCGGTGCACCTCAACGGCGATGGGTCGGCTCGACTGCCGCAGTGGCGGGGCTGGCGTAGGGCGGGCCTCGACGACCCGACCCGCCAGGATCTCGGCACCCCGGCGTCCCTGCTCGAGAAGTCGGGTCAGTGCGTCGCGGCTGCGGGCCTGGACGCGGCGTTCGGGGCCGCCGATCGCGCCGGGGTGATCTCCCACTACGTGGCCGACCCGGCAGAGGTCGACCTGTCCGCCTGCCCGGTCACGTTGATCGCGTTGCCTGGCCTCGATGACGCCGCTCTCGGGTCGATCGTGGACCGGCTCCCAGCCAACGCGACGGTCGTGGTCAGCGGGATGGCCGATGACGGCGCCACCCCGGCGTTCCGTCCGGTCATCATCGCCGGTCCCGGGGTCCCGCACGGCCAGCTGACCTCGTTGTCGACCCGCCAGCCCGGAGTCATCCAGACGGCCGACCTGACGGCGCTGCTAGTCGACCGGACCGGCACGGACGACCCGCTGCTGGGGCAGGGCCGCCCGCCGATGGTGCGGCCGATGTTCCTTGCCCCCGAGCCGATCCGCCGAGTCAAGGAGCTCGTCACCGCGCTCGACGTCGAGTACCCGTTCGTCCCGCGATTCTTCATCCTCTTCCTCGGTGGCACCGCAGCCGCGATCGCGATCGGCCTGGGGTGGTGGGGCATCGAACGGCGGCGCCGGCCCGACCGCACGGCTCCCGAAGGCCTCCCGCCGGTCCTGCGCACGTTCCTGGCCTCGATTGCGGCGCTCGTCGCGGCCACCCCAGTCGCGGTGCTGCTGGCCGGACTGGTGCCGTGGTGGCGCGCCGGCCATCCCGAGCTCGCCCTGACCGGCACGATCCTGAGCATCGCTGCGACGCTGGCGCTGGTGGCGCTGCGGGGTCCGTGGCGGCTGTTCCCGGCCGGTCCGGCGACGTTCCTCGCAACCGTGACGGCGTTCACGATGGCGCAGGACGTGGTGCACGGGTCGCGCTTGCAGTTCATCTCCCTGATGGGCCTGCAGCCGGTGTACGGCGGCCGCTACTACGGCCAGGGCAACGTGGACTTCGCGGTCTTTGCGACCTGCTCCCTGGTGATCGCGACCGTCCTCGCCGGTCGGATGATCGCCTTGGGCCAGCGGCGTACGGCGGTCGTCGCGGTGGTGTTCATCGGGCTGGCCACGATCGTCATCGACGGATCGGCCTCGTGGGGCGCGGACGGCGGCGGGCCGATCGGGCTGGTCCCTGCTTTCGGCTACCTGGCGCTGCGAGCCGGCGGCGAGCGGGTCACCTGGCGCCGGGCCGCGGCGATGATCGCGACGACGATCGGCCTGGTCGGAGGCTTCGCGCTGTTCGACTACCTCGGGCCGACGGCGTACCGCACCCACCTCGGCGACTTCGTCGACCAGCTCGTGCGCGGCGAGAACGGCAAGAGCCTGGTGAAGATCTGGACCGAGAACTGGACGATGCTCACGTCGAGCTGGCTGACCCTGTGCGTGCCGGTACTGCTCGCGCTGGCCGCGGTCGTCGTACGCCGCCCCGGCCCGTGGGTCCGTCCGCTCGCGCCGGCAATCTCGCGCGTCCCCTTCCTCGGCGTCGGACTGCGGGCGATCGTGGTCTGCTGGGTGCTCGCCTTCGTCTCCAACGACTCCGGCACCGGCATCCCCCCGACCGGGCTGCTCGTGCTGGCCCCGCTGGTGCTCCTCGTCGGGGTCTCGCCGCCACCGCTCCCGCCGGCGGCCCCGGATCCACCTGTCCCGGCGGAGGTCTCGCTGCCGTACGCGCGACGCCTCGTGTTCCACTGGTAGTCGGGTTCGGCTGCCTACCCTGGTCGCGTGCTCGCGCCTTGTTGTGCTGCAGCTCAGCGGCAGGACGCGAACACGTCGTCGAGCTTCGCCGGCAGCGGCGCCCGACCCACCTCCCGGAACCACTCCCGTCCCAGCGCGAGCCTCGCCACCGGTCTGGGGAGCCGGCGCAGCAGTGTGACGGTGCGGAAGCCACCGCCCCCGGTCTGCTGGCTCCCGTGCTCGGCCAGGGCCCGCACCTTGGTCCCGACGAACCCTCGGACGTCGACGCGGTGGGTGATCTCGTCGCGAGGCAGGTAGGAGCCGGCCATCCGGTCGAGATCGATCGGGGGCGCCCCTGGCACGGCATGCACGACCCGCACGGTCGGCAGCAGCAGCCCTCGATCGACGGTGGCCTCGAGGAGCGCCAGCCCGGGCGCCTGCGCAGCTGCGGCGCGGGCGATCCGATGCACAGCTACATGGTCGCGATGGCCGTAGCCGCCGGCGGGGTCGTAGCCGGTGAGCACGTCGGCGCTCTCCGCCTCGACGACGGCGAGCAGCGCTGCGGTGCTGATGGCCGTCGGCACCGACGCGAGCGCGCCGTCGGGGAAGCCGAGATGGACGACGCGGGCCGCTCCGAGCACGGCAGCGGCCCGCTCCAGTTCGGCGAGCCGGCGGCGTCCCAGCTCCTCGGGGCCCTCGGCAGCCGAGGCAAGGCCGGCGCCCCCGTCGGTCGCCGTGACCAGGACCACGCGGTGCCCTTCGGCGACGGCACGCGCGATGGTGCCTCCCATCAGCAGGGACTCGTCGTCGGGGTGGGCGTGGAGCGCGACCAGGGTGAACGGCACCCGCCCAGCATGCCCGGTCAGGGTGCCCGGAAGCGCCGCGGCTGCGGCTGAGCCGGCTACCTGCCCGTCGTCCGCCAGTCAGCCCGCCGTCAGGTCCCATCCGCATGATGGTCATGGAGGCAGGGGAGGGTCCCCATCGTCAGGGAGGACGGTCCGATGGAGGAGAGCAAGGACGGCAGGCGCTGGTGGCCGGTCGTCGGATCGACTGCTGCAACCGTCCTGGGCTGCCTGATGATCGCGGCCCTGCCGCGCTTCGTCGGGGCGTCCTGGCCGGCGATCGGGACCTGTCTGGGGGCGGTCCCGCTGCCGGTGATCGGTGCGCTCGTCGTGCTCTGGTTCCTCGGCCTCCTGGTGCACGTCCCGGTGCTGACGGCGGCGTTGCCCGGCCTCGGCGTCCGGCAGGCGCTGATCCTCAACCTCTCCGGCTCGGCGGTCTCCAACGTGCTGCCCGTCGGCGGGCCCGCCGGGATGGGGCTGGGCTACGCGATGACCCGGAGCTGGGGTTTCCGGCCCGAGGCGTTTGCGTCCTTCACGGTGGCCACCAACCTGTGGAACGCGGTCGGCAAGTTCGTCGCCGGGCTCGGCGTACTCGCGCTCGCCGCGGTGCTGGGCGTGCCGCTGCCCTCGGGGCTGGCTCCGGTCATCCTCGGTGCGAGCGCCTTCGTCCTGGTCGCCGGCGGCGCCGCGGCGGCGACCTTCCGCTGCGAGTCCGCCGCGGCCGGCGTCGGCCGTCGGCTCGATGCGCTCCTGGCGCGGGTGCGGCCCGGTAGCGATCCGTTGGTCTGCACCGGCTGGCTGCTCAGCAGCCGCCGCGAGCTGGTCGTCGTCGTCCGCGACGGCTGGCGTCGGATGACCGTCGGTGTCTTGCTCTACCTCGGTCTGCAGGCTGCCCTGCTGCTGGCCTGCCTGGCTGCTGTCGGAGCGGAGGTCCCGGTCGGCTACGTGCTGATCGCCTTCGCGATCGAGCGGTTGATCAGCCTGGCACCGATCACCCCCGGCGCCTCCGGCGTGGCCGAGCTGGGCACCGTCGCCGCGCTGCACTTCTTCGGCATGGACCCGGTCGTCGCGGCTGCCGGGGTGCTGCTCTACCGGACGCTGATGTTCGCGATCGAGATCCCGATCGGCGGCACCATCGCGCTGGGGTGGCTGCGCCGGCACCGGCGTGGTGCTGGACACATCGAGGCGCCGGTGATCGCTCACGTCGAGCTGGTGACGACCGGGGCAGCATCGTGAGGATCCTGCACGTCACCGACACCTTCCTGCCAAGACTCGGCGGCATCGAGCTGCACGTCGCGGACCTGGCTGCGCGGCAGGTCGCTGCCGGCCACGAGGTGCTGGTGCTGACCGGCGAGCAGCAGACACCGGTCGCCGATGACGCCCCGGCGGAGCGGGCCGGCGTCGAGGTCGCGCGCATGCGCAGCTCGATCACCGGCACCGGCATCGCGGTCTCGCTGGGCCCGGTGATCGCGGGCTTCGCGCCCGACGTCATCCACGCGCACCTCTCCGTCGGATCGCCGTTCACCTGGGCGGTCCTTCGCAACACCGCCGGTACGCCGGTCCTGGCCAGCCTGCACTCGCTGCTGCCCCGACTGCCCCGGCTGATCCGGGCGGGCCTGGCCGCGACCGGCATCCCGACCTCGCGCACCACCTTCACCGCTGTCAGCGACGTTGCCGCAGAGCGACTCCGGCCGGCACTGCCCGCTGGCGAGCCTGTGCACGTGTTGCACAACGGCATCGACCCGGGCCGGTGGGTCGTCGCGCACGAGCCGTCCGATGCCTTCGAGATCCTCTCGGTGGGACGACTCGCTGCCCGCAAGCGCCCGCTGGTGCTGGTCGAGGCGCTGGCCGAGCTCACTGCCGCCGTACCGGACCTGGCGTGGCGGGCGACGCTGGTCGGCGACGGTGCGCAACGGGCCAAGGTCGCCGCCGCAGTCCACGCCCACGGCCTGGCCGATCGGGTCCGGCTGCCAGGCGCCCGGGACCGCTCCGGCATCCGTCGGCTGCTCGCCCGCGCCGACGTCTTCGTCGCCCCGGCAACCCTGGAGTCGTTCGGGATCGCGGCGCTGGAGGCCCGCTGCGCCGGGGTACCGGTCCTCGGCATGGCGGCGAGCGGCGTGACCGAGTTCGTCACCGACGGCACCGAGGGCCTGCTGGCCCGCGACGACGCCGATCTGGCCCGCTGCCTGGCCCGACTCGCCACCGACCGTGGGCTGCTCGAGTCGATCCGGCGGCACAACGCGACGACCTCGGTGCCGATGGGGTGGAGCAGCGTCCTCGACGACCATGACCGGCTCTACGCCACCGCCGTACGGCGCTCGGCCCCGGGGGTGCTGCACCTCGCCGCGCCCGTGGATCCGGCCGCCCGCCGCGACCCGATCGCGCAACCGGCTAGGTTCGTGTCCTAGCCGGACCGGAGGAGCGAGCACGTGCGAGTGTTGCGGAAGATTCTGTGGTACTTCCGACCCAAGTTCACGATGGGCGCGATCGTGGCTGTCTCGGACGCTGACGGTCGGGTGCTCCTGGTCCGGCAGCGCTTCGTCGGGACCTGGGGCTTCCCGGGCGGTTTCCAGAGCACGCACGAGAGCGCCGAGGACGCGGTCCTGCGCGAGCTCGTCGAGGAGACCGGCGTCGAGCACGTCGACGATCTGATCCTGGTTGCGCGCTACCAGCAGGACGGCCGCCCGCACTTCGACAGCCTCTTCCGGGCCACGGTGGCGTCCTCGGCGCCACCGGTCGCGCCCTCTGACCGGATGGCGCGGCTGGAGATCTCGGGGGCCGGCTGGTTCGCTCTGGACGACCCGGCGGAGCGGCCCGCCAAGCTGCGGTGGGAGACCGAGCTCGGCCTGACCCACCTGTAGTAGCCGCGCTCAGCCCTCCAGGATCGCGGCGACCGCCGGCGAGGCGAAGAACGGCTCCAGCCGCGGCCGGATCAGCGCCTCGAGCTCGCCGGCCTCGTGCGCGGCGGCCAGCAGGCCCGGCACGACTGCCTGCGCGTGCGTGACCAGGTCGTTGCGGGTGATCGCGAGATCGTCGAGCAGCGTCGTCACCGGGTGCTCGCCGTAGCTGGTGAAGAAGGCGTCGACGAGCGCGTCGATCAGGGAGAGCACGGGATCGGTCGGGGCGCCGGCGATGACGATGTCCTGGAGCAGGCCGGCCAGGCGCTGGACGTCGGCGCGGTTGCCGAGCTGGTCGAGACGGACGACCGGCTGGTCGGCGTAGAGGTCGAAGACCTCCAGCGCTGCATCGCGTGCCGTCGGGTCCTTCAACGTGTCCAGCACGACCTTGTTGAGCCGCTTGACCGCGAACGTCGCGCCCTTGCCGGCAGTGTCACCGAGTACGTCGCCGGCCGCGCCGACCACCTTGCCGGCCGCGCTCGTCCCGAAGGAGACCAGCGAGCCGAGGCCGGGGATCTTGTCGGCCATCGCCTGGTTGGCCTGCACCATGTCCCCGACGATCCGACCGACGAACCGGGCCGCGAGTGTCGCCACCAGCGGGCTCTCGGTGAGCTGGTCGAGGAAGCGCTCGGCGAGGTCGGTCATCGCGAGGACCTCGTCAACCAGGCTCGCCACGTTCTCCCGGTCGATCACATCGGCGAGGGTGAACCGCTTGCCGGGGCCGTCGTACGCCACGTCCGCGGCAGCGGTGACCAAGGTGCTGGCAGCAGTGCTCGGCGGCACCTTGTCGAGCAGCAGCCCGATGACGTCCTTGACCTCGGCCGGGCCGACCAGGCTGCTCAACGGGAGCCGGGACCCGGCGGCCAGCAGGGCATCGACATCGGTAGCGATCACGTCCGGTAGGCCGGGTCCGGTCAGCCTCTCGACCAGCCAGGCGACCTGGGCATCGAGCAGGCGCGTAGCGAGGGAGGGGTCAGGCATGCCCTGCAGCATAGGCATTCGGAGTGTCCGGCTGCTTGCTCACGCAGTCCGGGCCAGCTCCAGCAGCAGGCGCAGAGCATCCTTGGTCAGGTGCAGGTAGAGGCCCGGATCCGGCATCGCGCCTGGGGTCACGACGACGCCGAGCCAGACCCGCCCGGCATAGGTGTACGCCGTGATGCTGAGATCGGCGGGCGCCACTGAGACGGCGAACGACGTCCAGCCGACGGCCTCGACATCGCCGAACCAGCGGGCCGCAGCGGGCCCCACGACGTACGCCGTCTGGAGGTGCACAGGTGTGTAGGTCGGGACGTTGACGAACCGGTTGCGCAGCACCGGCACGATCCGCGCGAACTCGGCTGCCCGCAGCTGCAGCTCGAAGCCGCGGTGCCGACGCAGTGCCACCGACTCCGTGCAGCTGCGCGCCGTACGCCGGACCAGCGCGAGCGGATCGGTCATCTCCACCGGCATCCAGACCCGGGCGGTCGCGAGCCGGGTGCCCTCGCAACGCGGGTCGTTCACGTCCTCGACGACGCCGAAGTTGGCGACCAGTGGGTGTGCCGGGGCCTCGCCGTGGGCGAGCAGGTAGTCGCGCAGGCCTTGGGCCAGGACGCCGTGCAGGGCGCCCATCGTCCCGACACCGAGGAGACGGGCCAGCTCGGTGACCTCGTCCAACGGCACCGAGCCGCTCGCACACACCCGTCCCGGCCGGTTGCTGCGTGGATTGATGCGGGTCCGCGGCAGGATCCGACGCGGGACGCTCTCGTCCGGGCCGTACTCGCGGGTCCGCCGCCAGCCGTCGACGGTCAGGGCCGCGATTGCGGCCAGCCGTCGTGGCAGCGGCTCGCGTGCCTCGATCGGCGGCAGCGTCCGCTCCATCGGTTCGGGCGCTGTCCCTTCAGTGGGCGAGGTGAGAGCGGTGAACGCATTCATCGCGGCACTGCCGTCCATGATCGCGTGGTGGATCCGCGCCACCACCGCCTGCCGGCCCTCGGGCAGTCCGTGCACCAGGGTCAGCGTCCACAGCGGCCGACTCTGGTCGAGATGGGCGCCGGCCAGCTCGCCGCAGAGCAGGTCGAGACCGGCGGTGCCGTCGACGGTGCGCTCGTCGAGGTGCTCGGTGAGGTCGAACCCCGGATCATCGACCCAGTGCCAGCGACGCTCGCGGCGCTCGGCGCGCTGCGTCAGACGTGCGGTGATGCCGAGGTAGCGGGGTGCGACCTCGGCGATCTCCGCGAGGTTCACCGGGCGACCGCGACGCGCGGTGTCGAGGACGGCGAGCTTGAGGGTGTGGAACGCCGCGGTCGGGCTCTCGAAGTGCAGCATCATCGCGTCCCCGCCGTCGATCGGCGCGGCGTACGTCCCAGCACGCATGGCCCGGCTCCTCGGCGTTGGTTGCCGGGATGCTAGCGGCGCTGAGCGGCCGGCGCCCGGTCGCGCGAGGAGACGGGCTAGACCTGCTCAGCCTCGGCCCGGGCTGTGCCCGCGTCGATCTCCTTCATCAGGTCGATGACGTAGCGGGCGAAGTCGATCTGGATCGTGTGCCGCGGCGCCTCGTAGTACTGGGCGGTGTGCTCGGCCTGGTCGGCCTGCATGATCCGGACCTGCTCCTCGACGCTGGGCAGTACATAGGTGCCGGTGAGCAGCCTGGCCAGCAGCTTGGATTGCTGCTCGGCGAGGTTGACGATCGTCGGCGACGACTGGGCCAGGCCGAGGTAGTAGAGGTGGTCGACGCCGGGCTTGATCATCCGCTTGAACAGCGGGTACTGGTGGTCGGAGTCAGGGTGGAGGTCAGCCTCGCCCTCTCGGTCGGGTCCGGCGTCGAAGAACGGGAACCGCATGTCGTAGCCGGTCGCGCAGATCACCACATCCGCCTCGACGCTGGTGCCGTCGATGAGGCGCACGGTGTGGCCGTCGAAGCCTTTGATGGCCGCGAGCATGTTGATGTCGCCGGAACCGGCACGGGTCAGGAAGTCCGCGCTGACCGACGGGTGCGCCGACAACGGCTCATGGTCCGGCTCGGGCAGCCCGTAGTTGCTCATGCTGCCGACGAGCTCCTTGATCAGCGCCCGGCCGGCCGCCAGGCCCACCTCGCGGGGGACGTCGGGCGGAGCCATCACCTTGTCGGCGGCGATGCCGTTGCGGTACTTCGGCAGTACCCAGACGCCGCGACGTGCCGAGACGTAGAGCTTCTCGGCCATCCAACGGTTGGAGAGCTCCGAGGCGATGTCCATCGCCGAGTTGCCCATCCCGACGACGATGACCCGCTTGCCGCGCATCTCGATCGGCTCGAACGGGTTGACGTAGGCGTGGGCGTGGATCAGGTCGCCGGCGAAGGTGCCTTCGTAGTCGGGGAAGCGCGGGCTCCAGTGGTGCCCGTTCGCGACCACCAGGTCGGTGTAGGACCGGGTCTCGCCGGTGCTCAGTGTGACGTCCCAGCCGTCGGTGGTGCGTGCCGCCCGCTCGACGCCGGTGTTGAACTCGATGCCCTCGCGCAGGCCGAAACGGTCGACGTACGCGCGGAAGTAGTCGTGGATCAGGGTGTGGTGCGGGAAGTCCGGGTAGTCGGCCGGCGCCGGGAAGTCCTCGAACTGCAGCCGTGCTGTCGAGGTGTCGATGTGCAGCGACTCGTAGACCGCGCTGCGGCCGTTCGGGTTCTTGAAGTACCAGTTGCCGCCGACGTCGTCGGAGAGCTCGAACTGGTCGTAGTCGACCCCGAACTCCTTGAGCCGCTTCGCAGTGGTGATGCCCGAGCAGCCGGCCCCGATGATGGCCACGCTCGTCATCGGCCCACCCCCGCGAAAGCCGCGCGGACGTAGGCATCGGTGCGCGGCGAGGACACCATGTGGTCGGCCAGCTTGTTCTCGGCGTACGCGACGGTGGTGCGGGTCTCGAGGTCGTTGACGACGATCGCGCCGCCGTACCCGGTCCACCAGCAGACGCGGCCCGCGGGGATCGCCGGCGCCATCGCCATCGGCAATGCGTAGCCCATGCCGAAGGTGACCGGCACGCTCAGGAGCTGGTCGATGCCGTCGGACTGGACCTCGAGGACGCGCTCGATCGTCTCCGGCGAGAGCAGCCTGACGCCGTCGTACTCGCCGCCGTGGGAGATCAGTGCCTGGGCCCTGGCGATGCCGCGGGCGTTGCCGTGACCGCCGGCGCCGCCGACCGCGCTCTGCCGCCAGGCCGCCGTGTTGCACACGTCCTCGGGCAGCAGCAGCGGGTTGGCGATCGTGCGGAGCAGGAAGTGGTCCGGTCCGAGGGCGGCGAAGTCGATGTTCGAGGGCGGCGGGTTCGCCAAGTCGGCGCACAGATCGAGCTCGTCGGCCGGCACGCCGAGCCGGAAGCCGCCGCCGAGCGGCGCCATGATGTCGGTGTGCAGGATGTCGGCGACGGTGCGACCGGTCGCGGCGCGCACGACGCCGTCGATGAGGTGGCCGTGGCAGACGATCTGGTACGCCGGCGCCGAGCCCGGCTCGTACCAGGGCTCCTGGTCGGCGAGGACCGCCTCGGATGTCTCCAGATCGCAGATCGCCTCGACGGTGATCGGCTCCGTCCAGCCGGGGATGCCGCTGGTGTGGCCGAGGAGCTGGCTGACCGTGACCTGGTCCTTGCCGTGCACGCCGAACTCGGGCCAGTACGTCGCGACCGGGGCGTCGAGGTCGATCAGCCCCTTCTCCACCTGGGTGAGCAGCGTGAGCGCGGCCATCGTCTTGGTCACCGACCAGACCTGCGTGATGGTGTCCCGGGTCCACGGCACTCCGGGGCGGGCCTCGCCGCCCCACAGGTCGACGACGAGCTCGCCGTCATGGACCACGGCGATGCTGGCGCCGGCATCGGCGCCGTCGGCGAGGTTCTGCTCGAGCAGCTCGCGGAGCTGGCTGAAGTCGTCGGTGCAGGTTCCGTCGGTGCGCATCGGATCAGTCACGAGGTCACTCTAGGAGCAACCTTCTAGAACCTGTTCTCGTTCCACCGATGAGTAGGGTTCAGACATGCCTGAGGACCTGACGATCATCGTCCTGGCCGCCGGCGGCGGCACCCGGATGAAGTCCAAGACGATGAAGGTGCTGCACCCCATCGCCGGGCGCAGCATGATCGGGCACGTCCTGCATGCGGCCGTCTCGTTGGAGCCGACCCGGATCGTCGCGGTCGTGGGCAACCAACGCGAGCAGGTCGGCCCGCACATCACCGACCTGCTTCCCGGTGCGGTGCTGGCCGTGCAGGAGACCCAGGAGGGGACCGGCCACGCCGTCCGGATCGCGTGGGACGCCCTGCCGGCCGAGGCCAGGACCGGGACGGTGCTGGTCGCGTACGGCGACACGCCGCTCCTGCAAGCAGACAGCCTGCGCGCCTTCACCGAGTTCCACCGGTCCTCCTCGGCCGTGATGAGCATCTTGACCGGGGTGGTGGCCACGCCGCACGGCTACGGGCGGATCGTCCGCGGCGCCGACGGGGGAGTCGAGGCGATCGTCGAGCAGAAGGACGCCACCGCCGAGCAGGCCGCGATCAACGAGATCAACTCAGGGATCCTCGCCTTCGACGCAGACTTCCTGGACTCCGCCCTCCCGCGCATCGGCAACCAGAACGCGAACGGCGAGTACTACCTGACCGATACCGTCGCGCTGGCCCGCGGCGACGGGCACGGCGTGGGCGCGTTCGCGTTGGACGACGTGGTGCAGACCGAGGGCGCGAACGACCGGGTCCAGCTGGCTGCCCTCGCCGCCGAGATGAACCGGCGGATCCTCGAGGCGTGGATGCGCCAGGGCGTGACGATCATCGACCCGGCGAGCACCTGGATCGATGTGGACGTGAGACTCGCTCCCGACGTCACCATCCTCCCCGGCGTCCAGCTCCTCGGAACGACGGTGGTCTACCAGGATGCGGTGATCGGGCCGGACTCGACGCTCAAGGACGTCGAGGTCGGCGCCGGTGCCCGGGTGGTGCGCACCCACGGCGAGCTGGCCGTGATCCGCGCCGGCGCGACCGTCGGCCCGTTCTCCTACCTGCGGCCAGGGACCGACCTGGGTGAAGGCGGCAAGATCGGCGCGTTCGTGGAGACCAAGAACGCCCAGATCGGCGACGGCGCGAAGGTCCCGCACCTCTCCTACGTCGGCGACGCGACGATCGGCGAAGGCGCCAACATCGGCGCCGGCACGATCTTCGCCAACTACGACGGGGTCAACAAGCACCGCACCACGATCGGCGCGCATGCGAAGACGGCTAGCAACAACACCTTCGTGGCCCCGGTGAAAGTCGGCGACGGCGCCGCGACCGGGGCCGGCAGTGTGATTCGGCGCGACGTACCGCCGGGTGCTCTGGCTGTCACCGCCGGTCCGCAACGGCACTTCGCCGAGTGGGTGCAGAAGCGGCGAGCCGGGACAGCCCAGGCCAAAGCGGCCGAAGAAGCAGCCCAGGACACCGAATAGTTCGTCCAGATGTTGGCACGTCGGCGCCTGGAGTTACGCGCCCGGGCGCCGGTGGGTGAGAATCGGGGTGGAGACGGTCCGGCGGTGCCTGCGAGGAGTTGCCCAGCGTGAGCGGAATGAAGAAGACCACCGAGAAGAACCTGATGGTGTTCAGTGGCCGGGCGCATCCGCAGCTCGCCGACGAGGTTGCGACCTGGCTGGACACCGAGCTGGTCCCCACCTCGGCGTACGAGTTCGCGAACTCGGAGATCTACATCCGCTACGAGGAGTCCGTGCGCGGCTGCGACGCGTTCGTGCTGCAGAGCCACACGGCGCCGGTCAACGAATGGATCATGGAGCACCTGATCATGGTCGACGCGCTCAAGCGCGCGTCCGCCAAGCGGATCACCGTGGTGATGCCCTTCTGGGGCTACAGCCGCCAGGACAAGAAGCACCGCGGCCGCGAGCCGATCTCGGCCCGGCTGATGGCCGACCTGTTCAAAACCGCCGGCGCTGACCGGATCATCACCGTCGACCTGCACGCCGACCAGCTCCAGGGCTTCTTCGACGGCCCGGTCGACCACCTGATGGCGCTGCCGATCCTGGCCGACTACATCAAGGACAAGTACGGCGACCAGCAGCTCGCCGTGGTCTCCCCGGACGCTGGCCGGATCAAGGTCGCCGAGCGCTGGTCCGAGCGCCTGGGCGGCGTACCGCTCGCGTTCATCCACAAGACCCGCGACATCACCCGCCCCAACGAGACCGTCGCCAACCGCGTCGTCGGGGACATCGCCGGCAAGATGTGCGTGCTGACCGACGACATCATCGACACCGGCGGCACGATCGTGAAGGCCGCCGAGGCTCTGATGAACGACGGCGCCGCCGGCGTCATCATCGCCGCCACCCACGCCCTCCTCTCCGAGCCCGCCGTCGACCGGCTGAAGAACTCCTCCGCCGTCGAGGTCGTCATCACCAACACCCTCCCGGTCCCCGCGGACAAGGAGTTCGACAAGCTCACCTGCCTCTCCATCGCTCCCCTCCTCTCCCGCGCGATCAAGGAGGTCTTCGAGGACGGCTCGGTCACGAGCATGTTCGACGGCCACGCCTAGTCGCCGACCCGGCTTTAAAGTGCAGCAAATCTCGCCGACTCGGTGGCCGCGACCTGCACTTTAAAGCCGGGTCGCCGTTTTGCTCGATTGGCCTTATCCCTCGCGACTGGCCTAGTATTTCCAGGTTGCCTCGGCGAGGGAGCGCCCCTGAGCGGGATGTTCCGTGATCGACGCGGTCGGTTTGTGAATCCATGCACCGTGCCCTGTCGCGCGCGGTGCATGTCGTGTCTCCGAGCCTCCCGCACCGGGCAGCCACCGACTTGAAGACCACCACGTTCGAGGAGCTAACCCATGTCTGAAGATCTGATCAAGGCCGAGGCCCGCACCGAGTTCGGCAAGGGCGCGGCTCGCCGCATCCGCCGCGACAACAAGGTCCCTGCGGTCATCTACGGCCACGGCAGCACCCCGATCCACGTGACCCTGCCGGGCCACGACACCCTGATGGCGCTCAAGCACGGTGGCGCCAACGCGGTCCTCAACATCGACATCGACGGCAAGGTCCAGCTCGCGCTGACCAAGCAGGTCCAGTCCGACCCGATCAAGGGCTTCCTCGAGCACGTCGACTTCGTCGCGGTGAAGAAGGGCGAGAAGGTCACCGTCGAGGTGCCGGTGCACCTGGTCGGCGACGCCAACAAGGAGGCGTTCGTCCAGCTCGAGAACAACGTCATCACGCTTGAGGCCGAGGCGACCCACATCCCCGAGCAGATCGAGTACTCGATCGAGGGCATCGAGGCCGGCACCCAGGTGCTCGCCTCGCAGTTGACCCTGCCGAGCGGCTCGACGCTGGTCAGCGACGCCGACCAGCTCATCATCAACGTGACCCAGGCGCAGAGCGCAGCCGCTGCCGAGGCCGAGCTGGCCGAGGCCGAGGCTGGTGCCGGCATCGAGCACGAGGCTCCGGCCGAGGCTGCTGAGGCTCCCGCCGACTCCGAGTGAGTCCGGCGCTCACCCGCGATGAGCGACCTGCGATGAGCGACCTGCGATGAGCGACAATGACACCTGGCTGATCGTCGGGCTGGGCAACCCCGGCCCGACGTACGCCGGCACCCGGCACAACATCGGCTACCTCGTCGTCGACGAGTTGGCCCGGCGGATGGGCGGCTCGCTCAAAGCGCATAAGTCAGGTCGGGCCGACGTACTCGAAGGACGGCTCGCGCCCCCGGGTGCTCCTGCTCCCAAGGTCGTGCTCGGCCGTGCCCGTGGCTACATGAACGAGTCCGGCGGGCCGGTCTCGACCCTGGCCAAGTTCTACGGCGTACCGGCGGATCACGTGATCGCGGTGCACGACGAGCTCGACATCGACTTCGGCACCCTGCGGATCAAGCTCGGCGGCGGCGACAACGGCCACAACGGGCTGAAGTCGATGAGGTCCTCGCTCGGCACCGGCGACTTCTTCCGGGTCCGGGCTGGCATCGGCCGCCCTCCGGGTCGTCAGGATCCCGCGGACTTCGTGCTCGGCAACTACTCCAGCACCGAGCGCAAGGAGCTGCCGTTCCAGATCGACTCGGCCGCGGACGCGATCGAGTGTCTGATCGACAACGGCCTCGAGGAGACCCAGCAGCGGTTCAACCGCTGAGCGGTTGTCCGGTTTGCGGCCTGGGATGCGCCCGCTAGCGGGAGTAACGTGCATGGCAATCGGGGAGGGACCCGAGAGGACCACCGCCATGCATGCTGTACGTCGTCGCCGGATCGCGCCGTGGGTCGTCGCGCTGCTACTCCCTCTCGGTGGGCTCTTGGCGATCGCGCCCGCCCATGCCGACACCCCGGGCCCGACCACCCTCGACCTGGCATTCACCGGAGGCGACCACGCCGGCGAGGTCGTCACTGCCTCGGCCGACGTCCGCCCGGCCGACAACTCGTCGGACGACCCCACCGGCAGCGTGACGTTCTCCGTGGGGGATGGCCAGCCGGTGCCGGTCGACCAGGAGCTCGACGCACAGACGACCTTCGTCCTGACCTCGAACGACCCGGTCGTGGTGACCGCGACGTTCCACGGCACCGGAGGCTGGGGCGACAGCACGGTGACCTCGACCTTCCACCCGCTGTACAAGTTCACCATGGTGGCGGATCCGACGATCGCGTCGGTGGGCGCCGGCGGGCTCAAGCTGAACCTGACCCTCTCCCTGCACGTTGTGAACTCGATCGGGCAGGGTGTGCCGGGCTACAAGGTCGCCTTCACCCTGCTGCAGCCGACGCCGAACGTCGTCTTCCAGAACAAGCTGAGCCTGCCGGTGTGCACCGCAGTCTCGGACGCCAACGGACTGGCGACTTGCGGAGGGACCGGGCTGGTCGCTGCTGTCGTCTCGATCCTGGTCGACGGTGCGTACGGGACGGTGATCGCGACCCCGACCCAACCACTCGCCGGCCTCGATTCGACCCACCTGCCGGTCGTCACGTTCGTGCACTGAGAGCTGACGCGGAGACACGAGAAGGGCGGAGCACATGCACCACGCGAGATCTTGGATCCTGGCCGGGCTGCTGACGCTGATCGGCGGTCTCGGCCTGGTCGCCGTACCGGCTCAGGCTGACGACGCCACCCCGACCACGACGTACCTGCACCAGACGTACTCACCAGACGGGACCACCACCCAGCTGCGCGCTGTGGTGCGGTCGGCGCACGGGACTCCGACCGGCTCCGTGCTCTTCGTCATCGCCGGTGACCCGACGCCCTTAGGACCCCCGGTGACCCTCGACGCGACCGGCACCGCGCGGCTGGACGCGCCCATCGGGCCAGGGGCGACGCCGTACCAGGCTGTGTTCACCGGCACCAGCGGGTACGCCGACAGCAGCGGCGATGCTCCGATCTTCGGCGAGTCGGTGGTGATGAAGCCGATCGGCAGCATCCTGGCCCTCGGGCCGCCGACGCTGCTCAAGGTCACGCTGACCTACGCGGTGCGTGCCACCTATGCCTCGGACGGATCGCCTGCCACCGGCGAGGAGATCGATGTCACCTCGCGCAATGTCGAGGCGCCGGCGAGCGGGCACCCGCAGATGTCGCCGGGCTATGTGTTCCCCGTCGACGTCTGCACGGCGTTCGTGGACGAGTCCGGACTTGCTACCTGCAAGGGCACCGCCCTGCTCAGCACGATCGTCACGGTGCTGACCACCCCGGTCTGGGCGAACCACCCGCTGTTCCCGCTCGTGGAGAGCACGAAGGTGCCGATCCTGACCGTCGGCTGACCCCGCTAGGGTCGTCCCCGTGACTGACTTCAACCCCGGAACCCCGCCCGCCGAAGCACTCGAGAACGACCACCTGTTCGCTGCCTGGACGGCGACCGTGGCCGGTCAGCTGCTGCTGGGAGTCCGCACGAGCGGGCTGGAGGGCAAGGCGCTCAAGGACGCCGGCGACCTGGCCTCGCACGAGCTGCTGATGGGGCTGTTCGCGCAGTACAAGCCCGAGGATGCTGTGCTGTCCGAGGAGGAGCACCGCGGTACGTCGGGCGTCCTGGATCGCTTGGCGACACCGCGGGTCTGGATCATCGACCCCGTCGACGGCACCCGGGAGTACTCCGAGCCGCCGCGCGAGGACTGGGCCGTGCACGTCGCGCTGTGGCAGGAGGGCGCGCTGGTCGCAGGCGCGGTCGCCCAGCCTGCGATGGGCAAGACGTTCCATACCGGCCAGCCGCCGGTGGTGCCGGCCCGGACCGCTCCCCGAGTACGGATCGCGGTCTCGCGGACCCGGCCGCCGAAGTTCGTCGAGGCGCTCGCCGCTGAGATCGATGCCGAGCTGGTCCCGATGGGCTCAGCCGGCGCGAAGGTCATCTCGGTCGCCCGCGACGTCACCGACGCCTACGTGCACGCCGGCGGCCAGTACGAGTGGGACTCGGCGGCTCCGGTCGCCGTCGCGCGGTCGGCGGGCCTGTTCACCAGCCGGGTCGACGGCAGCGAGCTGGTCTACAACCAGCCCGACGTGCTGCTGCCGGACCTGATCGTGTGCCGGCCGGAGCTGGCCGAGCAGATCCTCGCCTTCGTGCGCCAGCACGGAACCGACTGAGCGTGCGCGAGCACGGAACCGACTGACGATGGCCGACGCGATCGAGCTCGAGGTGGAGAGCCGGGTCGTCCGGATCTCCAACCCGGATCGCGTCTACTTCCCGGCGCGCGGCGAGACCAAGCTCGATCTGGTCGAGTACTACCTCGCCGTCGGCGACGGGATCGTCAACGCGCTGCGCGAGCGGCCCTGCATGCTGCACCGGTTCCCCAAGGGCGTGACCGGCGACAAGATCCATCAGAAGCGACTGCCCTCGGGCGCCCCGGACTGGATGGAGACGGTGCAGGTCTTCTTCCCGCGCTGGAAGCGGACGGCCGACGAGCTGTGCGTCACCGAGATCGCCCAGGTCGTGTGGGCCGTCCAGATGAGCACCGTCGAGTTCCACCCGTGGAACAGCCGCAAGGCCGATGTCGAGATGCCCGACGAGTGGCGGATCGACCTCGACCCGGGCCCTGACTGCAGCTGGCAGACCGTCCAGCGGGTGGCGCAGGTGGCCCATGAGGTCCTCGACGAGCTCGGCGCCGTCGGCTACCCGAAGACCAGCGGTGGGTCCGGCATGCACATCTACGTCCGGGTTCGCCCCGACCACGACCACAAGGGCGTACGCCGCGCCGCGCTCGCCTTCGCGCGTGAGGTCGAACGGCGCAGCAGCGAGGTGACGACCACCTGGTGGCGTAAGGACCGCGATCCGGCCGACCTGTTCGTGGACTACAACCAGAACGCCCGCGACCACACCATCGCCGCGGCGTACTCAGTGCGCGGCAACGCCGAGGCGACGGTGAGCGCGCCGGTCACCTGGGACGAGATCGACGACTGCGCGCCGGGCGACTTCACCATCGCCACGATGCCGGACCGCTATGCCCACCTCGGCGACCTGCATCACGACATCGACGACCACGTCTTCGACCTGGCGCCGCTGCTGGAGTGGGCCGAGCGCGACGAGGCGGAGGGCAGGGACACGCCGCCAGAGGACTGAGCACTCGTCGGGCCCGGTCAGACGCGTGACGAATCCGCCCCATTTGCGTTGATCAGGCCGTGACGAAGCGCGTACGGGTCCTGCTGCTGGCACTGGTGTCACCACTGCTGGTCGTGCCCGTCGGCAACGCCTCGGCCGACGCTCCGCCGACCGTGACGATCAGCACGATCCGCTCGACGTACACCTACGGGGACTCGGTCGAGCTCGTCTTCGACATCAACGGCACCGGTCCCGGTATGGCGTTCTCGGTCACGGTCGACGGCGCGAAGAACCCGCTCATCATCAAGTCCTCGACGACCGACGGCGTACGTACCGCTGAGGCTGCTGCGTACGTGAACTTCACGGTCCGAGCCCATGTCTACGACGCCGACGGCACTACCGAGCTCGCGACCGCGGTCAAGACGATCACGGTGCACGCCCAGTTGGAGACCACCGTGCTCGGCTACCACGGCTCGCAGGGCAGGTACACGGTCTTCTCGAGGGGCGCGTCGCCGAAGTTCGAGAGCGCGGAGTACCCGGCGGCACCAGGCAAGCGGTGCCTGCGCCATATCGTCCAGCGCCAGTTCGGCAGCGCCTGGCGCAACGTCACCACCAGTGCCTGCAAGGTCGAAGCCAAGCAGGGCCGGGTGGTCTGGGCATGGCGCGGAAGGCACCCCTCAGGCACCCATTTCCGAGTACGGCCGACGTTCGCGGGGGACCAGGCGAACCTGCCCAGCGTCGGCGCGTGGCGCTACTTCCGCTTCCGCTGACGCTGGCTCGAGGCTGGCAGGACCGGACTGACAGGATTGCCGGTCGGTTTACAGACGGCCCTATTGTGTCAAGTTACTGACGGGTTTAGGCTCGCGATATGAGTGTGAATCCCTCGACCCAGTTGCCCGCGGACCCCGAGCACGACCCGCGCGCGTCGTACGCGTTCGAGCCGGAGTACGTCGCCGCGCTGACCAACCGGCTGATCGCGACCGCAGGCACCGGCGTGACCTCCTACGCCCCGGCGACCGGCAAGCCGCTGGCGGTGATCCCGCAGTCGACCGAGGCCGACGTGAAGGAGGCCTTCGCCCGGGCCCGTCGCGCGCAGCAGTCCTGGGCGCGCACCTCGCTGGACCACCGTGCCGACGTGCTGCTGCGGCTGCACGACCTGGTGCTCGACCGCCAAGACGAGATCATCGACCTGATCTGCTGGGAGTCCGGCAAGGCCCGCAAGCACGCGTTCGACGAGCCGCTGCACATCGCGCTGACCGCCCGCTACTACGCCCGTACGGCGCACCGGCACCTCGACACCGAGGCCCGTCTCGGCGTCATCCCCGGCCTGACCAGGGCCGAGGTCAACCACGTCCCGAAGGGCGTCGTCGGGATCATCTCGCCGTGGAACTACCCGTTCACGATGGCGCTCTGCGACGGGATCCCGGCGCTGCTGGCCGGCAACGCGGTCGTCACCAAGCCGGACGCCCAGACGATGCTCTCGGCGTTGCTCGGCGCCCAGCTGCTGGAGGAGGCGGGCTTCCCGCGGGACCTGTGGAACGTCGTGGCCGGACCCGGCCGAATGCTCGGTACGCCGATCATCGACCGCTCCGACTACATCTGCTTCACCGGCTCGACCGCGACCGGCAAGATCATCGCCAAGCAGGCCGCCGACCGGCTGATCGGGGCGTCGCTCGAGCTCGGTGGAAAGAACCCGATCCTGATCCTGCGCGATGCCGACCTCGACAAGGCGGCCGAGGGCGCGGTCCGGGCCTGCTTCTCCAACTCCGGCCAACTCTGCGTCTCGACCGAGCGGATGTTCGTCGCCGACCAGGTCTACGACAAGTTCAAGGACAAGTTCGTCGCCGCCACGAAGGCGATGCGGCTCTCGGCCGGCCTGGACTGGGGCAGCGACATGGGCTCGCTGATCAGCGCCGACCAGCTCGAGACGGTCACCGCGCACGTCGAGGACGCGGTCGCCAAGGGAGCGACCGTCCTCGCCGGTGGCAACCCCCGCCCCGACCTCGGCCCGTACTTCTTCGAGCCGACGATCCTCGAGGGCGTCACGCCGGCGATGACCTGCTTCGGCAACGAGACCTTCGGGCCGGTGATCAGCCTGTACCGATTCGGTGACGAGGCTGACGCGGTAGCGCGCGCCAATGACGGCGAGTATGGCCTGAACGCCTCGATCTACACCCGCGACATCAAGCGTGGCCGGATCATCGCCCGCCAGATCAAGTGCGGCACGGTCAACATCAACGAAGCGTTCGGCGCGACGTTCGCCAGCATCGACGCCCCGATGGGCGGCATGCGCGAGTCCGGGATGGGCCGACGCCAGGGCAGCGAGGGGATCCACCGCTACACCGAGACCCAGGCGGTGGCCTCCCAGTCGGTGCTCCGGTTCAGCCCGCAGTTCGGGCTGTCGGACGAGCAGTACGCGACGATGATGACCCTCAGCCTGCGGCTGATGAAGAAGATGGGCAGGGCATGACGGTGGCACCCGTCTCGACAAGCTCGACGAGCGACTTCGACTACGACGTCCTCATCATCGGTTCGGGGTTCGGCGGCTCGGTCAGCGCTCTCCGGCTCGCAGAGAAGGGCTACCAGGTAGCGGTCCTCGAGGCCGGCGCCCGCTTCGAGGACACCGACTTCGCCGATGACTCCTGGGACGTCAAGCGCTACCTGTTCCGGCCGGAGGTCGGCTGCTACGGCATCCAGCGGATCGACGCGCTGAAAGACTGCCTGATCGTCTCGGGCGCCGGCGTCGGCGGTGGCTCGCTGGTCTACGCCAACACGCTCTACGAGCCGCTCGACGCCTTCTACCGGGACCCGTCGTGGGCACACATCACCGACTGGAAGTCCGAGCTGGCGCCGTACTACGACCAGGCGAAGCGGATGCTCGGCGTGGTGGAGAACCCGCTGCGGACGGCGGCCGATGACGTGATGAAGCAGGTCGCGGACGACATGGGCGTCGGCGAGACCTTCCACCCGACTCCCGTCGGCGTCTTCTTCGGCGGCCCGGGGGAGACCCACCACGACGCGATCAAGGACCCGTTCTTCGGCGGAGCCGGGCCCGACCGGGTGCCCTGCAAGGCGTGCGGCGAGTGCATGACCGGCTGCCGGCACAACTCGAAGAACACCCTGGTGAAGAACTACCTCTACCTCGCCGAGGCCCAGGGCGCGCGGGTGATGCCGCTGACCACGGTGACCCGGATCAGCCCGCTCGACGGCGGCGGCTTCGAGGTCCGCGCCAAGTTCACCAAGGCGAAGGTCGCCGGGGCGGCGGCCCGGCGTACGTTCACCGCGCGGCAGGTGATCGTCTCGGCGGCCTCGCTGGGCACTCAGCGGCTGCTGCACACGATGAAGGACGAGGGTCACCTGCCCCAGCTCTCCGACCGGCTCGGCTATCTGTCGCGGACCAACTCTGAGTCGATCCTCGGCGCGATCGCGCCGGTCGACAGCAAGGTCGACTACTCCCGCGGCGTGGCCATCACGTCCTCGTTCCATCCCGACGAGCACACCCACATCGAGCCGGTCCGCTACGGCAAGGGCTCGAACTTCATGTCCTTGATGCAGACGGTGCTGACCGACGACGCGGGTCCCGAACCGCGATGGCGCAAGTGGCTCAAGGAGATGTGGAGCCAGCGCGCGAACGTCAAGGATCTCTACGACTTCAAGCACTGGTCCGAGCGGACCGTGATCGCGTTGGTGATGCAGACCGTCGACAACTCGATCACGACGTTCAACAAGAAGATCCCGGGTACGAACATCTCGTACATGTCGTCCCGGCAGGGCCACGGCGTCCCGAACCCGACCTGGATCCCGGTCGCGAACCAGGCAGTCACCAAGATGGCCGAGATCGTCGGCGGTACGGCGGGCGGCTCCATCGGCGAGCCGTTCAACCGGCCGCTGACGGCCCATTTCATCGGCGGCTGCACGATCGGCGACTCGATCGAGACCGGCGTGATCGACCCCTACCAGCGGGTCTACGGATACGACGGCCTGCACATCGTCGACGGCTCGGCGATCTCGGCGAACCTGGGCGTGAACCCGTCGCTGACGATCACCGCGCAGGCGGAGCGGGCGATGGCGTTCTGGCCCAACAAGGGCGAGGAGGACCCGCGCCCGGCCCTCGGATCGGCGTACGAGCGGGTCGCGCCAGTGGAGCCGGTCTCCCCGGCCGTCCCGAGCAGCGCCCCCGGGGCGCTGCACCTGCCGATCGTGGCAGTCTCGTAATTCGCCACCTGGTCAAAAAAATGTTTCAAAACCTGCATAACCCCGGTTCTCAGCACTCGTTTATCAGTGCAGATCGGGTGCATCGCTCCCTCCCAGGCCCGATCTCGACACGGTTCACACCACGTGGACAATCAGGGCCCAGCCTCCCTCCCTCCCCGGCTGGGCCCTGAGTCAGTTTTCGGCGCGCGTAGCGCTCGAAAGCTGACGGAGTTGAGTTCGGCGCTGTGGTCGGAGGAGCGCAGCGGGGGAGGCGACAACGCCCAACTCAACGATCCCGGCAGGGTCGTGCCGTTCCCAGCGGACTGTCCGGTCAGCGCCCCCGCGCGGGACATCTGCGCCCGGTCAGCGCCCCCGCGCGGGACATCTGCGCCCGGTCAGCGAGTCCCGGGCGCCCCGGATAGACTTCCCTCTCGCTCCCACCTGCAGAAGGGCCCGGCTTTGACGGACCACGACCTCGTCCTCGTCGTCGACTTCGGGGCGCAGTACGCCCAGCTGATCGCCCGCCGGGTCCGTGAGGCCAAGGTGTACTCCGAGATCGTGCCGCACACCATGTCCGCAGCCGACATGCTCGCGAAGAACCCGACCGCGATCGTCCTCTCCGGCGGCCCGTCGTCGGTCTATGAGGCTGGTGCTCCGCAACTCGACCCGGCGCTGGTTGACGGCACGGTCCCTGTCTTCGGCATCTGCTACGGCTTCATGGCGCTCGCCCAGGCCCTCGGCGGCGAGGTCGCGCACACGGGTCAGCGCGAGTACGGTCGCACCGACGTCTCGGTCCTCGACGCCGGCACCTTGCTCGCCGGCCTGCCCGACAGCCTGGTCTCCTGGATGTCGCATGGCGACGAGGTCACCGTGGCCCCCGAGGGCTTCACCGTCAACGCGAAGTCGCCGCGGGCGACTGTCGCCGCGTTCGAGCACGTCGAGCGCCGGATCGCCGGCGTCCAGTGGCACCCCGAGGTCATGCACAGTGAGCATGGCCAGGAGATCCTCGAGCATTTCCTGCTCAAGATCGCCGGCTGCCGGCAGACGTGGACCAGCGTCAACATCGTGGAGGAGCAGGTCGAGCGGATCCGCGCCGAGGTCGGCGACTCGCGGGTGATCTGCGGCCTGTCCGGCGGCGTCGACTCCGCGGTCGCCGCGGCCCTGGTGCAGCGCGCGATCGGCGACCAGCTGACCTGCGTCTTCGTCGACCACGGCCTGCTCCGCCAGGGCGAGGCCGAGCAGGTCGAGAAGGACTACGTTGCCGCGACCGGCATCGACTTGAAGGTCGTGGAGTGCAGCGACCAGTTCCTCGGCTTCCTGGCCGGCGTCACCGACCCGGAGGAGAAGCGGAAGATCATCGGCCGCGAGTTCATCCGGGTCTTCGAGGCTGCTGAGCGCGAGGTCCTGGCGACTCCCGGTCCGCCGGTGAAGTTCCTGGTCCAGGGCACGCTCTATCCCGATGTGGTGGAGTCCGGCGGGGGAGAGGGCGCGGCGAACATCAAGTCGCACCACAACGTCGGCGGCCTGCCCGAGGACCTCGAGTTCAGCCTGATCGAGCCGCTGCGGACCCTGTTCAAGGACGAGGTGCGCCAGGTCGGAGAGCAGCTCGGCCTGCCGCCGGAGATGGTCTGGCGGCACCCGTTCCCAGGCCCGGGGCTCGCGATCCGGATCGTCGGAGCCATCGACGCGCATCGGCTGGAGATTCTCCGCGAGGCCGACGCGATCGTCCGCGAGGAGACCACCAAGGCCGGCCTGGACCGCGACATCTGGCAGTTCCCGGTGGTGCTGCTGGCCGACGTACGGTCGGTCGGCGTGCAGGGCGACGGCCGCACCTACGGCCACCCGATCGTGCTGCGCCCGGTCTCCAGCGAGGACGCGATGACGGCGGACTGGAGCCGGCTCCCGTACGACGTCCTGGAGCGGATCTCCACCCGCATCACTAACGAGGTCGACGAGGTCAACCGGGTCGTGCTGGACATCACCAGCAAGCCGCCGGGGACCATCGAGTGGGAATGAACCTGGGGCTCTGACCTGCGGTTTTCCGACCTCGCTTGTACCGGAACGGACAGGATAGGTCCGATCCGTCGTCTGCTGCAGCGCTTCCAGGTGTGAGAGCCTCTGAAGCTCTGATGGCCGTTCAGATGGCTCGGCGTTTCGTGCTTACGCGCCAGATCGTAGAACTTGCGTTAGCAAATCTCCCTGCGCGGAATAAGCAATAGCCGCTTCGTAGATGATAAGTACTCGTCGCAGGGCAAGCGGTGGCGG
>DASRRQ010000021.1:0-11892 GCA_035695505.1 Marmoricola sp. | reverse complement strand
TGTCATGGGCAGGACGACCCATTGCCAAAGTCGGAGGTTGCCGACAGGGTCAGCCGGACCTAACCGCTATCGAACTTTGGGGGTTCGAATCGTGATCTCAAGAATGTCTGGTGTGCCGGTGCGGCGCACAGGCATCGCAGTGGTCGCGGCGATGTTCGCCGCTCTCCTCTCGATGCTCGTCCAGTCGTCGGCTCATGCCGACACCCTCAACGCCGTCACTGGAGCTGTTCGCTACACGTCCGGCGCGCCGGTCTCCGGCTTCGTGACCGTCTATCAGAACCAAGCCGCTCCCGGAGACCCGGCCGACTTCGAGCTCTACGACGAGAACAACATCAACGGGACCTTGGACTTCGATCTGCCCAACGGCAGCTACGAGTTCGAGATCTTCTCCTTCGAGAGCGACATGTCCTCCTGGTACAAATCGACCGGGACGGCGGTTGTGGACGAGTCTGGCGCCTCTGCGGTCAACGTCGCAGGCAACGTGACGCTGCCGACCACCACGCTCAGCACCCGCAAAGTCACTGTCTCCGTCAAGGACGGGAACGGCAACGCGCTGCGGAACATGGACGTCGGTGTCAGCGCAGATCCGACCGAGCTGCCCTACGGCGATCTGTCCGGGACGACTTCGTCGAACGGCACCGTCGTGTTCCCGAACGTTCCGGCGGACCGTGCGCTCTCCTTCCAGGGGATTGACGACGGCGGCAACAACTACGAGATCAGCAACGTCGCAACGCTTGCATCGGGCAACGCCAGTACCGTGTCGCTGACAATGCTCCGCCGAGGGTCGATCTCCGGCGTCGTCACCGGCACCGCGAATGCGCCGCTGGACCTAGTCGACGTCGATGCCTACGACACGACCACCGGCGACAACGTCGCCGGTACGGTCACCGACTCGCACGGTGACTACTCGCTCACCGGTCTCGATGCCGGCACGTACAACATCCTGTTCAGCGACGAGGAGGGTGAGTACGTCTCGCAGTACCTCGGTGGCACCGACGACCCGGCTACGGCGACCGTGGTCACCGTCGCCGCCGACGCCGCCGTCACCGGTAAGAACGTCACCCTGACGAAGGTCGCCGTGACGCCGCCTACCGGGACCGACCTGACTGGCGTCGTCAGCGGGGGCGGATCGACCCTCGGCAACGTCCTCGTCAGGGCGTTCCGCAATGGTGTCGAGAAGGACGAGACGGTGACCGGGCGCAACGGCCGGTACTCGTTCCAGGACCTGACCGCAGGCAGCTACCAGGTCTCCTACAGCCGCCTGAGCGGTGCCTCCGACGAGCTCCCGTTCGTCGACCAGTGGTACCTGAACTCACGAGCGAGCGGCGACTCGACACCCGTCGCGGTCACCCCTGGCGCGACCCCGACTGACAAGAACGTCACCCTGCCGCAGTACGGCGTCGTGACCGGACTGGTGAAGGCCGACGGATCGAACACAGGCATCACCAACCCCGATGTCGAGGCAATCGACCCCGACGGCAACTACGTCGGCGGGAACGACAACTACGACGGCCCGGTGACGCCGGCGGGCCAATACTCGCTGGAACTGCCGCCCGGCACGTACAACCTGTCGATCGGAGGGTACGACGCGCCAAGCGAGACGAGCTTCATCTACGAGTATTGGGACAACTCCACAACACTCGCCGGTGCCAAGCAGATCACCGTCTCCAGCGGGGCGAGCTCGACCGCGAACGCCAGCCTGGCCAAGGACCTGCAGGCGGTCACGGCACCCAAGGTCAGCGGGGTCCTCCGACCAGGCTCCACGGTGTCGGCGAGCACCGGTACCTGGAACCTGATGGCGAACAACGACTACTACTACCAGTGGATGCGCGGTTCGAGTGCGATCGGCGGGGCGACCGGACCGACCTACACGCTGACCTCGGCGGACGTCGGCTCGAAGATCACCGTCAAGGTCACCGCCTGGCACGACAACCTGACAGGGACAGCGACCTCGGCCGCGTCCACCACGGTGAAGCGGGCGTCGTCCACGACGATCTCAGGTAGCTCGCCCAAGAAGAAGAAGGCCAAGTTGACCGTCAAGGTTGCGGTATCAGGGGTCTCCAACCCCGGTGGCACCGTGACGATCAAGCGGGGCTCGAAGGTGGTGGCCAGCAATGTGGCCGTCGTCTCGGGCGTCGCGACGATCACCCTGTCGGGTCAGCCGACCGGCAAGCAGCACTACACCGCGACCTACTCCGGTACCGGATCGGTGGAGGCGAGCACGAGTGCCGCCGCCACGGTGAAGGTCAAGAAGAAGTAGCCGCAGACACAAGCAGTGGGCCCCGGGGCGACCCGGGGCCCACTGTGCGTCTGAGATCTCAGCTGACGCGGTCGGGGTCGGAGCCCTTGATCACCGCGGCCAGTCGGGCGCGGGCCAGCGTGACCAGGGCCTCGCCGTTGGCCGGGGCGTCCTGGGTAAGGTCGCCGATCTCGACGATCGCGAGGCTGTTGGCCTCACGGATGACAGCGAAGTAGACGCCGAGCGGGGTCTGCTGGCTGTCCTGGCTGATCGCGCCGACCGCCTTCACGTTGACCTCGTCGTCGTCCTTGGCCGAGGCCTTCTCGTCGTTGGTGGTGACGGTCAGCTTGGTGAAGACGCCCGAGTCGTCGGTCTCGGCGACGCTGGTGCACGTGTGGATCGCGGTACGGAAGGCGTCCACCTTCTTCTTCGCCGCAGCGACGGTGCCGTACGACGCGACCTGGCTGCTGATCAGCGGGAAGGACGACTCCGACGTCGACTGGTAGTCGACATCCTCGGTTGTCGGGGCGTCGATCTTGTCGGTGATGTCGTCGATCGCGGTCAGGCAGCCCGGTGACGGCGTGCTGTGGTCGGCGGTGTCGTCGACCGTAAAGGTGCTGCCGACGTTATCGAGGCTCAGCATGGCCGACTTCGCCTTCGTCGAGCTGAGCTTGGTGACCTTCGGTGCCGATGACGAGCTCGAGCCGCAGCCGGTCAGGGCCAGGACGAGCGCAGCAGCCGACGCAACGGCGAGGCGGCTGGTGGATCGGAGACGGACAGAAGCGGTCGCGGACATCAGGTTCCTCCCGGCAGGGGTGGCTGTGAGCGCGCAGTCTGGCGCACCTGCCGAGGAGCGTGCAGACCCTGTCTAGAGGTCCTGCACCGCGGTTTGACTCAGACGGTGGTGCTGGGCTTGTCCTGAGCGGGCTCGTCGGCGGTCGGCTCGTCGCCGAACGCACCGGAATCGGCATTGAACTGGGTCTTCTTCAGGTGCCGCGTCAGGCTCCAGCCGAGCAGGCCGACGGCGACGACCATCCCGATGAAGATCCAGAAAGCCCCCCAGCCCGCCTTCACGTCCTTGTCGGCCGGGGTCTTGTCCGCGAGGACGACCAGGCTGTGCAGCACGATGACGAAGGTGTTCATGGCGTTCATTCTCCCAGATGGCCGCGGATACCGGCGAACAGGTCGTCCTCCGGGGTCGGACTGTCCACCAGGCTCGTCACAAGCTCGAAGTCCTCGGTTGGCCAGATCTCCTGCTGGAGGTCCATCGGGATCTTGAAGAAGAACCCGTCCGGGTCGATCTGGGTGGCGTGCGCGATCAGGGCCTGGTCGCGCACCGGGAAGTAATCCCCGCACGGGACCCGGGTGGTGATCCGGGCATCGTGTGCCGGATCGGGCTTCCACTGCTCGAGCCGCTCGGCCAGCGGCGACTCCAGCCCGCGGGCCAGCATCGCCTCGTGCAACGCGACCGTGCGGAGCCGGTTGAAGCCGTGCTGGTAGTAGAGCTTCAGCGGCTGCCAGGGCTCGCCGGCCCCGGGGAAGCGCTCCGGGTCCGCAGCAGCCTCGAAGGCAGCCATCGAGATCTCGTGGCACTTGATGTGGTCAGGGTGCGGGTAGCCGCCGTTCTCGTCGTACGTGGTGATCACGTGCGGACGGAAGGAGCGGATCAGCCGCACCAGCGGCTCGGTGGCATCCTCGAGCGGCACCAGACCGAAGCAGCCGTCCGGCAGCGGCGGCTTCGGGTCGCCCTCGGGCCAGCCGGAATCGACGAAGCCGAGCCAGTCCTGCGAGACGCCGAGGATCTCGCGCGCCCGGTCCATCTCGGCACGCCGGATCTCGGCGATGTTCGTCAGCACCTCGGGGCTGTCCATCTTCGGGTTCAACACCGATCCGCGCTCGCCGCCGGTGCAGGTCACGACGTGCACGTCGACGCCTTCCGCGACGTACTTCGCGGTCGAGGCAGCGCCCTTGCTGGACTCGTCGTCGGGGTGGGCGTGCACGTGCATCAGGCGCAGGCCACCGGAGCCGGGGGCGGTGTCAGACATGGGGACCATCCTAGGCAACAGGCCCTCGCCTACAGTTGGGCAGGTGAGCGACCTCCTCCTGCAGCAGCGGTACGGCACCCCGAGCCGGCTACGCCGCAACACGATCATCGTGTGCTCCTCGATCCTCGGGGTGGTGCTGCTCGGCTGGCTGCTCTGGGCAGCAGTCGGCAACGCCGACAAGCCGATCGACGTCCAGGTCGAGTCGTTCAAGGTCGTCAGCGGCCACGAGATCGACGTCAAGGTGCAGTCGCGGTTCAGCAGCGCGACCGTCCAGGGCAGTTGCCTGTTCCAGGCGACCGCGAGCGACCACAACGTCGTCGGCGAGGTCAACCTCTCCACCGAGACGATCCGCAAGGACGGCGACACCTGGATCCCGATCCGGACCGAGCGGCGCGCGACCACCGTCCAGTCGATCAGCTGCACCAAGCGCTGAGGCCTTTCGGCGAGGCCTTTCCCGGGCAGGCTGCGGCCGCCGTTGCTAGGCTGTTCGTTTCCCTCTAGACCCCAGGAGTTGTTCATGACTCAGGCTGATGAGCGCGACGGCGTATGGCTGACACAGTCCAAGTTCGATGAGCTGACCGCTGAGCTCGAGGAGCTGCGCGGTCCCGGTCGTACTGCCGTGGTGGAGAAGGTGAGCCAGGCTCGCGACGAAGGCGACCTCAAGGAGAACGGCGGCTATCACGCCGCCCGCGAGGAGCTCGGCAAGCTCGACGGACGGATCGCCCAGCTCGTCGAGATGCTCAAGAACGCCCGGGTCGGCGAGACCCCTGCCGACGACGGCGTCGTCGGCCCCGGCATGCTGGTGACCTTCCGATTCGTCGGGGACACCGACACCGAGCAGTTCCTGCTCGGCGCCCGCGAGATGGCCGGCGAGGGTGTGCAGGTCTACTCCCCCGAGTCTCCGCTCGGCGCGGCGATCGACGGCCACAAGAAGGGCGAGACGGTGAGCTACACCGCCCCGAACGGCAAGTCCCTCGACGTCGAGATCGTCGACGCCGTGCCGTACACCGGCTGACCTGAGACGCGTCGGCGGGTCAGATCGTCAGTCACTACGACGAGCTCAGGACATCGCATCGAGCAGCGAGCGCCGGAACCAGGCACGAGTCCGGCGACCGATCGCGTCGAGATGCGGTGACAGACGCAGGGTCTTAATCCCCTTCGACCACCCGATAGCTGTGCTGGCGCAGCTGCGCCAGCACAGCTTCGGCATGCGTTGGCCCGCGAGTCTCGAGCTGGAGGCGCACCTCGACCTCGTCGACGGTGAGCGAGCCCGAAGTCCGATCGTGCTCGACCTCGAGCACATTGGCACCTTGGTCGGCGAGCTGGACCAGCAGCCGGGCCAGCCCTCCCGGGCGGTCCGGGATCCGGACGCCGATGTTGAGGTAGCGGCTCGCCGAGGCCATGCCGTGGCGGATCAGCTTGGAGAGCAGCAGCGGATCCACGTTGCCGCCGGAGAGCACCGCGACGACCGGCGTACCGAAGGCTCCGGGGTTATCCAGGAGCGCGGCGACAGCGACCGCGCCCGCCGGCTCGACGACCATCTTGGCGCGCTCGAGCAGCAGCACCAGCGCGCGGGAGATCGACTCCTCCGAGACCGTGACGATCTCGTCGACGTACTGCTCGATCGCCGCGAACGGGACGTCGCCGGGCCGCGCGACCGCGATGCCGTCGGCCATGGTGCTCATCGAGGACAGCGCCACCGGGGCCCCCGCGGCGAGCGATCCCGGGTAGGCGGCGGCGCCTTCGGCCTGCACACCGACGACCCGTACGTCGGGCCGGCTGGCCTTGATCGTCAGCGCGACCCCGGCGATCAGCCCTCCGCCGCCGGTCGGCACGAGCACGGTGGCGGCCTCGGGCGCCTGGTCGAGGATCTCCAGCCCGCAGGTCCCCTGGCCGGCCACGATGTCGCGGTGGTCGAACGGATGGATCAGCACCGCGCCGGTCTCCTCGGCGTACCGGATCGCCTCGGTGAGCGCCTCGTCCAGGATCGACCCGTGGAAGACCACGTCGGCGCCATACCCGCGGGTGGCGTTGACCTTGGGGATCGGCGCGCCATTCGGCATGAAGACAGTCGCCGAGATGCCGAGCAACTGGGCGGCCAGGGCCACGCCCTGGGCATGGTTGCCGGCTGATGCCGCGACGACACCGCGCCCGCGCTCGTCGGCCGACAGATGAGACATCCGCACGTAGGCGCCGCGGATCTTGAAGGAGCCCGTGCGCTGCAGGTTCTCGCACTTGAGCAGGACCGGGCCGCCGACCTTCTCCGAGAGCCACCGGGACTCCTGCATCGGCGTAGTCACCGCGACCCCGGCGAGCAGCGTTGCGGCGGCCTCGATGTCAGCCAACGTCACGGGCTCGCTCACACCGGCTCCGACTCTGCGTCAGCGTCCACGTCCGGCTCGCCGTCTGGATCCGGATCCTGTGCGGCGGCCTCCTCGGCGTCGTCACCGACATCGGTGAACGACGCGAGGTGCTGGACCACGGCGTTCAGCGCGGCAGCCAGCGGGACGGCGATCAACGCTCCCGCGACCCCGGCGACGATCACACCGGCCGCGATCGCCAGGATCACGCCGAGCGGGTGCACCGAGACGAACCGGCCCATGAGGAACGGCTGCAGCACGTGCGCCTCGATCTGCTGGATCAGTACGACGCCGCCCAGCATGATCAGCGCGATGATCGGACCGTGCGCGACCAGCGCCACCAGCACCGCAACGCCTCCGGAGGCGAAGGCGCCGATCAGCGGGATGAACGCACCGATGAAGACGAGCACGCCGATCGCGCCGATCAGCGGCACCTTGAGGATCGCGGCGATGATCATCACGCCGATCGCATCGGTCGCGGCGACCAGCACCGTCGCCCGGACGAACTGGGTCAGCGAGTGCCACGCGACCTTGCCTGAGGAGTCGGCGCGCTTCCGGGCAGCCCGGGGGAAGATCCGGACCACCCAGGACCAGATCAGGGCGCCGTCGGCGAGGAAGAAGTACGTCGCGAACAGGACGATGAAGAACCCGGCGATGATCTGACCGACCGCGACCCCGATATCGGTCGCGTGGGTGGCGAGGTCCTTGCCCTGGGTCGTGACGAAGTCCTGGGAGTTGCCGATCCACCGGTTCACCTGCGAGTCGCTGGCGTGCAGCGGGCCGGTCCGCAGCCAGTGCTCGATCTGCCCGAGGCCGTCGGAGACCTTCTCGGAGAGCTCCCCGGCGCCCGAGGCGATCTGCTGGGTCACGAAGACCAGCAGCAGCACGATCACAGCCAAGCCCCCGAGCACGACGATCAGCGCCGCCAGCCCGCGGCGGATGCCGATCCGCTCGAGCGCAGCTACGACCGGGGCCGTCAGCGCCGAGATGAACAGCGCTATCACCAACGGGAAGACGATCTCGGCGAAGAAGTTCAGCCCGGCCAGGATCAGGCCCAGGGCTGCCGCGATCACCAGGAAGCGCCAGGCGTACGCCGCTGCTACGTCGTAGGCCCACGGCACCTCGCCCCGGGCCATGTTGCTCGGCCGTTCGTCGACAGTCACGGGCTCGGCAACCGCGGGCTGGGAGCGGGAGACGCGACGGAGCTGGTCGGCCAGCTGCCGGACCAGGCTCTCGGTCCGCCGGTCCTCGGCGGCCTGGGTCTCCGCGGCTGTCGGCTTCTCGTCCTCGGCCATCTCAACCAGCCTTGGTGATCACCATGATCACCGAGAACAGGACGGCGGCCGAGAGGAACGCGGTGAGCACGATCGGGACCGGTGAGGACGGGATCGGCTCCCCGGCGTCCATCGCCTTGTTGACGGAGAGGTAGCGGTAGTGACCGCCGATCGCCGCGACCCCGCCGGCGAGCACGAGCAGCAGGCACAAGGTCATCAGCAGCGCACCGTTGTCGAGGAAGTGCGCGAAGCCGACCGCGGCGACCACGAGGGCGATCGCGGTGCGCTGGTAGGCCAGCAAGGTGCGCTCACTGGCCAACGCGAACCTCGGGTCGAGGTCGAGCAGCCGGCGGGTCTCGGGATCGGGTTTGGCCTGGTCAGTCACGACTGCTCCTCGATGCCGGCTCCAGCGCTCGCTCCAGGTCGACGAGCAGGTCCTCGACGGTCTCGATGCCGACGCTGAGCCGGACTAGGTCGGCGGGCACCTCCAGCTCGGTGCCGGCCACGCTCGCATGCGTCATCCGGCCCGGGTGCTCGATCAACGACTCGACGCCGCCGAGCGACTCGCCGAGGGTGAAGACCTCGGCGCGCTCGCAGACGGAGAGAGCATGCTCCTCGCCGCCGTTCACCCGGAACGAGACGATCCCGCCGTACCGCTTCATCTGGCGCCCGGCGATCTCGTGGCCCGGGTGGGTGGACAGGCCGGGGTAGATGACCTCGGCGACGCCGGGGTGGTCGACGAGCAGCTCGACGATCCGCTCGGCGTTGTCGCAATGCCGGTCCATCCGGACGCCGAGCGTCTTCAGGCCGCGCAGCACCAGCCACGCGTCGAAGGGACCGGCGACCGCGCCCATCGCGTTCTGGTGGAAGCCGATCGCGTCGGCGACGGCGAGGTCGCGGACGACGACCGCTCCCCCGACCACGTCGGAATGGCCGCCGCAGTACTTGGTCGTGGAGTGCACTACGACATCGGCGCCGAGCGTCAGCGGCTGCTGCAGGTACGGCGACGCGAACGTGTTGTCGACCACCAGCAGGGCGCCGGCGTCGTGCGCGATCCCGGCCAGCGCGGCGATGTCGCCGATGTTGAGCAGCGGGTTGGTCGGGGTCTCCACCCAGACGAGCTTGGTGCGACCGGGCCGGATCGCGGCCCGGACCGAGTCGAGGTCGGAGACGGCGGCCGGGCTGTGACCGAGGCCCCACGGGCCGGCGACCTTGTCGATTAGCCGGAAGGTGCCGCCGTACGCGTCGTCGGGGATCACCAGGTGGTCACCGGGCCGGGTCAGCGAACGCAGGACGGTGTCCTCAGCGGCTAGACCGGAGGCGAAGGCGAAGGCCCGCTCCCCCTCCTCCAGCGCCGCGAGGTTGCCCTCGAGCGCGGTGCGCGTCGGGTTCGCGGAGCGGCTGTACTCGTAGCCGCCGCGGAGGCCGCCGACGCCGTCCTGCTTGTAGGTGCTGGTCGCGTAGATCGGCGGGATCACCGCGCCGGTCGTCGGGTCAGGGTCGTAGCCGGCGTGGATCGCACGCGTCTCGAACCCGGATTTGATGCGGTGCTCTTGGCTCACGCTGCGAGCCTAGTTGGTCAACCGGCCCGCTATCTCCTCCAGTTCGAGCTCACCCGCCGCAACGGACCAGATCAGCTCGAAGGCTTCGTCCTGGCTCAGTGCGAACGAAGCGCCGTTCGCTCGCAGAAACGTGACGGTCGCGAGCAGTGCGAGCCGCTTGTTGCCGTCCACCAATGCATGATTCGCGCAGATCGAATGCAGCATCGCGGCTGCTTTGAGCTCAAGGGACGGATAGACGTCCTGGCCGAAGACCGTCGAGCGGGCGCGGTTGGCCGCCGAGTCCAGGAGTCCCGCATCGCGCACTGGGCCAGCCTGCAGCATCGCGGTGAAGAGCAGCAGGTCTTCGACGCTGAGGTACTCGACGTTTGTCACGCCTTGCCCAAGCGGTCGAGCGCCTCCGCATACTCGACGAGGGCGTCATTTGCGATCCGCTCGATCAGGTCCCGGCGGACAAGCCGGTCCCTGCGGTCGATGACTGCGCGCTTGATCACCTCCTGCTTCGAGGTGCCCTCTGCCGCCGCGAGGTCGTTCAAAGCCTGATCGAGTTCATCGTCAATTCGGAGGGTCATAGCCACGACCGTATGGTACCAATCTGGTACCGCGTAGCCGATATCCACAGCCCCTCGTTGGGCACCACATGCGCCTGCACCCGTCCCTGAAGGCTGTCGTCCTGGCCGTAGTCGCCGTCGTCTCCCTCGGCTCGATCACCGCCCCTGCCCGCGCCGACGGCACCGACCCGCTCGACGTCCTGGACCCGCTGCTGCAGGCCTCGATGCTCGACCCGCTGGTCAGCGCGCTACCGCCGTTCCCGACGCCGTACAAGCCGTACACCGGGACGATCTGCCAGAGCGGCAGCCCGCAGTGCATCGTCGACGTGATCGCCGAGATGCAGGACCGGCTGGCGCCGCTGGCGGCGTCGTGCAGCCATGACGCGATCTTCGCGCTCGCCTACCTGCGAGTGACGCAGAACGTGAAGGCGGCCGCCGACAACGGCTACTTCCACGACCGGTCCTGGCTGACGCAGATCGACGCGGTCTTCGCGCACAAGTACTTCGACACGATGGACGCCTGGAACGCCGGCAACCTCGCCGCAGTCCCGAAAGCCTGGCAGTTGGCGCTGACCGCGACCCGGGACAAGACCATGACCGGCCTCGGCGACTTCTTGATGAACATGAACGCGCACATCAACAACGACTTCCCCTACGTGCTCGCTCAGGTCGGGTTGACCGCCAAGGACGGTACGTCGCACAAGGCCGACCACAACGCCTACAACGACCGCCTCGACTCGCTCTACATCCCGGTGTTCGACGAGGAGACGGCGCGATTCGACTCGACCTTCAACGAGATCCAGCTCGGGCCGATCGACGATGTCGCCGTCGGCGCGATCATGCGCGGCTGGCGCGAGATCGTCTGGCGCAACGCGGAAGCACTGGTCAACGCGCCGGCGTTCCTGAAACCGGTCATCGAGCAGGAGATCTCGAACTATGCGGCCGGCCAGGCCGAGCTGATCGAGAAGATCTTCCACAGCCCGAATCCGACCAAGCGCGATGCGTACTGCGCCACGCACCACGGGTGACGGACAGCACGCCTGGAGCGGGCGTCACCACCCTGTAATCCGGCCCCCTTCGGTCGGCTGCAGCCGGGCGGCAGACTGGGAACAGCACCGACCGGCACAGCGTTGTGCAGGGTGCCACCGGCAGAAGGAGCCCCGATGTTGTTCAACAAGCACAAGACCCAGCTGATCGCGGCCGAGGACGCACTGCCCGGGCGCGCGGAACGTCCGTTCGGCCTCGCTGAGCGACACAAGGTCCTCGACGCTCCGCTGGTCACCGACGAGGTGCCCGAGGGCTTCGAGGTCGCGCTGTTCGGGCTCGGCTGCTTCTGGGGTGCCGAGGAGATCTTCTGGCAGGTCGACGGTGTCTGGTCGACGTCGGTCGGGTACGCCGGCGGGACGACCCCCAACCCGTCGTACGAGGAGGTCTGCTCGGGTCGCACCGGCCACACCGAGGCGGTCCGGGTCGTCTACGACCCCGCGAAGGTGTCCTACGCCGACCTCGTCGCCGCGTTCTACGAGGTGCACGACCCGACCCAGGGCATGCGCCAAGGCAACGACGTCGGCACCCAGTACCGCTCGGCGATCTACACGGTCTCGCCCGAGCAGGACCAGATCGCCCGGGAGGTGACCGCCCGCTACCAGCCCGAGCTGACCAAGCGCGGCTACGGCCAGATCTCGACCGAGATCAAGGCGTCGGTGCCTTACTTCTACGCGGAGGACCACCACCAGCAGTACCTGGCTAAAAACGTAAATGGGTACCGCTGCCACAGCGCGACTGGGATCAAGGTCCCGCGTGGTTGATGAGCCAGACGACCTGCCTTCGTGGCGGGCCGAACTCGAAGGTGATCCGCACGACC
>DASRRQ010000020.1:0-3544 GCA_035695505.1 Marmoricola sp. | reverse complement strand
ACGATGTCGTTGGCCGCCTGGTGCTTGCGCATGACCCGCTTGTGGGCCTCCGCGTTGCGGGCGTAGCCGGCGTACGGGCCGACCACACCGGCCAGCTCGGCCGAGCGCTTGTAGGACTGGCCGGTCATCAGCGAGGTGATGGTGCCGGCCATCGCGCGGCCGCCGTCGGAGTCGTAGCCCAGGCCCATCGCCATCAGCAGCGCGCCGAGGTTGGCGTAGCCGATGCCGAGCTGGCGGTAGTCCCGGGTGGTCTGGCCGATCGGCTCGGTCGGGAAGTCCGCGAAGCAGATCGAGATGTCCATCGCGGTGATGATCAGGTCGACGGCCTTGGCGAACAGCGGCGCGTCGAACGTGTCGTCGTCTTTGAGGAACTTCAGCAGGTTCAGGCTCGCCAGGTTGCAGGAGGAGTTGTCCAGCGACATGTACTCCGAGCACGGGTTGGACGCGGTGATCCGGCCCGTCTCCGGGTTGGTGTGCCAGTCGTTGATCGTGTCGTCGTACTGCAGGCCCGGGTCGGCGCAGGCCCACGCGGCCTGGCTGATCTTGGAGAACAGCTCACGGGCGTCGACGGTCTCGATGACCTCGCCAGTGCCGCGTGCCCGCAGGCCGAACTCGGTGCCGTCCTCGACCGCGCGCATGAACTCGTCGTTGACCCGCACCGAGTTGTTGGCGTTCTGGTACTGCACCGAGGTGATGTCGACGCCGCCGAGGTCCATGTCGAACCCGGCGTCACGCAGCGCCCGGATCTTGTCCTCTTCCTTCGCCTTGGTCATCACGAACTCTTCGATGTCCGGGTGATCGACGTCCAGGACGACCATCTTGGCCGCGCGACGCGTGGCGCCGCCCGACTTGATGGTGCCGGCGGACGCGTCAGCACCGCGCATGAAGGAGACCGGGCCGGACGCCGTGCCGCCGGAGGAGAGCAGCTCCTTGGACGAGCGGATCCGGGAGAGGTTCAGGCCGGCGCCGGAGCCGCCCTTGAAGATGAAGCCCTCTTCCTTGTACCAGTTGAGGATCGAGTCCATCGAGTCGTCAACCGCGAGGATGAAGCACGCGGACACCTGCTGGGGAGAGGCGGTGCCGACGTTGAACCAGACCGGGGAGTTGAAGCTGAAGTACTGGTGCACCAGCAGCCAGGTGAGCTCGTGCTCGAACGTGTCCGCGTCCTTCACGGTCGCGAAGTAGCCGTTGTCCTCGCCGCCCTTGCGGTAGGTCAGCACGATGCGGTCGATCAGCTGGCGCAGGCTCCACTCGCGCACGTCGGTGCCGAGCGCGCCGCGGAAGTACTTCGTGGTGACGATCGTGGAGGCGTTGACGCTCCAGAAGTCCGGGTACTCGACGCCACGCTGCTCGAAGACGGTCTCGCCGGTCTTCCAGTTGGTCTGGACGACGTCGCGACGCTCCCAGTTGAGCTCGTCGTAGGGGTGGACGCCCTCAGTGGAGAAGATCCGCTCGATCTTCAGTCCCTTGGGATTGCGCCGGGTCGTCTTGGCCCCGCTCACGGTCTCGGTCATACGTCGTTCCCCTTAGTGCTCTCGTTCATCGGCTGGGTCTGCTGTTGCTGGTGCTGCTCGTGTTGCTGATGCTGGTAGCCCGGCGCATCGCTTCCCCACGATGCACCGGGCCGACTGTGGTCAGCCCGTGGGCTGAGGGTGGCGATCGGCTCTCAAGGTTTCGACAGGCTCAACCACCGTCGCCCCTCGCTCCGCTCGCAGGCTCGCGATCTCGGTCTCGAAGTCGTCAGCCGACTCGAAACCGCGGTAGACGCTGGCGAAGCGCAGGTAGGCGACCTCGTCCAGCTCGCGCAGCGGCGAGAGGATGGCCAGCCCGATCTCGTGGGCCGGCACCTCCGCCCAGCCGCCGGCGCGCAGCGTGTCCTCGACGGTCTGGCCCAGGCGGGCCAGGTCGTCCTCGGTCACCGGGCGGCCCTTGAGCGCCTTGCGGGCTCCGGCGATCGCCTTGTCTCGCTGGAACGGCTCCGAGGTGCCGCTGCGCTTGAGCACGGTGAGCTGCATCTGCTCGACCGTCGTGAACCGCTTCTCGCACGACGGGCAGGTACGCCGCCGGCGGATCGCGGAGCCGTCCTCGGCGACGCGGGAGTCGAGGACCCGGGTGTCGGTGCTGCGGCAGAACGGGCAGTGCACGGGGGTCTCCTCTCCACGTCTCTCACAAGACAAAACATGTGCATCCACCTGTGGATTCCCCGGGTAAAACCCTCTTCGGCTGTGTGCAACTGCCAAATTCTGGGGAACTAGATGTGGATAACTACACGCGTGTAACTACTAGATGTAGGGGTAAACGTACGCCTGCTCCGTGACGTACGCAACAAGAGTCCCGAGATTTTTCGTGGTGCGTGTTCGCCTGCTGTAAACCCGCAGGTCAGCGGCTCGGAGGCCTTCTGGCGGCGGCGTGTCGACGACTCTTCCAGGGACCACCGACACTCCGGCGAGAGGTCCCGAAACGGGCAGATCGGGCCCTGCGCAGCCTGTGGACAACGGGTACGGCGGTGCAACCGGGCGGGCTGGGTTGGTTCGGTCACACTGTCCGCCATGGGCAAGCACTCGGGAGAGCCGATCGAAGAGGATCCCGGCCCCGGCACGCCCCCGCTCGCACCTCCTGCGGCCCCCGACCGCAAGCTGCTCGGATCGCTCGCCGCCGGCATCACCGCGGCCGTGGTCGCCTGGGGGTTCCTGGTCGCCCAGGCGATCAGGTTCGGTTCCAAGGGCCGCGACGGCGAGACCGAGGCCTGGTTCTTCCTGTTCCTCGCGACGCTCGGCGCGACGGCCTGCATGTTCGTGATGCTCATCCTGGGGACCAAGGCGCTGGCGGCGCTGCGGGGCGAGGCGCAGCCGCGCCGGGTCTCCGGGGGCGGGCGAAGGGCTCGGTAGACCCCGGTCGTCGAGCTTGTCGAGACGCGGTGACCTAGGTCGCCGGGTTTCGACAAGCTCAACCAGCGGTGGTCACGTCCGCGAGCCCCGTCGTCGAGCCTGTCGAGACGCAGTGACCTCGGTCGCCGGGTTTCGACAAGCTCAACCAGCGGTGGTCACGTCCGCGAGCCCGGTCGTCGAGCCTGTCGAGACGCGGTGACCTAGGTTACCGACGTCCACGACGAGGAGGGCTCGACGAGTGGGCTCGGCCATGGTCCCTCCTACAGGTCAGCCATAGTGGGGATGATCGCGGCGTCGCCGTCGGCGATGTCGCGGGCGTGTTCGGGCAAGGTGGCGATGGCGGCCGCGGCGTACGCGCGAGTCTCGGTCAGCGTGGGCGCGTCGACGATCTCGCCGCCGGTCATCACCCGCCCCAGCGCTGGTCTGGTACCGCGCGGTTGCGGGCTGTCGACGGTGTGGACCTCCTCGGCCAACACGCCTCCGGCGTACGAGCGCCAGACGTCCTTGCGCCCGCCGTGCGAGACCTTGTCGAGCGACTTCTTGGCGACCGGTCGCAGTGGCGCCGCCGGGTCGTCGCTGTCGGCGACCGCGACCAGCTTGTAGACCATGCCGGCCGACGGGTGCCCTGAGCCGGTGGCGACTCGGGTGCCCGCGCC
>DASRRQ010000019.1:0-2788 GCA_035695505.1 Marmoricola sp. | reverse complement strand
CCAGCTTGAGGTCGGCGAGCGAGAACAGGTTGCGCAGGCCGCCGGAGAACAGCGCACGGCCGTCACGCACCATCGCCCAGCGGCCTATCAGCTCGACACCCAACGAGGTGAGCGTGTTGAGATCGAGCGTCGCCCGCTCCGGAGTCCCGACGAGCTGGGGCGAGGGCAGCCGCCGGGCCCGGGTCAGGTCCTCGAGCTCGTCGTGCCGCTGATCCCACACGCCCGACGCGTCCATCCACCACAGCACGTCGCGCCCACCGTAGGTGCGCGGCAACCGCACGTGCTCCCCCACCGACAGGGTCACCGGCCGGCCTGACCGCCTCAGCTCGGCGGCCAGCTGCACGCCGGTCGCCGAGGCTCCCACGACGAGCACACCGCCGTCGGGGAGCTGGGCGGGGTCGCGGTAACCGAACGGCGTCAGCTGCTCAACGGACGCGGGCACCGCCTCGCGAAACGGCGGCAGCGCAGGCTGATTGCAGGCGCCGCTCGCGATGACCACGGTCCGGGCCTGGATCTGGCCGCCGCTCGTCGTCACCTGGTATCCACCGCCGGCCTGCCGCACCGACGTGACGTTCACGCCGGTGCGGACCGGAGCGCCCGAGACCTTGGCGAAGCGCTCGATGAGCTCGGTCACTTCGCCCATCGTCATGTAGCCGTCTGGGTCTAGGCCCTCGTAGCGAAGACCCGGCAGGCGGCTCTGCCAGTTGGGCGTCAGCAGCCGCAGGGAATTCCAGCGCTCGCGCCGCCAGGAGTTCGCCACCTCGCCGCGCTCGAGCACGACGTGGTCGACCGACCGGTCGCTGAGGAAGTAGCTCGCGGCGAGGCCGGCGTGCCCCGCGCCGATAACGACCGTGCTGGTGCGCTCTATGGCGTGTCCCCTCAGGCGACGTCGACGGTGACGTTCGTCGGATTCGTCAGCGCGTCGAACACGGCCGAGCGCTTCTGGGACTGGGCCACCAGCGCTTCGATCTCCTGCCGCGACGCGTCCGCGTCGATGTTGAACGTCACCTTGATGTCGTTGAAGCCGTTGCGGACGTCGGTGTCGGCCCCGAGGATCCCGCGGATGTCATGATCTCCCTCGACCGTCGCCTCGACCGAGCGCAGCTGAATGCCGCGGTTCTCCGCGACCGACGCCACGCCCCCGATCAGGCAGCTCGCCAGGCCGACGATCAGGTACTCGATCGGGGTGATGCCGTTGTCCTCCGCCGCAAAGCACTCGGGGTGGTCGGCCTGGAGCACAGTCTCTTCCTTGTGACCCTGCTCCTCCCCGAGGCCGAAGAAACTCTGGACCTTGATCGTGCTGTGGACGCCGCCCTGCCACTTGGCGGACGCCCGCCAGGTGAACTGGGCCGCCTCGGGGGCGCCCTTCAGGACTTCGCGCGCGTCGAGCAGTGCCTGCACGTTTACACCATTGGTGACGGTAGTCATAATTTGTGATGCCCCTTCGCTTACCTTCGGAGATTCCCCACCAAGTCGCTTGACAATACACTGACCAGGGCAAGCTACGATAGCCCACATGGCGGAGCCAGCCTCGACGCTCGCGGCCGGCTCGGTCGGCACTGTCGAAACCCAGTATCTCAACCTTCCGGAACCGGTGCGGCTCGACTGCGGGCGGGAGCTGCACCCGGTCCGGGTGGCGTACGAGACCTACGGTGCCCTCTCACCCCAGCGCGACAACGTGATCCTGGTCTGCCACGCGCTCAGCGGCGACGCCCACGCGGCGGGCTTCGCGAAGACGCCACCCGCCGAGAGCACGCGCGACGGGTTCGGAGCCGAAGATCGCGACGGCACAGCCCGCCGAGGGCTCGGCTGGTGGGACGGGATGATCGGCCCCGGCAAGGCCTTCGACACGGATCATTTCTTCGTCGTCTCCACGAACCTGCTCGGCGGCTGCCGCGGGACGACCGGACCGTCGTCGGCCGACCCGGCGACAGGCAGGCCGTACGGGTCGGACTTCCCGGTGATCACGGTCGCGGACATGGTGCGGACCGAGCGCGCGCTCCTGGACCAGCTCGGTATCGAGCGGCTGGCCGCGGTAGCCGGCGGCTCGCTCGGCGGGATGCAGGCGTTCGAATGGGCGATCCTGTTCCCAGATCAGGTCGACGCCGTCGTCGCGATCGCCAGCACGCACGCCCTCCATCCGCAGGGCGTGGCCTGGAACGCGATAGCGCGTAACGCCATCATGGGCGACCCGGCCTGGCAAGGCGGTCACTACTACGGCACCGGCACCGCGCCCGACGCGGGCATGGGCGTGGCGCGGATGGTCGGCCACATCACGTACCTGTCCGCACCGGCGCTGAGCGACAAGTTCGGCCGGCGACTGCAGTTCGCCGACGACATCCGCTACACGATCACCGAGCCGGAGTTCGAGGTCGAGAGTTACCTGCGCCACCAGGCCGACTCGTTCGTCAAGCGCTTCGACGCCAACACCTACATCTACACGTCGCGCGCGCTGACCTATTTTGATCTCGCTCGGCAGTACGGCAGCGGATCGCTCGCGCGGGCGGTCGAGGGCGTGGCGGCGCGGACACTGCTGATCGCGTTCAGTTCCGACTGGCTGTACCCGCCCGTCGCGTCGAGCGAGATCGCCGACGCGCTTCGCGCTCGCGGCAAGCCGGTTGACTTCCACGTGATCGAGGCGCCATATGGCCACGACTGCTTCCTGCTCGAGGAGGCGCGGCAGACGCCCATTATCCGCCAGTTCTTGAGCAACTACAGCCTGGCCAACCGCGGGGCTGGCGGGTGACATCGAGGAGGATGTCTTCGTGACCGATAACCCCTTGCGGGC
>DASRRQ010000018.1:0-12059 GCA_035695505.1 Marmoricola sp. | reverse complement strand
GGCGCAGCCGGCGTGCTGCTCGGCGGCGTGCTGACCCAGTGGGCCGGCTGGGAGTGGGTGCTCTTCGTCAACGTCCCGATCGGCGCGTTCATCGTCTGGCAGGCGCCGAAGCGCCTGGTCGAGTCGACCGCCTCGGAGGAGAAGGACCGGAACCTGGATGTGCTCGGCGCGGTCCTGGTCTCGGCGGGCCTCGCCCTCGGGGTCTACGCGATGGTCGGTGCGACCACGGCCGGCTGGTCCTCGGCGAGCACGATCTGGCGCCTGGCCGGCGCGGTCGCGCTGCTGGCCGTGTTCGTCGTCGTCGAGCTGCGGGTGAAGAAGCCGCTGGTGCCGTTCTCGATCTTCCGGCTGCGGACCTTGCGTGGCGCGAACGTCGTCGGCGTCCTGATCGGCATGTCGCTGTTCTCGATGTTCTTCCTGATCACGCTCTACCTGCAGCAGGTGCTCGGCGACGACGCGCTCAAGGCCGGCGTCTCCTACCTGCCGCTGGCGATCTCGATCATCCTGACGGCAGGAGCTGCCAGCGCGCTGGTCACCCGGATCGGGTTCAAGAACGTGCTGATCATCGGGATGCTCTTCGTCGCCGCCGGCCTGGCTTGGTTCAGCCAGATCTCCCCGACGGGGTCGTATGCGACCGACGTGCTCGGGCCTTCGATCCTGGCCGGGATCGGCCTCGGTGCGTCGTTCGTCCCGGTGACGATCGCCGCGGTCACCGGCACCGAGCCGCACGAGGCAGGGCTGGCCTCCGGGCTGATCAACACCACCCAGCAGGTCGGCGGCGCTCTCGGTCTGGCGATCCTCGCCTCGATCGCGAACTCCTCGACCCTCGATGCCTTCAAGACCGGCGCCGACCGGGCGACGGCGCTGACCAACGGTTTCTCGGACGCCTTCACCGTCGGTGCCTGCTTCGCGGTCGCCGGTGCCGTCCTGGCCGCGTTCCTGATCTCAGGCCGCGACAGCAAGGAGCACGCCGAGGCCGCGCGGAGCGGCGCGCTCGCCCCGGTCGCCGTCTGATTGTCGCGCTCGCCGAACTCGCCCGCCCGTTCGTCGAGCTTGTCGAGACGTGGTGGCGTCCGCACGGACGTCACCACGGTCTCGTGACGCTCGCTGGCGCCGCCTCCTCGACGGGCGAGAGGTGACCAGCCGGCGGGAGCCCTAGGCTCACTGGATGGCTCTTGAGCTCGTCTCGGTGATCGTCGACGACTACGACGCGGCGATCGCCTTCTTCACCGGCGCCCTGCAGTTCGTGGTAGCCGAGGACGCCCCGTCCACCACGACGGACGGACGTCCCAAACGCTGGATCGTGGTCCGTCCCGCCGACGGCGGCACCGGCCTGCTGATCGCCCGTGCCGACGGTGACGAGCAGACCGCGGCAATCGGCCGCCAGTACGCCGGCCGGGTCGGACTGTTCCTCCGCGTCGAGGACTTCGACGGCACTCTCGCCCGGATCACAGCCTCAGGGTGCGAGCAGATCCGACCGCCTCGCGACGAGCCCTACGGTCGCGTCGCTGTCTTCGCCGATCCGTGGGGCAACCGCTGGGACCTGCTCGGCCCTCGCTGACTCGGCGGTTCCTGAGCGGCGCCACCGGACCCGCATCCCCGGCACCAGCGCCGGGACGCGGGCTGCGTAGGCGTCGTACGCGGCCCCGAACCTACGACGCAGCTCCCGCTCCTCGAAGTGGACGCCGAGGGCGACGTAGCCGGTCATCATGACCGCGAACAGCAGGTGCGCAGCCCCCATCCTCGGCGTCGCCCAGAACGCCACCAGCAGCCCGGTCATCAGCGGATGCCGCACGATGGCGTGCAGGCCGCCGACGTGCAGTCCCGTCTGCGCGGCCTCCCGCGGCGGCAGCCAGCCGGCCTGGCGCAGGCCGGTGAGCTCGAAGTGGTCCACGGCGTACGTCGACGCGACCGCGAGCGCCCAGCCGAGCGCGCACGCCGCCCACAGAACAGCTTCGCCGACCCCGCTAACGTGCCAGATCCTGCCGCCGAACGGCTGCCAGAGCGCAATCAGCAGCGCGAGGCACCCATCGGTGGCGAGCACGTAGGCCGTCCGCATCAGCTGGTCCGGGACGACCGTGGCCAGCCACGCTTTCGCCCGCGGCCGAGCCATCACCGAGTGCTGGCCGGCGAAGAGGAGCAGCAGCGCGACGTCGGTGGCAACGGCCGGCCCGCCCGAGATCCGGGCCGGTCCGTCGACGGTGCGGGACACGACCTCGTCGGCCCCGAAGAGCGCCATCCACACCATGACGGCGTTGAAGCTCATCCAGGCCACGGCAGAGAGGGCAAGGTCGAGAGGTCGTCTACGCATGCGCTCCATCGTTGCGACGTACGGACGCCGGCACAGCCGTGGAACTACCTCACTTGCGCGGGCCGCTGGCGACGTACCAGGCGGCTACCTGGGCACGCGACCGAAACCCGAGTCGCAGCCGGATCCGCTCCAGGTGCGACTCGGCTGAGCGCTCGGTGATGTGCAGGCGCTCGGCCAGTTCGCGGTTGGTGAGGCCCTCGGCAACCAACGCTGCGACCTCGCTCTGACGTGCTGTCAAACCAGTCGGTACGTCGCGGCGTACCGGGCGCAGCCCGAGGAAGCGGCGAATCTGATCGACCACGGCGGTTGCGTCCCCGATGGCGGGCAGGTGCGAGCGGCCGTCCAGCTCGACGAGCTCGGCCCCGGGGATCTCCGCAGCGAGCACCCGACCCTGCGCGATCGGCGAGGCCCTGTCCTCGCGCCGGTGCAGCACCAGTGTCGGCGCGCTCACCCGCGGCAGCGCCTCCCGGATATCGAGTTCGTAGGCCAGCCGGAGCAGCGCCACCGCGGTCGGCACAGACGAGGCGGCGCGCTGGTAGGCGGCAAGGGCGAGCCGGGTGCCCGCATCGGCCTCCGGTGCGAACAGGTTGGTGAGGAGGTCCGCGCCGAGGCCCCAACTGGCCTCGAGCAGGCCGAGCACGTGGTGCCGGCTGGCCTCGTCGCCGATGTCCGGGCCGGTGGCCCAGCCGCCGTACAGGACGAGATGGTCGACGGTCTCTGGACGGTCGGCGGCCCACTGGGCGGCTACGACCGCGCCGAGCGAGAACCCGAACACGTCGAAACGCTCCATGCCGATCGCCTCGACGACGGCGGCGATCGTAGCGAGCTCGAGCTCCATCGTCCGTGGGCCGTCGTACGCCTCGGACAGGCCGCAGCCCGGCCGGTCGAAGCGCACCAGCGTCCGGCCCTGGGCGAGTGACTCGTAGAACAGTCGGTCCGTCGGGATCGCCCAGCCGAGCTCGAGGTGGCTGAGCCAGCCCGGCACGACGAGTAGGTAGGGCCCGGTTCCGGTCACGGCGTAGGCGACCTCGCCGCCGCCGGGAAGGCGTGCGGTCCCCAGCGTCTGGTCCTGCGCCCTCACCGGCCCATTGAACCGCACTGGCACCTGCGCCCTACGCTGACGAGACCGAGCACGCCGGGACAACGGAGGAACCATGGGCCACGACCACGCAGACGACCTGACCCTCGAGATCGGTACGCCGACCCGGCTGCCGGCCACGTTGACCACGCGCCATCTGTCGCTCACCCTGGTCGGCCTCGACGCCTCCGCCGGTACGGCGACCCTCGAGCTGCACAACCCCGAAGCGGAGCCCGACTCGATGGTCGGCGAGCTGATCGAGCAGAACGAGGGCAACGTCGAGGACGCTAACCGGCGCCGCGATCTGCTGCACCTGCCGGAGAAGCCGATCCCGATCGACACCGAGACGATGGCTGTGGAGTCGATCGCGGCGAGCCTGCACGAGAAGCTCCTGATCGGCGACCGGGTCTGGACGGTGTCGGCGATCGACACCGCCAGGGTCACGCTGACTCCGGGACGCGATCACGAGAAGCACTCGCTCCGCAACGACATCGAGGCTGGCGACTACCAACCGGAGACCATCGCCATGGCCGAGCGAGCCACGGTGCTGGACGAAGGAATCTAGCCCTCGAGCTTCGCCATGAACCGGCGCACGAACAGGTAGGCGTCGCCCGGCCAGCGGGCCGAGACGTAGTTGCCGTCCTCGACAACGAACGCATGCGTGTCATCGGTCGCGGTACCGCGCTTGGTGCCGCGCGGCCCGCGCTCGAGCTGGGAGGGGTCGGCGAGGTTCTGGGCCACCTCGTCCTCGACGTACAGCGGATAGGTGCGGTAGTAGCGGCCCAGTTTCCAGGCAGTGAGGAAGTACCCGCCGCGCTCCATGAACTTCGGCAGGCACGTCGTACGCCGCCCCGCCAGGACGCTCGTCCCGTCGGCGTCCGTGCTGCGCGCTAGCACCAGGACGCCGTGGCAGATGGCGCCCACCGGCTTGGTCGTTGCCCAGAACTGCGCGATGAATGCTTGCAGCTCGGCTGACCCGAGGTACTGCCGCATGCCGGGCGCGTGGCCACCGGGCAGGAGCAGTCCGTCGTACGCCATGACGTCGAGGTCCAGCCAGGACAGCGGCGAACTGAACGCGGGACTGCGCTGCATCTCCTCGTAGAACGCGATCGGCTCCGGATCCGCCCCGAGCTGCCCGAACAGCACCCCGGTGATCAGCCGTGGGTCGCACGCCGGCGCCGCTCCGCCGTCCTCGGTCGCGAACACCACCTCGTGCCCCGCGTCGGTCAGCAAGCGCCACGGCACCGAGACCTCGGTGGTGTCGAAGTCGTTGTCCGGCAGCGGGACCAGCACCTTCATCCCGCGATCCTCCCAGAGGTCTCGACTCTCCGAGCGAGCTTGCGAGCGATCGGTCGAGACCTGGCGAGATGCGCGCAGACCCGCTCCCGTGCCAACCTCTGCCCATGGCCTTCGCTGCCCGGGAGCTTGTGACCACGCCGTCCGGCGACCACTTCCTTGTGGTTGCCCTGCCGGAGGGCGGGCTGAAGGAGATCACTCCGACCACGGGCCCCGTGATGTGGTTCAGCGCGATGCCGGGAGTGATGGGGGTCCTGGGCTTCCTCGGCAACAAGCTGATCTTCCGCGGCCGCTGGATCGTCAGCGTGCGACCGATGCCGCGCGGTGAGGCCCAGCCGGCGGTCTGGCGAACCAAAGCCGCCACTCTCGCCGAGGCGAACGCCCTGGTCCCGGGCCTGGTCGCCCGGCTCCGCAACGGCATCGACCTTCCCTGACCCGGTTCAGTAGGCTCGGCCCATGGCTGCTGACTGGAGATCCGACGTCGTCGACCGGGTGCGCGCGCTCATCCTCGAGGCGGAGCCGGAGATGGTCGAAGAGGCGAAGTGGCGCAAGGCGACCAACCCGGACGGCGTACCGACGTTCTCGTGCTCGGGCCTCGTCTGCACCCTGGAGACCTACAAGGACAAGGTGAAGGTGACCTTCGCCAAGGGTGCCTCGCTGCCGGACCCGACGCCCGTCTTCAACTCCAGTCTCGATGGCGGCACCCGTCGTGCCGTGGACATGATGGGGCCCGACGACCTCGACGAGGACGCCTTCGTGACCCTGATCCGCGAGGCGGTCGCACTCAACCGCTCCTGAACGGCGCGCCGATGTGACCGTCGATCGGGACATCGCGGAACCGCTCGTTTCCTGTCAGTGAACAGTGCCTAAACTGTGCGGCATGTCTACTGCTCTCGAACCCGAGGACGGCGTCGGGAGCGAGGACAGGGAGGAGATCCGGGCGCCGACGCCGGTCACGACCAGGGCTCACCGCATCCGCGCCATGGCGGCGTACGTCGCGGCACTCCTGCTCTGGACCCACTTCATCGGTCTGCCTAACGACCCGATCGGCATCTTCTTGTGGATGTGGGCTGCCGGCATCGCCTGGAACGCCGATGCGCCGTGGGCTTACCACAAGCGCTTCCCACTGGACTGGTGGCCAGCTCTGCTCGGCCTCGCCGTCTACTGGTTCACTCGCGGCCTGGCTGACAACGACGGCATCCCGATCCACACGATGATGCCGATCCACTTCGACACCTGGCTCAGCTCGTCGCTCGGCTTCGCGCACGAGATCCCGACCGTCCAGCTCCAGCACGCGCTCTGCGCGACGCCGTGTCTGCGGACCACGCCGACGCACTGGTACGACCTGATGTTCAGCCTCGTCTACCTGACCCACTTCTTCCTCGGCCTGACCATCGCCGCGGTGCTGTGGACCCGCAACCGCGCGGCTTGGAAGATCTGGATGCGCCGCTACCTGACGCTGAACTACGCCACCCTGGTCATCTACTTCGCCTACCCCATGGAGCCGCCGTGGATGGCGTCGAACCAGGGGCACATCGTCGAGGTGCATCGGATTACCAGCCGCGGGTTCGCGGCGATCGGCCTTGAGCGCGCCAACATCATCCTGCAGGGCATGGGCAACCAGGTCGCGGCGATGCCCTCGCTGCATGCAGGCACGGCGTTCCTGATCGCGTTCTACGCGATCTGGCGGCTGAAGTCCGCGTGGCGGTTCCTGCTGATCGCCTACCCGCTCGCGATGTGCGTGACGCTGCTCTACTTCGCCGAGCACTACGTCATCGACGAGCTCGTCGGCATGGTGATGGCGGCGCTGGTGATGATCGGCTGCGCTGGCTGGGAGCGCTGGCACAGTCCGAAGGTCGAGCAGCCCACCGAAGCGGCCCTGGCCTGAGCTTCAGACGAGCAGTGCCCGCTCGGCCATCCCGGACAGGATCGGGCTCATCACGTCGTTGGAGACCAGCGCGCTGTGCGGGGTCGAGTTGATCAGCCCGAACGCCGCGTGCACCGTCGCGCGGGCCGGCGCCGGCGCGAGCTCGGGTCGCAGGGCGCGCAGCACCTTGACCCAGACCTCGACGTATTTGCGCTGGGTGTCGCGCACCTTCTCGCGAGCCTCCAGCGGTAGCGCCGACCAGTCTCGGTCCTGCACCACGATCAGGGCCTTGTGGTTCAACGCGAAGTCGACATGCCACGCGACCAGCGAGCGCAAGGCGGCTGCGTCGTCCTCGGCGTCGCGCACCCGCTGGCGACCTTCGCGGAGCAGTTCCTCGCTGATCGAGACCAGCATCTCCGAAAGGATCGCCTGCTTGCCACGGAAATGCTTGTAGAGCGCCGGGCCGGAGAAGCCGCACGCCGTGCCCAGATCGGCGATAGAGACGCCGTGATAGCCGTGCTCGGCGAAGAGGCCGGCCGCGATGTCGAGGATCTGTTCGCGGCGCGTGCTCATCGGCTCATCCTAGACGGCTGGGTGACAGTCCGGGGGTCCGACCCCTACGATGGTTAACGATCGTTAACTTCGATGAGGATGGCTTGTGGGATCTGACATGAGGGAGCTCGTCGCGCAGTTGCGCGACCGGCTCGGGGTGGTCCGCGAGGGCGGGTCGGAGCGCGCGCGCACCAAGCACACCGATCGCGGCAAGCTGCTCGCGCGGGATCGGATCGACGCCCTGCTCGACCCGGGCAGCCCGTTCCTCGAGCTCGGCGCCCTCGCGGCGTACGGGATGTACGGCGCGGAGGAGGATGCCTACGCCGTGCCGAGCGCCAGCATCGTCACCGGGGTCGGCCGGATCAACGGCCGGCTCTGCATGGTGGTGGCCAACGACGCCACCGTGAAGGGCGGCACCTACTACCCGATCACGGTCAAGAAGCACCTCCGCGCGCAGGAGGTGGCGGCGGCCAACCGGCTACCCTGCATCTACCTCGTCGACTCGGGTGGCGCTTTCCTGCCGATGCAGGACGAGGTGTTCCCCGACAAGGAGCACTTCGGCCGGATCTTCTTCAACCAGGCGAACATGTCGGCCCAGGGCATCCCGCAGCTCGCGGCGGTGATGGGCTCGTGCACCGCCGGCGGCGCCTACGTCCCGGCGATGTCGGACGAGAGCGTGATCGTCAAGGACCAGGGCACGATCTTCCTCGGCGGCCCGCCGTTGGTGAAGGCGGCGACCGGCGAGGTCGTGACCGCCGAGGAGCTCGGCGGCGGCGACGTGCACGCCCGGCGGTCCGGGGTTGTCGACCACCTCGCCGACGACGATGAGCACGCCTTGGCGATCCTGCGCTCGATCGTGGAGACGCTGCCGGCTCAGCCCCAGCGGCCGACCACCCCGATCGTCGAGCCGCAGTTCCCCGCCGAGTCGCTCTACGACGTCGTCCCCGCCGAGGTCCGGACGCCGTACGACGTCCGCGAGGTGATCGCCCGGATCGTCGACGGCAGCCGGTTCCACGAGTTCAAGGAGCTCTACGGCGAGACCCTGGTGACCGGCTTCGCCACCATCTGGGGTCATCAGGTCGGGATCGTGGCCAACAACGGGATCCTGTTCTCCGAGTCGGCCCTGAAGGGTGCGCACTTCATCGAGCTGTGCAACCAGCGCAAGACGCCGATCGTCTTCCTGCAGAACATCTCCGGCTTCATGGTCGGCCGCGAGTATGAGAACAACGGCATCGCCCGCGACGGCGCCAAGCTGGTCACCGCAGTGGCGTGCTCGGTGGTGCCGAAGTTCACCGTCGTGATCGGCGGCTCGTTCGGCGCCGGCAACTACGGCATGTGCGGCCGGGCCTACGACCCGCGGTTCCTGTGGATGTGGCCCAATGCGCGGATCTCGGTGATGGGCGGCGAGCAGGCGGCATCGGTGCTCGCGACCGTGGCCGGGAAGCCGGACGACGAGGAGTTCAAGGCGCCCATTCGTGAGCAGTACGAGACCCAGGGGTCGCCGTACTACTCGACCGCGCGGCTGTGGGACGACGGCATCATCGACCCCACCGACACGCGTCGCGTCCTCGGGATGGGGCTCGAGATCGCCGCGCTCGCGCCGGTACCGGATCCCTCCTACGGCATCTTCCGGATGTGACTGCAATGTCGACAAGTCTCCAGCCGAACCCTCGCGGACGCACGTTCGGCACGCTCCTGGTCGCCAACCGCGGCGAGATCGCGATCCGGGTCATGCGCACCGCGCGCGCCCTCGGCCTGCGCACCGTCGCGGTGTACTCCGAGGGCGACCGCGAAGCTCCGCACGTCCGGTACGCCGACACCGCGGTGCTGATCGGCCCGACCCCTGCGACCGAGTCCTACCTGTCGATCCCGGCGATCCTCAAGGCCGCTGCCGACACCGGTGCGGAGGCCGTCCACCCTGGTTACGGGTTCCTCTCCGAGCGCGCCGAGTTTGCTCGCGCGGTCGTCGAGGCCGGGCTCGTCTTCGTAGGCCCGTCGGCCGCGGTGATGGACCAGATGGGCCGCAAGGACCATGCCCGCGCGATCGCCATCGCGGCCGGCGTGCCGGTGGTGCCGAGCTTCGACGCTGCTGCCCAGCCCGGTCCCGACGACTACCCCGTCCTGGTGAAAGCGGCGGCCGGTGGCGGCGGCAAGGGCATGCGGGTGGTCGGCTCGGCCGCCGAGCTCGACGAGGCGATCGCCTCGGCCAAGCGCGAGGCGGCCAGTGCCTTCGGGGACGACACCATCCTGATCGAGAAGTACGTCGAGCGCGGCCGGCACATCGAGGTGCAGGTCCTCGGCGACGACCATGGGTCGGTCGTGCACTTCTACGAGCGCGACTGCTCCACACAGCGTCGGCACCAGAAGGTGCTCGAGGAGGCGCCGGCGCCCACGATCAACGCGGACCTGCGCCGGCTGCTGACCGAATCGTCGGTGGCCCTGGCCCGTCAGGTCGGCTACGTCAACGCCGGCACCGTCGAGTTCCTCGTCGACGACAGCCCGGGCATCGACGCGGCGTACTTCCTGGAGATGAACACCCGCCTGCAGGTCGAGCACCCGGTCACCGAGCTCGCTGTGCAGATCAAGGGCGGCGGGCTCGACCTCGTCGACCTGCAATTGCGGGTAGCGATGGGCGAGCCACTGCCGGTCGCGCAGGACGATATCCGGCTGAACGGTCACGCGATCGAGGCGCGGGTCTATGCCGAGGACGCCTTCAACGGGTTCCTGCCCCAGGCCGGTACGGCGGAGCTGGTCCGCTGGTCGTCGCGCTCGCGCAACGACGTTGCGCTGGAGTCGGGCCAGCAGGTGAGCAGCTCTTATGACCCGATGCTCGGCAAGGTCATCGTGCACGGCCCGGACCGCGAGGCTGCGCGGCGGCAGCTGATCACGGCGTTGGACGGGACGGCGATCCTCGGCCTGACCACGAACGTGGGCTTCCTGCGCGGGCTGGCGGCGAGCAAGGCCTTCCGCGACTGCGACATCGACACGGCCTGGCTCGACCGGAACCCGGATGCGATCACCCCGGCCGGGGAGCAGATCGCAGCAGTATTCGCGGCCTGGGCGATCGCCGACCATGAGATCGGCCAGCGCCCGGACCACCCCTTCGGCACGGCAGACGGCTGGCGGCTCTCGGGGCCAGCGGCTCCGGCGACGGTGCTGCTGACGGTGGCTGGCGAGGAGACCCGCTGGTCGGTCTCGTGGAGGCGGGTCGTCGGTCCGTTCGGCGAGATCCCCGCGCGCCTGATCGCGCGGCAGCCGAGCTGGCTGCAGCTCGAGATCGACGGCCGGATCCGCGAGGCGGCCGTCAAGGTCGGCAACCGCAGCGTGGACGTCGTCTTCCTCGGCAGCACGTTCACCTTCGTCCGGCCGGACCCGTTCGCGCCGACTGCCGGTCCGGGAGCGGGCGGCGGGTCGGTGCACGCACCGATGCCCGGAACCGTGCTCGCGATCGATGTGGCTGTCGGGGACGTGGTCGAGGAGGGCCAGCGCCTCGGCGTACTGGAGGCGATGAAGATGGAGCTAGCGCTCAAAGCCCCCTTCGCCGGCACCGTCACCGAGGTCGGCGCCGCAACCGGCGACCAGGTGCAGCTCAAGCACGTCATGTTCACAGTCTCCGACACCAACGCTTCAGAGGACTCGCAGTGACTCACCACGTCTCGACAAGCTCGACGAACGACTCGGACGTCACGATCTACGAGGTCGGTGCCCGCGACGGTCTTCAGAACGAGGACACGGTCGTCCCGGTCGAGGCGAAGGCCGAGTTCATCGGCCGGTTGCTGGCCGCAGGCCTGCCGATCGTCGAGGCCACCTCGTTCGTGCACCCGAGGTGGGTGCCGCAGCTGGCGGATGCTGCTGAGCTGATGCAGCTGCTCGGCGAGGACGGGCGGCATCTGCCGGTCCTGGTGCCGAATGAGCGCGGCCTGGACCGGGCGCTCGAGCTCGGATGCGAGCACATCGCGATCTTCGGCAGCGCCACCGAGACCTTCGCCACCAAGAACCTCAACAGCACCCTGGACGACCAGTTCGCGATGTTCGAGCCCACCGTGCGCCGGGCCCGCGAGGCGGGCATGGACGTGCGCGCGTACGTCAGCATGTGCTTCGGCGACCCGTGGGAGGGCGACGTCCCGATCGACCAGGTCGTCAGCGTTGGCAAGCGACTCTTCGAGCTCGGTGCGAGCCAGCTCTCGCTCGGCGACACCATCGGGGTCGGTACGACGGGCCGGGTCGGCGCGCTGCTCGACGCGTTCAATGCAGCCGGACTGCCCGACGACGTCCTGGCGGTGCACTTCCACGACACCTACGGACAGGCGCTCGCCAACGCGTACGCCGCCTGGCAGCACGGGATCCGGACCTTCGATGCCAGCGCCGGCGGCCTTGGGGGCTGCCCGTACGCCGAGAGCGCGACCGGCAACCTCGCCACCGAGGACCTGGTCTGGATGTTCAACGGCCTCGCCGTCTCGACCGGCGTGGACCTCGACGCCCTCGTGCAGACGAGCACTTGGATGGCCGGCCTTCTCGGTCGCCCGAGCCCCTCGCGCGTCGTGACAGCGCTGGCAGGCGGCTAGCGTCTGCCTCTGCGGTCGTCTCACCACGTCTCGACAAGCTCGACAGCCGGGGCCGTCCTGGTTTCGTCGAGTAGCGAGGGACGAGCGTCGGTCGAGACGTGGTGAGGTCCGCGCGGTGACGGACCCTCCGTACGGCACAATGCGGGGATGGCACGCCGGGTCTTCCTTCACGTCGGGACACCGAAGAGCGGCACCACCTACCTCCAGGACCGGCTCGCGCTCAACCGCGAGGCGATCGCGAAGGCCGGGCTGACCTACCTGCCCACCCGCACCGGCAACCACTTCGAGGCGGCACTGGACCTGATCGAGGAGCGCTGGGCCGGGCAGCGCGAGGTTGCTCGCGGGCAGTGGACCGCGCTGGTCACCGAGGCGCGGCGTACCTCCGGCGAC
>DASRRQ010000017.1:0-18860 GCA_035695505.1 Marmoricola sp. | reverse complement strand
AGCGCGGGCTGGCGACCCTGCGGATCAAGGCGTTCCGGCACGTGCACGACCTGCCGCTGCTTACCCAGAACACCGAGCGCCGTGGCGCGCTGGTCTCGCGGGTGACCAGCGACGTCGACCAGGTCAGCCAGTTCCTCGTCTTCGGTGGCGTGATCGGGATCGTCAGCGTCGGCCAGGTGCTGGTGGCGACCCTGATCATGCTCGTCTACAGCTGGCAGCTGACCATCGTGGTCTGGGTCTGCTTCGCGCCCTTGTTCGCCTCGCTGCGGTATTTCCAGCGGCGGCTCTCGGACTCCTATGCCGTGGTCCGCCGGATGGTCGGCCAGATGCTGGCTGTCGTCTCCGAGCCGGTCGTCGGCGCGCTCGTAGTCAGGACGCATGCGATCGAGGGGCGGACCCAGGGCCGCATCAACGAGGCGATCGCGGAGTACCAGGCCGCGAGCACCCGGGCTCAGGGGCTCACGGCGTTCTCGTTCTCCCTCGGCGGAGTCTCGGCCGGGCTGGCGAACGCGCTCGTGCTGATCGTCGGGATCTGGCTCGGGCAGGGCCATCTGTGGTCCGGGCAGGTGAGCTCGGGAGAGGTGCTGGCGTTCGCCTTCCTGGTGACCTTGTTCGTCAGCCCGGTGCAGATGGGCACCCAGGTACTCACCGACGCCCAGAACGCGATCGCCGGCTGGCGCCGGGTGATCGGCATCCTGGACACTCCCGCCGACCTCGACGATCCGGGCCCCGAGGGCATCCAGCTGCCGCACGGTGCGGTCAGCGTCGAGTTCGACCACGTCGACTTCGCCTATCCCGAAGGCCCGCTGGTCCTGCGCGACGTCACCGAGTGGATCGAGCCCGGCACGCGGGTGGCGGTGGTCGGAGAGACCGGGTCGGGCAAGACCACCTTCGCCAAGGTGCTCACCCGGCTGATGGATCCGACGTCGGGCGCGGTCCGCCTCGACGGCCACGAGCTGACCGAGATCAGCTTCGCCTCGTTGCGCCGCCGGGTCGTCCTGGTGCCACAGGAAGGTTTCCTGTTCGACTCAACGCTGCTGGCCAACGCCCTCTACGGCGACCTGGCGGCTGGTCCTGACGACGTACGCCGAGCCGTGGACGAGCTCGGGCTCGGCGACTGGCTCGACGGCCTGCCGCACGGTCTGGATACCCGGGTCGGGCAGCGCGGCGAATCCCTCAGCGCAGGCGAGCGCCAACTCGTCGCCCTGATCCGCGCGCACCTCGCCGACCCCGACCTGCTGGTCCTCGACGAGGCCACCAGCGCCGTCGACCCCGCTCTCGAGATGCGGATCGGGCGAGCGCTGGAGCGGTTGATGTCGGGGCGTACCAGCGTCACCATCGCCCACCGGCTCTCCACCGCCGAGAACGCCGATGAGGTGATCGTCTTCGACCGCGGGGAGGTCGTCCAGCGCGGCGCTCACGCGGCCCTGGTCGCCCAAGGCGGCGTCTACGGCCGCTTGTACTCCAGCTGGGTCGCTCAACAATCCAGTTGAGTTGGCAGTTGTGGGCATTCGAGTGGGGGCTTGTGGGGGCCGTCCGGGATACTTCTCGGGTGACCTCCCTCGATCCTTCTATCTCCGCACGCCTGAAGCGCAACGAAGCCGGCCTCGTGCCTGCCGTCGTGCAGCAGCACGACACCGGCGAGGTGCTGATGCTCGGGTGGATGGACGACGAGGCGCTGCATCGCACCTTGACGACCGGCCGCGGCACCTACTGGAGCCGTTCGCGCGAGGAGTACTGGGTCAAGGGCGAGACGTCGGGGCACGCCCAGCACGTCGTCGAGGTCCGGCTGGACTGCGACGGCGACACGATCCTGGTCAAGGTCGACCAGGACGGCCCGGCCTGCCACACCGGCGACCGGACCTGCTTCGACGCCGACCTCCTGATCGACCTGAGTTCCCGTGCCCGTGGCTGAGCGCACCCGCAGCAACTTCGGCCCGGTCCTCCTCGGTGGGCTGGCTTCCGCCGCGCTGCTGACCGTCTCGGCGTCCCAGACCTGGCTCTACGCCAAGGCCGATGCGACCGGGCTTCCGGTGACGGCGAAGGTGTCGGGCTCAGACGCTGCACCGCTCGCGCTGGCGCTGGGCCTCGTCGCGCTGGCGTCGTGGGGCGTGATCCTGGTCTCCCGTACGACGGTGCGCCGGGTCGCTGCGATCATCGGCATCGCCGCTGTGATCGGCGTCCTGATCGTGGTGGTCGGGCTGCACGCGCACCACATCGCGGCCGAGCGGCTGAACACCCAGGGCGCGCAGACCGTGCAGAGCCTGACCCGCCGACCCTGGTACTACCTGACCGGCGTGGCAGCGCTCGCCGAGCTCGTGATGCTCGCCGCCGCGGTCCGGTTCGCCCCGACCTGGCCGACGATGAGCAGCCGGTACGACGCGCCCGGCGATCCACTCGAGCCTGCCGTCGAGAAGGTGCCTGCCGACGAGGACCTCGCCGGCCTCGCGCTCTGGAAGGCGCTGGACGAAGGGCACGACCCCACCACGGCGCAGGCTCGCGAAGACGGTCCGCCGACCCCCGACGTACCGGCCCCGGAACAAGCCGGACCGCCGTCCCCCTAGAATGCGCAGTGCCCGAACACGGGACACCGGAACTGCCCCTTCCAGGCGCCTCAGCAAGGAGTCGAACGCATGTCGGACAACCACGGGAACACCCCCGCCGCCTGGACGGCCGTGATCATCGGCCTGAGCAGCTTCGTGGTGGGTGGCATCGGCCTGATGGCGTCCACGCTCGCGGTCTTCTGGGTCGGTGTCGCGCTCACCCCGGTCGCTCTCGTCACGTTCTACGTGATGTCGCGCATGGGCTACCACAACACCCACTGACGCTCCGATGACCGCGCTGGCGCTCCCGGAGGTCTCCGCAGGCTCGCGCGTGCGCGGGCTCCGCGCGCCGCTGACGACGGTCGCTGCCATCGGCATCACTTCGCTGGCGCTGCACCTGCGCGATCCGCACCAGCACGGCGCCTGGGGGTTGTGCCCGTTCAAGGCGATGACCGGGATGGACTGCCCGGGCTGCGGCGGACTGCGTGCGGTCAACGACTTGACCCATGGCCAGGTCGGGGCGGCGTTCCACAGCAACGCGCTGTTCGTGGGCTCGATCCCGCTGCTGACCGTCCTCTGGTTCCTCTGGGCGGCGCGGAGCTGGAACGGCTCCGGCACGCTGGTCTCCGACGGCGCCGCGCGTCGACTGCTGTACGCCGTGACTGCGATCGCTGTCGTCTTCGCGGTCTGGCGCAATACGCCATGGGGCAGCGCCTACCGGGTGTCCTGATCCTTCCGCGTCCGGGCTCCGAACCGGCGTGAAATCCGCTCGACCGGCGTGAGAGCCTTGCCGGAGCGGTCCCCTCGAGGTCCGCGTCAGCCCTGTCCGCCGCCCGTCCAACTGTGCCAGAGCGAGGTCCCATGTCGGTGCTCGACGACATCGTCGCCGGCGTACGCGAGGACCTCGAGGTACGCCGGTCCCGCACCGTCGAGGCCGACCTCCGAGCCCGGCTCGCTGACGTCGCGCCGGCTCTGGACCCGCTGCCGGCGTTCCGCGCTCCGGGGCTGAGCGTGATCGCCGAGGTCAAGCGCCGGTCGCCGAGCAAGGGCGATCTGGCCGAGATTCCCGACCCGGCCGCGCTCGCCGGCGCCTACGCCGCCGGCGGCGCAGACGCGATCTCGGTGCTGACCGAGGAGCGCCGCTTCTCCGGCTCGCTCGCCGACCTCTACGCGGTCCGCGCAGCCGTCCCGACGCCGCTGCTCCGTAAGGACTTCATCGTCACCGAGTACCAGCTCCTCGAGGCGCGAGCCGCCGGCGCCGACCTGGCGCTGCTGATCGTGGCGGCTCTCGACGACGCCGCTCTGACCGATCTCCACGCCACCGCCCGCGGGCTCGGTCTCACGGTGCTGGTCGAGGTCCACGACGAGCCCGAGATCGAGCGCGCGCTCGCGATCGGCACCGAGCTCCTCGGTGTCAACGCCCGCAACCTCAAGACGCTCGAGGTTGACCCGGACGCGTTCGGTCGGTTGGTCATGCACGTGCCCGACGGCATTGTGAAGGTCGCCGAGTCCGGCATCGCGGACGCCGGTGCGGCGCGCGGTTACGCCGAGCAAGGCGCCGATGTCGTGCTGGTCGGCGAGGCGCTGGTCAAGGACGGGGACCCGACTGCCGCGGTCGCGCGGATGCGTGCGATCGGCAGGGACTCCACGAACGCGGGAGGCAGCAGATGAGCACGGCGATGGGACCTGACGAGCAGGGCCGTTTCGGCGAGCCGGGCGACGTCCAGTGGGGCGGCCGGTTCATGCCGGAGGCCCTGATCGCCGAGCTCGACGAGCTCACCGCCGTCTGGACTGCCGCGATGTCCGACGAGGAGTTCCTCGCCGAGTTCAACCGGATGCTGCACGAGTACGCCGGCGTGCCGAGCCTGCTCTACGACGCCACCCGCCTGTCCGAGGCTGCCGGCGCCAGGATCCTGCTCAAGCGCGAGGACCTGAACCACACAGGTGCCCACAAGATCCGCAACGTCCTAGGCCAGGCGCTGTTGGCCAAGCGGATGGGCAAGACCCGGATGATCGCCGAGACCGGGGCCGGCCAGCACGGTGTCGCCACGGCCACCGCGGCGGCGTACCTGGGCCTGGACTGCGTGGTCTACATGGGCAAGGTCGACACCGAGCGCCAGGCGCTCAACGTCGCCCGGATGAATCTGCTCGGTGCCGAGGTCGTCGCCGTCGATTCCGGCAGCATGACGCTCAAGGACGCGATCAACGAGGCGATCCGGGACTGGGTCGCGACCGTCGAGCACACGGCGTACTGCTTCGGCACGGCCGCCGGCCCGCACCCGTTCCCGGCGATGGTCCGCGACTTCTGCCGCGGGATCGGCGACGAGGCCCGCTCGCAGGTCCTCGAGCTGACCGGCACGCTGCCCGACATCGTCACGGCCTGCGTCGGCGGCGGATCCAACGCGATCGGCATGTTCACCGCGTTCCTCGACGACGCCGAGGTCCGGCTCGTCGGCTTCGAAGCCGGCGGCGAGGGCGTCGAGACGTCGCGGCACGCCGCCACCATCTACGCCGGCGAGGTCGGCGTCCTGCACGGCGCCCGCACCTTCGTGCTCCAGGACGAGGACGGCCAGACGATCGAGTCGCACTCGATCTCGGCCGGCCTCGACTACCCAGGCGTCGGGCCGCAGCATGCCTACCTCGCGCATATCGGCCGGGCCGAGTACCAGCCGGTGACCGATGCCGAGGCGATGGACGCGCTGGCGCTGCTGGCGCGCACCGAGGGCATCATCTGCGCCATCGAGTCGGCACACGCCGTCGCCGGCTCGCTGCGACTGGCCGCGGAGCACCCCGGGTCGACGATCCTGATCAACCTCTCCGGGCGCGGCGACAAGGACATGGGCACCGCCATCGAGTGGTTCGGCCTCGGCGCGCCCGACGACGAGGTGCCGCCGTCATGACCTCCACGAGCGATGCCTTCGCGAAGATCGGCGACCGGGCAGCCCTGGTCGGCTACCTCCCCGCAGGCTTCCCCGACGTGGCTGGCTCGATCACCGCGCTCAAGGTGATGGTCGACGCGGGCTGCGACATCATCGAGATCGGCCTGCCCTACAGCGACCCGGTGATGGACGGCCCGACGATCCAGGCCGCCGCCCAGCAGGCGCTCGAACGCGGGGTGCGCACGGCGGATGTGCTGCGCACGGTCGAGGCCGTCGCCGAGACCGGGGTCCCGACGCTGGTCATGACCTACTGGAATCCGGTCGAGCGATGGGGCGTCGAGCGATTCGCTGCCGACCTGGCCTCCGCGGGCGGCGCGGGGCTGATCACCCCCGACCTGACGCCGGACTCCGGGCCTGCATGGATCGCGGCGGCGGACGCGCACGATCTCGACAAGGTGTTCCTGGTGGCCCCGTCCTCGACCGACGAGCGGCTGGCCTTCACCACGGCGGCCTGCCGCGGCTTCGTCTACGCGACCGCGGTGATGGGCGTGACCGGCGCCCGAGCAAGCACCAGCGGCCTCGCCGGGCCGCTGGTCGCCCGCGCCAAGAAGACCACCGACCTGCCGATCGGCGTCGGGCTCGGGGTCTCCAACGGCGCCCAGGCTGCCGAGGTCGCGGCGTACGCCGATGCGGTGATCGTCGGGTCCGCCTTCGTCCGCACGCTGCTCGACGCGGGCACGGACGCAGCCGCCGGTCTGGCGGCGCTGCGCGTGCTGACGGAGGACCTCGCGAGCGGTGTGGGACGCGCCTGACATGATCGACCCCGGACACCGCGCCTGTTCGGTGCGATGCCCTGACAGCGCCCGATGACCAAGGAGCCCGCGTGACCACGCAACTCGTTGCCCAGTACATCCCCAGCCCGGCTGAGGGCGTCTGGCATCTGGGCCCGTTCCCGCTGCGGGCCTACGCGCTCGCGATCATCCTCGGAGTCGTCGCGGCCGTCTGGCTGGGCGAGAAGCGCTGGATCGCCCGTGGCGGCGCCAAGGGCCAGGTCGGCGACATCGCCCTGTGGGGCGTCCCGTTCGGCCTCGTCGGCGCCCGGCTGTACAGCCTTGCCACCGACTCTGACCGTTACTTCGGCCACGGGGTCGCCTGGACCGAGCCGTTCGCTGTCTGGCATGGCGGTCTCGGCATCTGGGGTGCGATCGCAGGCGGGATCGCCGGCGGTGCCATCGCGTGCCGCCGCTACGGCATCAAGTTCGGGCCGATGCTGGACAGCCTGGCTCCGGCACTGCTGCTGGCCCAGGCGATCGGGCGTTGGGGCAACTACTTCAACCAGGAGCTGTACGGCAAGGCCACCCGGCTGCCCTGGGGTCTGAAGATCGACCCCGCGCACCTGCCGCCGGGTTACGACCCGACCAAGCACTTCAAGCACCTGCCGTACACGTTCCACCCGACGTTCCTCTACGAGAGCATCTGGGATCTCGGCTCGATGGGCGTCGTGCTCTGGCTCGATCGGCGGCTCAAGCTCGGCTTCGGGCGGTGCTTCGCGCTCTACGTGACGGTCTACTGCATCGGCCGCGGGTGGATCGAGTACCTGCGGATCGACTCGATCGAGCACCACATCCTCGGCCTTCGCTTGAACGACTGGACGGCGATCCTCCTGGGCCTGGGCGCGCTGGTCTACTTCGTCCTTGCCGGCCGCAAGCACCCGGCTCCCGACACGCGCGAGGCCACGGTCTTCGTCGAGGGTCGCGAGCCGGCCTCAGAATCCGGCCAGGGGGCGTCAGAATCCGGACAACCTGACGCCGAGGACGCTGTCGCGGCTGCCCCCGAGGTTCCCGTCGAATCCGGTGAAACACCGGCCTGACCTGCGGCTCCGCAGCGTCGACGGTGAGTTCTGAGTCACGCTCAGCGGGTGAAACGCAGGAGCGCGGAACGCACCTGCTGTTGTAGTCTGATCCTTCTCCTGCGCGGGCCAGTGAAGTCCTGTGCAGCATGCTTCCACCGCCGCACGAGCAAGGCCCCCGACATGGGGCCGAGCAGCGTGCGCACGACGACGACGGGAGAATGCAGATGCACGCATTCCCGCCAGCCGCACCCGGAACTCCTACCGGCCCGTTCGGCCGACCGGCCCCTCAGGGCCTGTACGACGCGCAGCACGAGCACGACGCCTGCGGGGTCGCGTTCGTGGCCACGCTCACCGGCGTACCGAGCCACCAGATCGTCTCGCAGGCCCTGACCGCCCTGCGCAACCTCGAGCACCGCGGTGCTGCTGGTGCCGAGCCCAACTCGGGCGACGGCGCGGGCATCCTGCTGCAGGTCCCCGACCGCTTCTTCCGCGAGGTGACCGCCGACCTCGGCTTCGACCTCCCCGCGCAGCACGCGTACGCCGTCGGCACCGCGTTCTTCTCCGGCGACGCCGAGCAGATCGAGAAGACCCGCAAGCGGATCGAGGAGATCGCCGCCGAGGAGGGCCTCAGCGTCGTCGGCTGGCGCGACGTGCCGACCGACCCGTCGTCGCTGGGCGCCACCGCCTTGGCGACGATGCCGACGTTCGCGCAGGTCTTCGTCGCCGCCACCGGCAGCCGGATCCTCGGCATGGGCCTGGAGCGGCTGGCGTTCTGCTTGCGCAAGCGCGCCGAGCGCGAGACCGACGTCTACTTCCCGTCGCTGTCGAGCCGGACCATCGCCTACAAGGGCATGCTGACCACCGACCAGCTGGACCACGTCTTCCCCGACCTCGTCGACGAGCGCGTCGAGTCGGCGGTCGCGGTCGTGCACTCGCGCTTCTCCACCAACACCTTCCCGAGCTGGCCGCTGAGCCACCCGTACCGGTTCATCGCGCACAACGGCGAGATCAACACCGTCATGGGCAACCGGAACTGGATGCGCGCCCGCGAGGCACTGCTGTCCAGCGACGTCATCGGCGGCGACCTCGAGCGGCTCTTCCCGATCTGCACCCCGGGGGCGAGCGACTCGGCCTCGTTCGACGAGGTCCTCGAGCTGCTGCACATGGGCGGCCGCAGCCTGCCGCACGCCGTGCTGATGATGATCCCGGAGGCCTGGGAGAACCACACCGAGATGGACGCCAAGCGCAAGGCGTTCTACGAGTTCCACTCGGCCCTGATGGAGCCGTGGGACGGGCCTGCCTGCGTCGTGTTCACCGACGGCACCCAGGTCGGCGCCGTCTTGGATCGCAACGGCCTGCGTCCGAGCCGGTACTGGGTCACCGACGAAGGCCTGGTCGTGCTGGCCAGCGAGGTCGGCGTCCTGGACCTCGACCCGGCCACGATCGTCCGCAAGGGCCGGCTCAAGCCTGGCCGGATGTTCCTCATCGACACCGAGGAGCACCGCATCATCGAGGACGAGGAGGTCAAGTCGACCCTCGCCGCAGAGAACCCGTACGACGAGTGGCTGCACGCCGGCCTGATCAAGCTCTCCGACATCGCCGACCGCGAGCATGTGGTGCACAGCCACGCCTCGGTCACCCGCCGCCAGCAGATCTTCGGCTACACCGAGGAGGAGCTGCGGGTCCTGCTCACCCCGATGGCGAACAACCCGGCCGAGCCGATCGGGTCGATGGGCACCGACACGCCCATCGCGATCCTCTCCGACCGCCCTCGTCTGCTCTTCGACTACTTCGCTCAGCTGTTCGCGCAGGTGACGAACCCGCCGTTGGACGCGATCCGCGAGGAGCTCGTGACCAGCCTCAACGGCACCATCGGGCCTGAGGCGAACCTGCTCGAGCCGGGCCCGGCCTCGTGCCGCCAGGTGGTGCTGAACTTCCCGGTGATCACCAACGACGAGCTGGTCAAGATCCGGCACATCAACCGTGACGGCGACATGCCCGGCTTCATCACGCACGTCTCCCGCGGCCTCTACGAGGTCGCCGGTGGCGGCGAGGCGCTGGCCGCCCGTCTGGACGCGATCTGCACCGAGGTCTCCGAGGCGATCGCCGCCGGAGCCCGGATCATCGTGCTCTCCGACCGGCACAGCGACGCCGTCAACGCCCCGATCCCGTCACTGCTGATGACCGCCGCGGTCCACCACCACCTGGTCCGGCAGAAGACCCGGACCCAAGTCGGCTTGGTGATCGAGGCCGGTGACGTCCGCGAGGTGCACCACGTCGCGACCCTGATCGGCTACGGCGCGGCTGCGGTCAACCCGTACCTGGCGATGGAGAGCGTCGAGGACCTCGCCCGCGACGGCTTCTATGTGAAGGCCGAGCCCGAGCAGGCGGTCAAGAACCTGGTCAAGTCGCTCGGTAAGGGCGTCTTGAAGGTGATGTCCAAGATGGGCGTCTCGACGGTCGCCTCCTACACCGGCGCCCAGATCTTCGAGGCGCTCGGCCTGGCCGACGAGCTGGTCACCAAGTACTTCACCGGCACCACCTCCAAGCTCGGCGGCATCGGCCTGGAGACCATCGCGGAGGAGGTCGCGCTGCGGCACCGCGCGGCGTACCCGGTCGACGGCATCGCGCCCGCGCACCGCGACCTCGCCATCGGCGGGGAGTACCAGTGGCGCCGCGAGGGCGAGCTGCACCTGTTCAACCCCGAGACCGTCTTCCGGCTCCAGCACGCGACCCGGTCGGGGCGCTACGACGTGTTCAAGCAGTACACCGCTGCTGTCGACGAGCAGGCCGAGAAGCTGATGACGATGCGCGGGCTGTTCCGGTTCAAGGTCACCGGCGAGAACGGCCGCGCGCCGATCAGCATCGACGAGGTCGAGCCGGTCAGCGCGATCGTGAAGCGCTTCTCCACCGGCGCGATGTCCTACGGGTCGATCTCCCAAGAAGCTCACGAGACGATGGCGATCGCCATGAACCGGCTCGGCGGCAAGTCGAACACGGGGGAGGGCGGCGAGGACGCCGAGCGGCTCTACGACCCCGAGCGGCGCTCGTCGATCAAGCAGGTCGCGTCGGGCCGTTTCGGCGTGACCAGCGAGTACCTCACCAACGCCGACGACATCCAGATCAAGATGGCCCAGGGCGCCAAGCCGGGCGAGGGCGGCCAGCTGCCTGGCAACAAGGTGTACCCGTGGGTGGCCAAGACCCGGCACAGCACCCCCGGCGTCGGCCTGATCTCGCCGCCGCCGCACCACGACATCTACTCGATCGAGGACCTGGCGCAACTGATCCACGACCTCAAGAACGCGAACCCGAGTGCTCGGGTGCACGTGAAGCTGGTCGCCGAGGTCGGCGTCGGCACGGTCGCGGCAGGTGTGTCCAAGGCGCACGCGGACGTGGTGCTGATCTCCGGCCACGACGGCGGCACAGGAGCCTCGCCGCTGACCTCGCTCAAGCACGCCGGCGGTCCCTGGGAGCTCGGCCTGGCCGAGACCCAGCAGACTCTGCTGCTCAATGGTCTGCGGAGTCGGATCGTCGTGCAGACCGACGGTCAGCTCAAGACTGGCCGCGACGTGGTCATCGCGGCTCTGCTCGGGGCCGAGGAGTTCGGTTTCGCGACCGCGCCGCTGGTCGTCTCCGGGTGCATCTTGATGCGGGTCTGCCACCTCGACACCTGCCCGGTGGGCGTCGCCACCCAGAACCCGGTGCTCCGCGAGCGGTACTCCGGCAAGGCCGAGTACGTCGTGAACTTCTTCGAGTACATCGCCGAGGAGGTCCGCGAGATCCTGGCCGAGCTCGGCTTCCGCAGCATCGACGAGGCCGTGGGTCATGCTGAGATGCTCGACGCCGCCAAGGCGATCACGCACTGGAAGGCCGCTGGGCTCGACATCTCTCCGATCTTCCACGTGCCGGACCTGCCCGAAGGTGCCGCCCTGCGGAACACCACCGGCCAGGACCATGGCCTCGACAAGGCGTTGGACAACGAGCTGATCGCGCTCTGCGAGCCGGCTCTGAGCAACGGCGAGCCGGTCCGTGCCCAAGTCGCCGTGCGCAACGTGAACCGGACCGTCGGCACCATGCTCGGCCACGAGGTGACCAAGCGCTACCGCGCCGAGGGCCTGCCTGAGGGCACCATCGACCTGACCTTGGTCGGCTCGGCTGGCCAGTCGTTCGGGGCGTTCCTGCCGCGCGGGATAACCCTGCGGCTCGAGGGCGACGCCAACGACTATGTCGGCAAGGGCCTCTCCGGCGGCCGGATCGTGGTCCGCCCCGACCGGGCCGCGACCTTCGACGCGTCGGCCCAGATCATCGCAGGCAACACCATCGGCTACGGCGCGACCTCAGGGGAGATCTTCCTGCGTGGCCAGGCCGGCGAGCGGTTCTGCGTCCGCAACTCCGGGGTCACTGCCGTCGTGGAGGGCGTGGGCGACCACGGCTGCGAGTACATGACCGGCGGCACGGTCGTCGTCCTCGGCGCGACCGGGCGCAACTTCGCGGCCGGTATGAGTGGCGGCACGGCATACGTGCTGGACCTCGACCCGGCCCGCACCAACCGCGAGCTCGTCGACCTCGGACCGGTCCCCGCGACCGACGCCGAGGCGCTCCAGACGATCGTCCGCAAGCACGCAGAGGAGACCGGGTCGACTATCGCCGCCGAGCTGCTCGCCGACTGGGAGACCGGGCTGAGCCGCTTCACCGAGGTGATGCCGCGCGACTACCGGACCGTGATGGAGGCCAAGGCCAAGGCCGAGGCTGACGGGCTGCCCGAGGCAGAGGTCGCGAAGAAGATGATGGAGAGCCTCCATGGGTGAGCTTGCGAGCCCGGTGAAGGCAATCTGCAGAGTCAAGGCGCCGTGCGCGCCGACGAAGGAGGCCTCGCATGGCTGACCCGAAGGGCTTTTTGAACAACGGCCGTGCGGTTGCCGACCGCCGTCCCGTCGACGAGCGCGTCCAGGACTGGAACGAGGTCTACCCCGGTGGGCCCGGTCGCGCGCTGCTGCCGATCATCCGCACCCAGGCCTCGCGTTGCATGGACTGCGGGATCCCGTTCTGCCACCAGGGCTGCCCGCTGGGCAACATCATCCCGGAGTGGAACGACCTCGTGTACCGCGACGACTGGGACGCCGCGATCGAGCGGCTGCATGCGACCAACAACTTCCCAGAGTTCACCGGGCGCCTCTGCCCGGCCCCGTGCGAGACGGCGTGCGTCCTGGGGATCAACCAGGACCCGGTGACGATCAAGAACGTCGAGGTCTCGATCATCGAGCGCGCTTTCGAGTCGCACAACGTGCGGCCGCAGCCGCCGGAGTGGCTCTCGGGCAAGACGGTCGCCGTGATCGGGTCCGGCCCGGCCGGGCTCGCCGTCGCCCAGCAGCTGACCCGCGCCGGTCACACCGTCGCGGTCTACGAGCGCGCCGACAAGATCGGCGGGCTGATGCGCTACGGCATCCCCGAGTTCAAGATGGAGAAGAAGGTCCTGGACCGGCGCCTGGAGCAGATGCGGCGCGAGGGCACCGTCTTCCGTGCTGGCGTCGACGTCGGCGGCGAGCTGACCGGCGAGGCGCTGCGCGAGCGTTACGACGCCGTGGTGCTGGCGATCGGCTCGACCATCGCCCGCGACCTGCCCGTCCCAGGCCGCGAGCTCGGCGGCATCCACCAGGCCATGGAGTTCCTACCGCAGGCCAACCGGGTCGCGCTCGGCGAGACCCTGCCTGACGGAGCGGACCAGATCCTCGCGACCGGCAAGCACGTCGTCATCATCGGAGGCGGCGACACCGGCGCCGACTGCCTCGGTACGTCGATCCGCCAGGGCGCGGCGTCGATCACCCAGCTCGAGATCATGGCGCGACCGGGGGAGGACCGACCGGGCGACCAGCCGTGGCCGACGTACCCGATGACCTTCCGGGTCTCCTCCGCGCACGAGGAGGGCGGCGACCGCGTGTACGCCGTCTCGACCCAGAAGTTCGTCGGCGACGAGGCCGGCAACGTCCGCGAGCTGCATCTCGTCGAGGTCGACGCGAAGTTCGCCCCGGTCGAGGGCACCGAGCGGGTCATCCCCGCCGAGCTCGTCCTCCTCGCGATGGGCTTCGTCGGGCCGCAGCAGGCTGGTGTCGTCGAGCAGTTGGGCGTCGAGCTCGACGAGCGCGGCAACATCGTCCGCGATAAGGCCTACGCCTCCACGGTGCCGGGCGTCTTCGTCGCCGGGGACGCGGGCCGCGGCCAGTCGCTGATCGTCTGGGCGATCGCCGAGGGCCGCGCTGCTGCTGCGTCAGTCGACACGTTCCTGACCGGGGCGACTACCCTGCCCGCGCCGATCCCACCGACCGAGCGCCCCGTCACCGCCTAACCCGCCGAGAGGGCGCAGATGTCCCGTCCGGTTACGCCGAGAGGGCGCAGATGTCCCGGGTGACTGGGACATCTGAGCCCGGTCGGCGCACCTTGGCGGGACATGTGTGACCGGTCGGCGAACTTTGGTGGGACATCTGCGCCCGGTCGGCGAGGCCATTGGAACGTTCAAGGCCCCGAGCGGTAGGTTTGTCCGGTGCGTAGAGCAAAGATCGTCTGCACGCTCGGACCGGCTGTCTCCACCAAGGAGAGCATCCGGGCCCTGGTGGATGCAGGCATGGACGTGGCCCGGCTGAACCTGAGCCATGGCACCCACGCCGAGCATGAGGCCGTCTACAAGATGGTCCGCGAGGCGTCCGACGAGAGCGGTCACGCGATCGGCATCTTCGCCGACCTGCAGGGGCCGAAGATCCGCCTCGGCTGGTTCCGCGACGGTGGGGTGCGCATCAACACTGGCCAGTCCTTCACGATCACCACCCGCGAGATCTCCGGGGACAACGAGATCGCCAGCACCACCTACGAGGGCCTTCCCGGTGACGTCAGCCCGGGCGACCAGGTGCTCATCGACGACGGCAAGGTCCGGCTTCGGGTGACCGAGGTCGACGGCACCGAGGTGCACACCCGGGTCGAGGTCGGCGGCCGGATCAGTGACCACAAGGGCATCAACCTGCCCGGCGTACCGGTCAGCGTGCCCGCGCTCTCCGAGAAGGACATCGAGGACCTGCGCTGGGCGCTGCATCTCACGGTCGACTACATCGCGCTCTCGTTCGTGCGGTCGGCCAAGGACGTCGAGGACGTCCGCCAGATCATGCGCGAGGAGGGGGTGATGCTCCCGGTGATCGCGAAGATCGAGAAGCCGCAGGCGATCGACAACCTCGACGAGGTGATCAAGGCCTTCGACGCGTTCATGGTGGCCCGCGGCGACCTCGGTGTCGAGTGCCCGCTCGAGGATGTGCCGTTCCTGCAGAAGCGGGTTGTCGCGAAGGCCCGACGCAACGCCAAGCCGGTGATCGTGGCGACGCAGATGCTCGAGTCGATGATCTCCAACCCGGCCCCCACCCGTGCCGAGGCGTCCGACGTCGCCAACGCCGTCCTCGACGGTGCCGACGCGGTGATGCTCTCCGGCGAGACCAGCGTGGGGGAGTACCCCATCGAGACCGTGCGGACCATGGCTCGGATCATCTCCTCGACCGAGGATCACGAGCTCAGCCGGATGGCGGCGATCGACTGGCAGCCGAAGACCCGGGGCGGCGTGATCGCCAAGGCAGCTGCCGAGGTCGCCGAGCGGGTCGGGGCGAAGTACCTCGTCGCGTTCACCCAGTCCGGCGACTCCGCACGCCGGCTCGCCCGGTACCGCGGCATCATCCCGGTGCTGGCCTTCACCCCCGAGGCGACTGTGCGCTCGCAGCTCTCGATGACCTGGGGGATCGAGACCTTCAAGACCGTCGAGGTCGAGCACACCGACCAGATGGTGCGTCAGGTAGACGAGCAGCTGCTCGCCGCCGGACGGGTGGTCGAGGGCGACATCGTGGTGATCATCGCGGGCAGCCCTCCGGGCATCCCCGGTTCGACGAACGCGCTGCGGATCCACCGGATGGGCGACGCGATCAACGAGGTGGCTCCGGCGTACCGGGGCCTGGCCTGAGCACGTCCCGGCGCCATCCCGCGACCTCCTCGGGTCGCAGCCGTACGACGGGAAGTCCCGGTCGCTCAGTCAGGACCTCGTCGATCCGCTTCGCTGCCACCGGGTAGGACGACCACGCCCACCGGATGATGTGCTCACGGTCGTGCACGATGTGCCACAGCGGGCGCTCGCGGTTGCCGTTCCACAACTCGGTACGCCGGAACCGTCGGCTTAGCGTCCGTCGGGTCACCCGCGTCATCGCCGTACGCCGGGGCGTCGCGAGGTGGAGGAGCAGGTCGCAGCGCTCGAGCAGGATGGGCCGGGCCTCGGTGTACTGCCACTCGCTGACCCACGAACTGCCCGCAGCCAGCGCACGGACGTCGTCGAGGAACGCGGGTCGAGGAACCCAGCTCGGCCCGTGGTACAGGCTGTCGAGCTCGGTGTAGGGGAGTCCCCAGTCTGCCGCGATCGCTCGTGCCAGTGTGCTCTTGCCGGCGCCCGAGCTGCCAGAGACCAGAATGCGTTGGGGCCGGAGAGGGAGCGGGTCAACCGGTCCGAGCAGCACCCGGACAGCCTAGGACTTCGCGCCAGAGGCGGAACATAGTGCCCCGGGTGGGATTCGAACCCACACTGGACGGTGTTTGAGACCGCTTCCTCTGCCATTGGGATACCGGGGCGCAGCAGGCGCAAACGCTACCGGACACCGGCCCGCCGGCCGCACTCGATACCCTGACTCCGTGACCGAGACCCCCTCCGCGAGCCCAAAGCGACGTGTGGTGATCGCCGAGGATGAGGCCCTGATCCGGCTGGACCTCGCCGAGATGCTCGCTGAGGAGGGGTACGACGTGGTGGCGGCCGTCGAGGACGGCGAGTCGGCGGTCTCGAGCACCGAGGAGCTCCGTCCCGACCTGGTCATCCTGGACGTCAAGATGCCGCGCCTGGACGGGATCGCCGCTGCGGAGCGGATCGCGTCGCAGCGGATCGCCCCGGTGGTGATGCTGACCGCGTTCAGCCAGCGCGACCTGGTCGAGCGCGCCCGCGATGCCGGCGCGATGGCCTACCTGGTCAAGCCGTTCGACAAGTCCGACCTGGTTCCTGCGATCGAGATGGCCACCAGCAGGTTCGCCGAGCTCCAGCAGCTCGAGGCCGAGGTCGCCGACCTGACCGATCGCCTCGAGACGCGCAAGGTGGTCGACAAGGCCAAGGGCGTCCTGCAGGAGAAGCTCGGTCTCTCCGAGCCTGATGCCTTCCGCTGGATCCAGAAGACGGCGATGGACCTGCGCCTCTCGATGCGCGAGGTAGCTGACGGGGTCGTCGAGCACGGGGTCGAGCCGCGCTGATATCCGTTGCATCACGGTTTGGCAACGGACCAGATCGGTGTGCTCACCTAGCCCCGCAACGGAATCTTCGGTGCTAGCGTCCGTCGAAACCGCGATCTCTGCCCCGGGCGCCCGATCGCTTCCATCCCCGACAACGGAGGACTGATGATCCGTTTCAACAAGTCCCTGCGCGTCGCCGCCGCCGTAACCGGCGTCGCCGCTCTGACCCTGACCGCTGCGTGCGGCTCCAGCAGCAAGGACGACAACAAGGCGTCCAACAGCGGCGGTAGCGCGTTCTGTGGCAAGAACCTGGCGTTCATGGGCGCCCTGACCGGTGACGCCGGTGCCCTCGGCCAGAACATGGTCAACGGCATCAACCTGGCGCTCAAGGACTACAACGCCAAGAACACCGACTGCAAGATCGGTCTCAAGACGTTCGACTCCCAAGGCGACCCGACCAAGGCCCCCGCGCTCGCAACCCAGATCATCAACGACGACTCGATCTTCGGCCTCGTCGGCCCGGGCTTCTCGGGTGAGTCGCTGGCCACCGGCAAGACCTTCTTCCAGGCTGGCCTGCCGTCGATCTCCCCGTCGGCTACCAACGTGACCATCACCCAGCAGGGTTGGACCACGTGGCACCGGGTCATCGGTAACGACGACGCCCAGGGCAAGGCGGATGCCGCCTACCTGACCGGCACGGCTGGTTGCAAGAAGATCTACACCGTCGACGACGGCCAGGACTACAGCGTCGGCCTCGACAAGACCGTCCAGTCCGCGCTCGGCTCGGCCGTAGTGGGCAAGGACAAGATCACCGTCGGCCAGACCGACATGTCGGCCGTCGTGACCAAGACCAAGGCGTCCGGTGCGGACTGCTTCTTCTACGGTGGCTACTACACCGAGGCTGGTCTGCTGAAGAAGGCGCTCACCCAGGGCGGCTTCAAGGGCACGTTCATGTCGGGTGACGGTTCGGAGGACCCGAACTTCGTCAAGGTCGCAGGTGCTCAGGCCGCCAACGGCGCGGTCCTGTCGGCTCCGGCCGGTCCGGCTCCGGCGGGCTTCGGCGCCACCGGCCTCTACGCCACCCAGGCCTACGACGCGACGAACATCTTCCTCGCCGCGGTCAAGGCCGGCGTCGGCACGGAGGAGAAGCTGAACAGCTTCATCGGCAGCTACACCGGTGACGGCACCAGCGGCCCGATCGCGTTCGACAAGAACGGCGACATCCAGCAGTCGAAGATCTACGCGTACTTCGTGAAGAACGGCTCGCTGGACGTCAACAACCCGACGGCGATCTCCTGAGGCGTCGAGCACGTCTGAGTAACTGAAACAGGCTGCGGCCGGAGGCTCGCCCTCCGGCCGCAGCCGTCAGAACGAGGGGGAGGGAAACTTCTTTGGACCTGGGCGCGCTTTTCGGCAGCTTCGACAACTTCTTGAGCTTCACCATCGGCGGGCTCGTGTTCGGCGCGATCTACGCTCTGATCGCGCTGGGCTACACCATGGTCTACGGAGTCCTCCAGCTCATCAACTTCGCCCACTCCGAGGTCTTCATGTTCGGGACCTTCGCCGTGGCCTGGGTCTTCGTGGCCCTCCACGGGACCTCGAGCGTCCAGTGGAGCCTCGGCAGATCGGTGCCCATACTCCTGGTCGCGCTGGTCGCGGCCATGCTCACCTCCGCGCTGATCGCGCTCCTTCTTGAACGCGTGGCCTACAGGCCGCTGATCAAGAAGAACGCCCCCAAGCTCATCGCGCTGATCTCTGCGATCGGCGCTTCCTTCGCCCTGTCCGAGGCGATGGGTCTGCGGGACAAGTTCGCGAAGTTCTTCCACCTCGACCACAAGCTGTCCAACTACGTCTCGCCGGACAAGGCGCGCGACATCTACTCCAACCCGGTCTCCATCCAGCCGCACCACCTGTTCAGCATCGGCGGCTACAGCGTCACCGACGTCGACCTGACGATCATCGTCGCCGCCGTGCTGATGATGGTGGCGCTGGATCAGCTCGTACTGCGGACCCGGCTGGGCCGCGGTATCCGTGCAGTCGCCCAGGACCCCGAGGCCGCAGCGCTGATGGGAGTCAACGGCACCCGGGTCGTCCAGCTCACGTTCCTCATCGGCGGACTGATGGCGGGCGCTGCCGCCACGCTCTACATGATCAAGATCGGCACCACCAAGCAGGACGCCGGCTTCACGCTCGGTGTCAAGGCGTTCACCGCAGCGGTCATGGGCGGCATCGGCAACCTGCGTGGGGCGCTGCTCGGCGGCCTGCTGCTCGGTGTGATGGAGAGCTGGGGCGCAGCCATCT
>DASRRQ010000016.1:0-33466 GCA_035695505.1 Marmoricola sp. | reverse complement strand
GGCGGCACCGTCAACCTCGACGACGCTGTGATTGATCTGGGGAGTAGTACGAACAGCTCCGGACTGACCGCCGCGAATCCCAACCCGGGTGAAGCACCCAAGACGATCAACGCCAACCACGTCACGATCGTCGGAGGTTCGACGGGATCAGTGGGTGTCCGGGTCTCCTCAACCTGGGCGACGAAGACTCAGGCGTCGACGGTCTCCCTGACGAGCTCGATCATCCGCGGGCCCGCGACCTCGCTGTTCGCCGAAGCCAGGAACAACGGCTCCCCGCTGGCGAACAGCACCGCGACTATCAACGTGGCCTACTCCGACTACGACAACATCAGCGCGGCCGTGGAGTCAGGCGGGGTCGCGAAGGTCGTGCGCGGAGCCGGGAACGTCGATGTCGACCCACGCTTCGTCAGCGCCGCCACCGGCGACTACCCCCTGGCCGCGGGCTCTCCCGGGGTCGACAAAGGCAGTCCGGCCGCTGGCGGACCTACGACGGACCGGGACGGGCACGCCCGGGTGACTGACGGCGACGGGAACGGCACCAAGGTCGCTGACATGGGTGCCTACGAGCGACCGACTCTGGACCGTACGCCGCCGAACACCCGGCTCACCGCGCACCCGGCGCACAAGGTGCGGACCGCGACGGTCAGGTTCGTGTTCGCCTCGACTGAGCCCCATTCGACGTTCCGGTGCAAGCTCGACAAACGCGCCTACAAGACCTGCACGGCCCCGCACCGGATCTCGATCGGGATCGGCAAGCACACGTTCTCCGTGAAGGCCGTCGACGCGTCAGGCAATATCGACCCGTCAGCGGTGACGTGGAAGGTCCAGCGCCTCAAGAAGCGCCACCGCTGAACGGAGAGCAGACATGAGAACCAGTCGGGTCGTTGTCGGCGCTGCCACAGTCGCGCTCCTCGGCCTGACCTCGAGCGCCGTTGCGAGCCCTGCTCATCGGGCGGCCGCGACCAGCGGCCACCTCGCTGTCACCGGCTACGCGCTCGGTGGCACCAGCAAGGCAGTGATCGTTGCCAGCCGCAAGGGCCTGAGCACCGTCACGGTGGACGGCGTCAGCATCAACGCGACGGGCTCCGGCGTGGAGAAGCCGTACGCCGGTCTCGCCTCGGTCCGACGGATCGCGCACCAGCAAGGGCTGCGTACCGAGCTGCTCGTCAGCAACTACAGCGACCGGATCGGCGACTTCGACCCTCATGCTGCGCACGGTCTGCTGAACAGCGGCGCCCGCATCACCCGGCTTGCACACGCCATGGCCGGCTATGTCGCCCACGGCCATTACGACGGAGTCAACATCGACCTCGAGCTTGTGCAACAGCGCGATGCGGGCGGCCTGGTCCGGCTGGCGAAGGCGCTGCAGGCGGCGATGCCGAAGAAGCGGACCGTATCGATCGACATCAGCGCGTCGACCTCGCTCTCCGAGTACCGCTCCCAGGGTTATGCGCTGAAGCAGCTCGGGCACGCGGTCGACGTCGTCCAGCTGATGGCGTACGACGAGCACGGTCCCGGGTGGTCGGGCCCAGGTCCGATCGGCGACCTGCGCTGGCAGCAGAGTTCACTCGCGACTCTGCTGACTCAGGTACCCGCGCGCAAGGTCGACCTCGGCCAGGCGGGGTACGGCTACACCTGGCCCGTGTCGGGCACCGGCACGACGGTCACCGACGGAGGAGCTCGGGCGCTGGTCCGCGATGACGACGCCACCGCGGTCTGGCACGCCGACTCCGGCGAGTGGTCTGCGACGCTGTCCGACGGCACCCGGCTGTGGTGGGCGGACGCCCGCTCGTACGCACTCCGCACGTCGGTCGCGCGCCAGCACCATCTCCACGGGCTCGCGGTCTGGGTGCTCGGCTCCGCAGACCCGCTGACGTAACCAGGGGTTTGGCCTGGTCGTTGTCGTGGGTACGTGGTCTCACCGAGGTCCGCGATCACTCGAGACCATGAGGAGGGACGTCCGGTGCCGACACCTCGCAACGTCCTCATCCGCCGCGGGGCGGCACTATCGACGATCGGGCTCGCGCTCGGGGTCACACTGCTGGCGCTGACGGCTGGGACCGGATCAGCTGCACCGGCGACCAGTGTGAGCGGGACAGTGATCCGAGCCGCAACGGCAGCCACGACGGACCCGTGCCAGCGCCCGCGCCACGGTTTCGTGCCGGTGAAGGCGAAGATGCCATCGCTCGGCCGCAGCGTGAAGGTGATCCAGGTACGCCGCGAAGCCGGCAACCGGATCGGCGCCGGGCCGCTGACCGAGTCGGGCAAGTGGCTGATGGCGATGGACCCGCGGACCAAGCCGTCGAGCCGGCACGGCAGCGTCATCCTCTCCGGCCACAGTTGGCCCGACGGCTCAGCGCTCGGCAACGCGATGCTCGCCAACCTGCACGTCGGCGACCCCATCGTGATGGTCGGCAAGGACGGCAAACGGGCCTGCTACGCGGTCAGCAAGCGACAGAGCTACCCGGTCGGCAAGGTGCCCACCAGGCGAGCGTTCCGGTCCAACGGCCCCGAGCGCCTGGTGATCGTGGCGTGCTCGGGCAAACGAGTCGGTCCGGGCGACTGGCTGCGCCGCACACTCTGGTACGCCATCCCGGTGCTGCCCAAGCCCCCCGCTCCAACTCCGGCGCCCACGGCACCACCGACCACGTCCTCAGGCGGCGGCCTGCTCGGCGGGCTTCTCGGGATCTTGTAGCCCGCAGGCTTCTGTAGACGCCTTCATTCCGGCGGGAACCGCTGGCCAGGTAGAACACGTTCTAGGTACCGTGCGGATATGACTGCCCACCCGACGAGCCCGCCGAAGAGCAAGACGGAGTCGCTGCTGCGCGTGCTGGTGGCCTACGTCGCCGCGTTCGGCGCCGCCGGTCTGTGGATCGGATTCGGCTCTCGAACCGGCCACCTGTGGCTCGACGGACTGATCGCCGACGGGATCGCGACCCTGATCGTGTTCGCGGCGAGCCGGCTGCACCACAACTCGAGCTTCTACGACGCCTACTGGAGCGTGGCACCACCGCTGCTGATGCTGGCCTGGTGGCTGCGCGCCGGTACGCCGGCGAGCGACGGGCGCCTCTGGTTGGTGAGCGTCGTGATGCTGGCCTGGGCTATCCGGCTCACGGGCAACTGGATCTACGCTTTCCCGGGACTGCACCACGAGGACTGGCGCTATCCGATGCTGCGCGGCAAGGCCGGCAACGCCGAGGCCGTCGTCGATCTGATGGGCATCCACGTCTTCCCGACGCTGCAGGTCTTCCTCGGGTTGCTGCCGGTCTACGTGGTGCTGACCCGCGCCACCCACGACGTCAACTGGCTCGACTGTGTCGCCCTGGTCGTCGGTCTCGGTGCGGTGCTGCTCGAGCTCGTCGCGGATGTGCAGATGTACCGGTTCGCTGCGAGCAAGCAACCGGGCCAGGCGATGGACGAAGGGCTCTGGGCCTGGTCGCGGCACCCGAACTACTTCGGCGAGTTCGGTTTCTGGGTCTCGCTCGCCCTGTTCGCGATCGCAGCGGCCCCGCACGACTGGTGGTGGTGCCTGCTCGGCTCGGTCGGCATGCTGGCGATGTTCCTCGGCGCGAGCATCCCGATGATGGAGGAGCGCAGCCTCGAGCGCCGTCCGTCGTACGCCGAGGTGATCGCGCGGGTGCCGATGTTCTTCCCCCGGCCGCCGCGCCGAGCCGGCGCATGAGCCGCCCGAAAGTCGTCATCGCGGGCCTCGGGGACAGCGGCCTCCTGACCGCGATCCACCTGTCCCCGTACGCCGACGTCGTCGGAGTCTCCGCCAAGCCCCGCCTGGTCAGCGGCCAGGAGCTCGGACTCCGGCTCTCCCGACCGGCCGAATGGGCGCGCGACTACCTGGTGCCGTTCGATCGCTACCAGCGTCTCGACCAGGCCAGGACCTTGCACGGCAACCTAGCCGGCCTCGACCTGGCCGAGCGGACGGTTCGGGTCGTCGGCATCGACGGGACCGCGCACACCGAGTCGTACGACGCCCTGGTGATCGCGACCGGTGTGACTAACGGATTCTGGCGACGCCCGGACGTGCAGACCGTCGACGAGGTGGATGCCGAGCTGACGGCTGCGCACGACCGCATCGCCGCCGCGGAGTCGGTCATCGTGATCGGCGGCGGCGCTGCCGCTGTGAGCAGCGCGCTCAACGTTGCGAAGACCTGGCCCGACAAGCAAGTCGACCTGTACTTCCCGGGCGAGCGCGCGCTGCCTCACCACCACGGCAAGGTCTGGGGCACGCTGCGCGGGCGCCTGGAGAAGGCCGGGGTGGGTCTGCACCCGGGACACCGGGCGGTGGTGCCCGACGGCTTCGCCTGCGACGAGATCACCACCGGCGAGATCGCGTGGAGCACCGGGCAGCCCGCCTCGTCGGCTGATGCCGTGCTCTGGACGATCGGCAAGGTCCGGCCGAACACCGGCTGGCTCCCGGATGACGTCCTCGACGCTGATGGTTTCGTCCGCGTGGATGACTACCTCCGGGTCCCCGGAGCAGAGGGCGTCTACGCGATCGGCGACGTCGCTGCGACCGACCCGCTGCGGACGTCGGCCCGCAGTCGAGCCGATGGCCTGCTAGCGCACAACATCCGCGCTGACCTGACCGGGCACAGCACCCCGAAACGTTTCACCCCGGCGAAGCGGAGGTGGGGCTCGGTGGTCGGGACCCAGAACAACAAGCTGGAGGTCTTCGCCCCCAGCGGTCAGGGGTTCTCGATCCCAGCATGGTCGGTGCTGCAGCCGTGGATCGTCGGGCGGAGCATCTACAAGGGCGTACGCCGGAGCTGACCTACCGAGCGCCGTCAGGCTGGTGCCGGCCCGCCGAGCTCGAAGTCGGCGAAGTCGAATCCAGGCACGACCACGCAGCTGACCAGGACGGCGGCGTCGACCGGACGAGCCGCTTGCCAGGAGCCGCCGGGGACGAGGAGCTGCGGGCGCTGGCCTGCGCTGAGGTCGGACCCGAGGACGTGCTCGTTCGCGCGGTCGGGGTCGTCGCCGATCCAGAGCCGGAGCGGGCCGCCACGGTGATGGAACCAGAGCTCGTCGCTGGCCACCCGGTGCCAGGCCGAGGACTCCCCGGGGAGTAGCAGGAAGTAGATCGCGGTCCCGAGCGCGCGGGTGCCACCCGCGGTGCTGGTCGAGCCGGCGCTCCGGTAGGTCTCGGCGTACCAGCCGCCCTCGGGGTGAGGTTGCAGATCCAGGGCGGCGGCCCAAGCGGGGAGGTTGGTCACCCTGCATTCTCTCGCATCGGTTCTCTAGAACATGTTCTAGTTCGCTGCTAACGTCCCAGGAGCCATCCCACGAGACCAGGAGCACCCATGGCTGAGTCCACCCCCCGCGTCGTCGTCATCACCGGAGCCGCCTCCGGCATCGGGTTCGCCACCGCTGAGCTGTTCCGCGATCTCGGCGACATCGTCTACGGCCTCGACATCCACCCGACGGTTCCGGACGGGGTGACCTACTTCCAGTGCAACGTCGGCAACCGCGAGTCGGTCAAGGCCGCGATCGCGAAGACCGCAGAGCACGGGCGGATCGACGTGCTCGCCAATGTCGCCGGCATCGTGCAGTTTGGCCGCTTCGACACGATCACCGACGACGAGTGGGACCGGATCCACGCTGTCGACCTCAAGGGCCCGTTCATGGTGATGCAGGAGGCGCTGCCGCATCTGCGTGCGACCCGTGGCGCAAACATCATCAACGTCTCCTCGGTCGCCGGACGGGTCCCGCAGGGCTACACCGTCGGGTACTCAGCGGCGAAAGGCGGCCTGACGCAGATGACGCGGTCGCTGGCCCTGGAGCTGGCACCGGAGCGGATCCGGGTCAATGCGATCTGCCCTGGCACCGTGGACACCCCGATCGTCTCCGAGGTCGCCGAGAAGTACCCGGACGACCTGGACCCGCGCGTCGCCGACCGGTTGATGATGATGCTGCCGGGCCGAGCCATCTCTCCGGCTGAGCTGGGGGCGTCGATCGTGTACCTGGCCTCGCCGGCAGCGCGGATGATCACCGGCTGCGTGCTCGCTCATGACGGCGGAATGTCGTAGGACTGTGCGTCGGTCGCTGCGTCTCGACAGGCTCGGCGTCCCGGCTCGACTCCGCTCAGTCGGTGACGTTGGCCAGGGCGTCGAACTCGACGGCGTCGTGGGCGCAGAACATGGTGACCGGGTCGGTTGAACCGGACGTCGGGCCGTGCTCGGCGTGGAGGGAACGCAGCCGATCGGCGTTGGCGTGCCGGGAGCCTTTGTCGACCTGGACGATCGTCTGGAAGACCGACAGGCCCATGGGGCAGGTGGGCGGCTGCTCCTTCTCTCCGTGCGAGAAGTACGCGTCGCCGGCGTGCAGGAACCAGCCTGTCGAGGGACGGCGTACGGCGACCGCTACGTGACCACGGGTGTGGCCGCGCGTGGGCACCAGCAGGATGTCGTCGCTGACCTGGGCGACCGAGGCGAACCCTTTCCATCCGTCGCCGGCTCCGTCGGGGAGGTGGTGCTCGACCCAGTTCGGCCCGTGCGCCCACTGGTCGGCGATGTACCGATTCTTCTCCTTCACACCCTGCGGGTTCCGAGCAGCAGCGAGCTCGTCGGCGAAGACGTGCACCCGGGCGGCGGGGAAGTCGCCGAGCCCGCCCGCGTGGTCGAGATCGAGGTGGGTGACCACGATGTCGGTGACGTCCTCGACGGCGTACCCGGCGGCGACGACCTGGGCTGCCGCGGTCTCGCCGACGTCGAGCGACGGTCCCATCAGTGCGATGAACGCCGACCCCATCCGCTTCTCCGCAAGGTCGGCGGTGCCGAAGCCGGTGTCGACCAGGGTCAGCGTGTCCGTGCCTTCGACCAGCAGGCTGTGGCAGACCATCCGGGTCGGCGTGATCCGCCCGCCCATCGCGCCGCGCGGGGACATGGTGGCAGCGTTCAGATGCCGGATCAGGGAGGTCACGGGGGGATCGTCGCACCTCGGACGTAGGCTGGTCGAGTGCTCACGACCCTGCTTCGACCGAAGTACTGGGGTGGGCACTTCGCCGTCTTGTTCTGTATCGCGGCCGCGATCGGCCTCGGTCTCTGGCAGCTGAACGCGTGGCACATCCACCGCGTCGACGCAGCCAGCGACATCTCGCACGACAAGCCGGTGGGTCTGCTGAGCCTGATGACCGGCGACAGTCCCTTCCCAGGCCGCTCGGTCGGGCAGCCGGTCTCGCTCGGCGGGACCTGGCTCCCGGACTCGACGCTCTACGTCGAGAACGAGTACGTGCACGGCAAGAACGGCTACTGGGTGGTGACGCCGGTCATCGTGGACGGCACGAAGTCGGCCATCCCGGTGGTCCGCGGCTGGTCGCCGAAACCACACGCCGAGACCATCAGCGGGCACGTCACGCTGACCGGCTGGCTCGAGCCGACCGACGACGGCGGCGTGGACTCCAACCCCGACGACGACATCATCCCGACTCTGCAGATCGCGACCGTCGTCCAGTACGTCGACGAGGACCTTTTCAGCGCGTACGTCGTGGCGAACGGCGCGAGCGCACCCGCCGCCACCGGGACCGATGGACTGTCGCGGGTCCCGGACCCGACGACTCCCACGGTCTCCGGCTTCACCGGTCTGCGCAACCTGCTCTACGCCATCGAGTGGTGGTTCTTCGGCGCCTTCGCGGTCTTCGTCTGGGCCCGGTGGTGCCGCGACACCTACGAGCTGCTGATCAACCCGCCGGACGAGGGCTCAGGCCCTGACAACGGTCCCGACCACGACCCCGAGCCTTCGCCCGCGACCTCGCCGGTCGAGGTCGACGCGTGACGGGTCTGCTTATCGCGGGCACCACCTCGGACGCGGGCAAGAGCATCCTCACCACCGGCCTGTGCCGGGCGCTGCACCGCCGCGGGATCGCGGTCGCGCCGTTCAAGGCGCAGAACATGTCGAACAACTCGATGGTCTGCGCCGACGGCGAGATGGGGCGGGCGCAATGGATCCAGGCGCGGGCAGCGGGCGCCGAGCCTGAGGTCGCGATGAACCCGGTCCTGCTCAAGCCGGGCGGCGACACCCGCAGCCACGTCGTGGTCATGGGCCGGCCCGGCGGGACGGTCACCTCGGGCGGCTGGGAGGCCGGCCGACGCCATCTCGCCGAGGCCGCGCACGCGGCGTACGACGACCTGGCCGGTCGGTACGACGTGATCATCGCCGAGGGCGCTGGAAGCCCGACCGAGATCAACCTGCGGGCCGGCGACTACGTGAACATGGGGCTGGCCCGGCACGCAGGCCTGCCCACTGTCGTGGTCGGCGACATCGACCGCGGTGGGCTGTTCGCGGCGCTGTTCGGCACCGTCGCGCTGCTCGAGCCCGCCGACCAGGCGCTGATCGCGGGTTTCGTCGCCAACAAGTTCCGCGGTGACCTCGCCCTGCTCCAGCCCGGCATCGAGGAGCTCACCCGGCTCACCGGGCGGCCGACGTACGGCGTACTGCCGTGGCACCCCGATCTCTGGCTCGACTCCGAGGACGCCCTGGACCTGGACGGCCGACGCGCACGCGAGGCCGGCACCGAGGTCCTCCGGGTCGCCGTCGTCCGGCTTCCCCGGATCAGCAACTTCACCGATGTCGACGCTCTCGGCCTGGAGCCCGACCTCGACGTGTCGTTCGCCGTGTCGCCGCGGGACCTGCTCGGGGCCGACCTTGTGGTGCTCCCGGGCACCCGCGCCACGTCGGCCGACCTGGCCTGGCTGCGCGAGCGCGGTCTCGACGAGGCGATCCGCGGCCACGCGCGGACCGGCCGTGCGGTCCTCGGGATCTGCGGTGGAGCGCAGATGCTCGGCGCGATGATCCTCGATCCCGACGGGATCGAGGGTGCTCCGGGAGCGGTGGAGCCGGGGCTGGGGCTGATCGACGCCACCACCACCTTCGGCGCCGAGAAGGTGCTGCGACTGCCGTCGGGCACCGGGCTCGGCCAGTCGGTCAGCGGGTACGAGATCCATCACGGCCGGTACGACGTCGGCGACGTCGACGCCTTTCCCGGCGGTAGCCGCGCCGGATCGGTCTTCGCGACGATGTGGCACGGCAGCCTGGAGAGCGACGCGTTCCGGCAGGCGTTCCTGGCAGAGGTTGCGCGTGCGAGCGGCTGGGAGCGGCGATCCTCCGCGGTCAGCTTCGGCGAGCGACGGGAAGCGCGTCTCGACCTCCTCGGCGACCTGGTCGAGGAGCACCTCGACGTGGACGCGCTGCTGGAGCTGGCCGGTGCGGGCGTGCCATCGGGTCTGCCGGTGCTCCCTCCGGGTGTGAGTCGTGTGCCCTGCGACGCGCTGTAGCGCGACCTGGGGCACACGACCTGGTTCAGCAGAGCGGACCGGCGCCGGGGATCGCCCGGTCGAGGAGCCGCGCGAAGGCATCGCGGACATCGCAGCCGCAGACCACCGCGCGGTCGAAGGCGATCCGAAGATCGCGGGATCCGTCGGGCTCGCGGACGCGGAGCACCACGCCGTAGCGGTCGATGCCCAGAGCGCGCACGTCGCTCGGCGCGTGGTCCCAGCCGAGCTCGTGACGGGCGATCTCGACCAGCACGTCGCCGTGGTCCGCCTGCAGGTGCGGCAGCCAGGCGGCCTCGTAGCCGAGCAACGGATCAGGGAAGGCCGTCCGATAGTCCTCGATCGCGATCATCTGGTCGACCGGCTCTCCGACGACGGTCTCGCAGCGCCAGGCCAGCCCGATCCGGTCCGGCACGAGACGGACCAAGCGGGTCCGGTCGTCGGGCTCCTGCGAACCGGTCAGGTGCATCCGCATGCCAGCGGGCAGCGGCTCGACGACGTCGTGCATCAGACCGACCAGGGTGACGGTCCCCCGGATGCGGTCCGGCTGCGGGACTGTCGCGACGTCGACCACGGTTGCCGTCGCGGGGCCGGCTTCGAACGGCAGGTCGGAAGGTGCCTGGAACAGGATGGACCCGTCCGGCACCACGCCGTGCCGGTGGACGTCGAGGGAGATCTCTCCGGCGGCGACCCGCAGGGTCGAGGCGCTCGCGATGACCGTCCGGGCCCGCTCGGCGGGTTTCAGGGCCGGGGTCGTGGGGGTGGCGGCACGAGGGAAGCGCATGAAGTAAGGCTAGCCTAACCTTTGCCGCCAGGCCAAGGATGTACGTCAGCGCCGCATCCACCGCGCCGGAGCGATCAGAAGCTGTAGCCAACGATGGCGAGCACCAGCAGCGTCACCAGCAGGCCGGCGCCGGCCAACTGGAGGTCCCAAGTGGTCTCGCGCACCGTCCTGGCCACCGTCTGCACGGCGGTCTTGGTAGCGACTGCGCCCTCCTCACCGCCGTCGGGCTCGGTGTCCGAGGCCTCGCTCGTCTCGGGGGCTGGTGCCGTGTCCGGACCGCGCAGCCCGTACGCCGCCCCGAGGAGCGCCGGGACCAGGCTCGCGGCCACGAACGCCGCGCGCAGGGCGACGGTGTCCGCCTTTCCCGAGATCGCCGCCGCCACTAGCGCGACGCCGACGACGACCATGATCAGCAGCGCGGTGATGCCGGTCGGGAGCGGGAACGGCAGCCGCAAGGTCATGCCACGCTCGCCGAGGACGGCTGCCGCGTCGGGCAGCACGAACAGGACGAGGCCGGCCCATAGCTGCCAGCAGCTGCCCAGGAAGACGTGGCCGAGGAAGCCGAGTGCCGCTAGGCGGACAACGACGCCAGCAAACCGGACCACGAGGTTCGGGGTCGGCAGAGGCTCAGGGATCTCGGTGAATCGCAGCCGCTCGGGCCACCATGCGTTGGTGGCGTGCTCGACCAGGACCCGTACGGCGATCGCGCCGCCGGAGACCAGGGCGACCTTGCCGGCGTCGACCGGGATGCCGGTGGCCTTGTCGCCGAGGATGTCGAGAGCCCCGGCGATCCGGGCGGCGATCCACCCGCACACGACGGCAGTGATCGCGAGGTCGGCCAGGCGGTCCCAGCGGAATTTCCAACCGCCCTCGCCGTTGCGGCGCAGCGGTCGGAACGTGCTCGCGATCAGGGGCAGGCCGGTCCACAGGAACGACAGCGCCAGCACCACTACAGCGCCCGGTGTCGTCATGTTGGCCGACACCAGGACCGCGAAGACCACTGAGGCCAGGAAGCCTGCGAAGGCGTCGAAGCTGGAGACCACGACGATCCCGAGCAGGATCCCGAGCGAGGGTGCTGTCGGCTTGGACGCAACGTCGTGCGCCGCGGTGATGCCGAGCGCGATGCCGCCGATCGGCAGCAGGTACCAGAGGGTGCCGAAGATGGCTCGGATCGCGTTGCCGTCGACGGCCAGCCGGCCCAGGAACGGGCTGAACCGGGCGATGTAGCCGGGAGCGGTCCGGCTCCAGAAGTCGGTTGCCTCGTGGCCGAAGGCTGCCCACGTCGGGGAGAAGTCGCCGCGGCCGACGCGTTCGCGTACCGGCTTCTCGGGGTCGATGTCGGCCTCATCGTCGGAGAACGCCGCAGAACGGCCGCCCAGGACGCGTGACAACGCGGTCGGACGGGCGACCCCGATGATCGCCAGCGCGAGGATCAGCAGCTCGAGCAGGTCGCTGATGCTTCCGTGCCGGACCTTGTGGGTGGGGGTCTTCTCGACGATCGGCGGAGCGGTGATCGTGCTCGGACCGTTCGAGGGCGACGGGCTCGCCGTCGGCTTCGGGCTCGCTGTCGCCGACGTCACGGTGATCCGCAGCGACGCTGCCGGCGAGGTCTTGCTCGGATCGGTCGGGTCCAGGGCCCGCACGGTGATCGTGTGCTGCCCTGCAGAGAGCGTGTTCGGGAGCGCGCACGACCACGCCTGCGACGCTGCGACCGTGCAGCTCGTCGTCGGGGCCGACCAGGTCGGCCCGGATGCCGGCGGGTCCACGACGAGCTGGATCAGCTGCCCCGAGGCTGAGGCGCGTCCATGGATCGTCAGCGGTTGGTGGGTGCCGCTCTGGGTGGTGCCGCTGGTGAAGGACGGAGTGCCCGGCTTCTTGGTCGTGGTCGGCGTCGGCGTGGACGTCGGGCCCTGACCGATCACCTGGACCGACGTACTGTCCGAGCGGCTGCTGCCGCCCGACGACTCGGTGACCGTCACGGTGTACGTCGTCCCGGACGGGCTCGCCGTCGAGCCCGCCTGCAGGGAGCAGGTGAACGACGTCCCCGACGTCGAGCAGCCGACGCCGCTCTGGACGGTGCTTCCGTTTGCCGAGGACCGGGCGCTGACGTGGTACGAGCCGCCGTCGAAGTGGCCCGAGACGGTGTAGCCCTGGCCAGCGCTGACGCTGCCGCTCGAGCTAGAGATGCCGAAGCTGCTGGAGATGCTGATCGTCTTGCTCGACGTACGGGTCTTGCCGTCCCCGGTGGCCCGGGCAGTGATCGTCTGCGAGCCGATCGGCAGCCGGCCACCGCTGGCGGTGCACTTCCAGGTGCCGAGGCCGTCGATCGCACCCGCCGAGTGGCACGACATCGAGCGGCCGCCGATGGAGGCAGACAGGTGGCTGTTGTTGAGCCGGTCGAAGACGGTGATCGTGTACGGGACCGGCTGGCCGGTGTAGCTGGCCGATGAGGCGAAGATGACCGGGGTGTCGCCGGCCGCGTTTGCCGCCACCGGCAGACCGATCACGATCAGGACGGCGAAGAAGAACGCCGCTAGCGCTCTGGACATCGGAAACCTCTGCTGCTCGACGGTGCCGGACCCCCACGATCGGTCGGCACTGTCGATCTTCCCGCGTCCGAGGCCCGATTCGGGTTGTTTCGGCCCATCGTGACCGAAGAAAAACCGCACGGTGCGGCGCAGCAGGCCGTCGCTCGGGGAGTAGCGGGAACTCAGATGCGACCCCGGTACGTCGGTCGGCGATGATCGAGACATGCCCGACATCAAGGATCTGGACTGGCCGAGGCGGACCGAGCGGCTCTCGATCCGGCGGCTGCACAGGGCGATGTGGAGGCGCTATGGCGGATCCGCCGCCTCCCCGGCGTGAGCACATGGATGAGTTCGGCTGGTGCCTCGACCCGGCCGTGCAAGGCCGCGGGTATGCGACTGAGGCCGTGCGCGCGTTGATCGCGATCGCGTTGGAGGATCTCGGTCTGCGGCGGAGGCGCACAACGTGCAGGACGCGCTGCACAGCGACGGGACCTGGCGCGACGGCTATCTCTACGCGCCGCTGGCGCAGGAGCAGACGCGGGGTTGAGCGGCGCTGGCCGACCCTGGCCCGCAGGGGCTGAGGAGCGCCCGAGTACCTTGGCGGCGTGAAGCCCTTGCTGACTGCCTACACGGTGCTGGCCTCCGTGGTCGGCACCTCGATCATCACGCTGCTCTTCATCGGAGTGCCGTTGAAGTACGTCCACGAGATCTGGCCGAGTGTGCTGCCGGTCGGCACCCACGGGTGGAAGATCGGCTCGGACATCAACCTGTACCTCGGCACCGCGCACGGCTTCATCTACATGGTGTTCGTGCTGGTCGCCTTCATGCTGTCGCTGCGTCTGCGCTGGCCGATCGTCTTCACCGTCGTGACCCTGGCCTGCGGCACCATCCCGTTCCTGAGCTTCTGGGCCGAGCGGCGCGCGATCATCCGGGCGCAGGCCGACATCGCTGCCGCCGAGGCGACCGCAGCAGTCTGAGCCGGTCAGCCAGTCTCAGCGCTGGCGCCGAGTCGCGCCCCACAGGCCGACTCCGATGCCGAGGACCGCACCGCCGAGGCCGACGAAGATCTGCGACTTCGTCATCGTCGTGTGGGTGCGTACGCCGCCGAGCAGGTCCGAGGCGTCCGCTCCGCCCGAGGCGGCGAACCAGCCGCGGGTGTCCTTCCCACGGAGCGCGGCCTGGACCAGTAGGCCGCCGATCAACGCGTCGCGGTAGCCCATCGAGTGCAGAAGTAGTCGGGCCGTGGGCTCCGGAGGGTTCGGGTCGCCCCAGAACTTGTTGGCCTTCTCCGGCGCGACCAGGAACGAGACCCCGGACGCGAGTCGGATGCTGCCGGCGGTGAGGGCGGCGTAGTCGACGGTCATGCTCGGATCGTAGGGCCGAGCAGGCCGGCGTGTCAGCGACGACGCTGGCGCTTCTCCTGCGTCTCGGTCAGTACCTCGTCGAAGAACGACGTGAGCGAGTCGGCCGGCGCGGCCTCGGTCGCCGATGCGGCTTCGGCGGCAGGCTCCTGGGCTGCATCGGCTGCTGCGTCGTCCACGGGGGCCTCAGTCGCCAGCCGGTCCAAGGACTCCGTGTCCGGCTCGGGCAGGACAGGCGCCGGCGCTTCGGCAACCGGATCGGCGGCCGTCGGCTCAGCTGGGGCAGGCTCAGCCGGTGCGTCCGCAGGTGCGGCGGCAACGACGGGATCGGGAGCCGCATCGGGGACGGGGGTCGGCCGGGGCGTCGCAGGAGGGACGGCCACGGGGCCCGGCGTACCGCCGCCCATCGCCTTGGAGGCGGCGTACCCGAGGCCCGCGAGCACGAGCAGCACGAAAAGCTTGCGGCCGCGGCGCTTCGGTTTGGGTGCCGGGCGGACAACCTCGGCGATCGCCGCGGTGATCTGGTTCTTGGCGGCCTTCTTGCGTGCCTTCTTCGACCTGCGGCTCACGGTTTCCCCTCCATCGCGTTGCTTCCCTGTGGTGCGAGCGACCTAGCTCCCGGAACGATCATGCCTCGGGGCCGCCCCGAAGGAAACCTTGGCATTCGTGGGAGGATCGGCGCGGACATCATCACTACCTGTTCTCATCACTCTGTACTCATCACCTGGAAGGCGACCCATGTCGGACCTGAAGGCCACGCTGCACACCAACCGTGGCGACATCGTGCTCAACCTGTTCCCGAACCACGCTCCCGCGACGGTCGAGAACTTCGTCGGCCTCGCCGAGGGCACCAAGGACTACAGGGCGGACGGCGGTAAGACCGGCAAGTTCTACGACGGACTCGGTTTCCACCGGGTCATCGACGGCTTCATGATCCAGGGCGGCTGCCCGCTCGGCACCGGTACCGGCGGCCCGGGCTACACGTTCAAGGACGAGTTCCACCCCGAGCTCGCGTTCACCAAGCCCTACCTGCTCGCGATGGCGAACGCCGGCCCGGGCACCAACGGCTCGCAGTTCTTCGTCACCACCGGCGCAGCCACGTGGCTGAACAACAAGCACACCATCTTCGGTGAGGTCGCCGACCAGGAGAGCCGCGACGTCGTCGACGCCATCGGCACGACCGCCGTCGGCGCGGGCGACCGCCCGGTCGAGCCGGTCGTGATCGAGTCGGTCGAGATCACCCGCGGGTGATCTGAGCTCCTGTGACCCAGCCCCCGGCAGCCGCCCCTGTCTGCTACCGCCACCCGGCTCGCGAGACCTGGATCCGGTGTCAGCGGTGCGACCGTCCCATCTGTCCTGACTGCATGAACTCGGCCGCGGTCGGGTTCCAGTGCCCCTCCTGCATCAAGGAGGGGGCCAAGGCCACCAGGACGGGGCGGCTGCCGTACGGCGGTGAGCGCTCGGGGGTCCCGGGCATCGTCACCTACGTGCTGATCGGCCTCAATGTCATCGTCTGGGCACTGATCCAGGCGCAGGCGTCCCTGGCGACGTCGCTCGCGATCATCCCGCGCGGCACCTGCGAGCTCGGCAACAGCGGCAACATCTACACCGATGTGCACTCGTCAGGGGTCTGCAACCAGTACGGCCCGGGAGCGCACTGGGTTGCCGGCGTCGCGACGGGAGCGCCCTGGCAGGTGATCACCTCGGTGTTCGCGCACCAGGAGATCCTGCACATCGGATTCAACATGATCGCGCTCTACTTCATCGGGCCCCAGCTCGAGGCGGTCTTGGGCCGGACTCGCTACCTCGCGCTGTATCTGATCTCGGGCGTGACCGGGAGCGCCGTGGTCATGGTGCTGTCGTCCAACAACAGCCCCACACTCGGTGCCTCGGGAGCGATCTTCGGCTTGCTCGGCGCTCTGCTGGTCGTCTGCTACAAGATCGGCGCCGACCTGCAGCCGATCCTGGTCTGGGTCGGCATCAACGTGGTGTTCACGTTCGTCGGCAGCAACATCTCCTGGCAGGGCCACCTCGGCGGCTTCGTCGGAGGCGCCGCTGTGGCCGGGATCCTGGCCTACGCGCCGAAGAAGAACCAGGCGGCCGTCCAATGGGGCGGCATGGCCGGCGTGCTCATCCTCGCGCTGGCCGTCATCGGGCTGCGCGCGGCCGCTCTCGCCTAAGGGCGCACCGCAGAGTTATCCCCACCCTGGGGACAACTCTGTGGAGAACTACACGCGTGTCATTCCCACTTGGTGGCGAAGGTGAAGCCCACCGCCATGAAGGCGACGCCGACGAGCAGGTTGAACTGGTCGAGGCGGTTCATCACCGGCACGTGGAACGACGTCGAGTTCTGGGTGAAGTAGTACGTCACGATCCAGGCCAGACCGATCAGGAAGCAGCCCAGCATGCCGATCACGACGCCGCGGCCCCGCCCGAGCGGCGTGGAGGCGTGGGCCGAGAGGATCAGAGCGATGAATGCGGCACCGAAACCGATCGCGTAGTTCCACTTGTACAGGTGCGACATCCACGGGAGCGGATTGTGCTTGGGCTTGAGTGCCAGCTGGTGGGAGTACAGCGCGTGGTCCATGGCCACGTTGGTGTACACCGCGATCCACGCGATCCCGGCAACGATCAGCAGCAGCACGATGCCGCAGCGCACCCACGAGGTGGTGTACCCACTGAGCGAGACGGTGGGGTTGCGGGCTGAGGTCTTGGACACAGCGATGCTCCTAGGGATTCGAGTTCGTCGGTTAGCGTAGTCACCGCTGGCCCGTTTCTGGGCAGTGGCCGGGTATTGCTTACCTGTGGGGTCGTCGGAAGGGTCGTCAGTGTCGAGCGAACGCCGCGCCTCGCTGGCGCGGTGGCGCGACCTGTTCCGGATCCGGCTCGACGGGCGCTGGCGGCCGATCGCAGTGGCGATGTTCGTCTTCGCGGGGGCGCTGTTCGTCACCTCGGCGGTCAACTCCAAGGGACTGGACCTGCGGGCGGCCAGCGTGACCGACCTCGACCACGTCGTGCTCTCCGAGCGCCAGCACGCCAACGACCTCCAAGCGCGGGTCACCGACCTGAACAAGCAGGTCAGCCAGTTCAGCCGGCAGGTCAGCAATACCCAGGTGGAGTCGCTGCAGAAGCAGGTCGACCAACTGCGCGGACCGGCCGGTTTCAGCCCCGTGCACGGGCCCGGGCTGACCGTGGTCCTCAACGACGCGCCCAAGAGCGAGATCGACGAAGCCAGCCAGCCTGGCGGCGTCTCGGCCGACGAGCTGGTGGTGCACCAGCAAGACATCCAGGCGGTTGTCAATGCGCTGTGGACCGGCGGCGCGGAGGCGATGACGATCCAGGGGCAGCGGGTGATCTCGACGACCGGGATCAAGTGCGTCGGCAACACCGTGGTCCTCCACGGCGTCCCGTACTCGCCGCCGTACCGGATCTCGGCCATCGGCAGTCCGGCCGCGCTGCAGGCGAGCCTGGACAGCAGCGACTACGTTGCGGCATACCGGACTTTCGTGGATGCCTACGACCTGGGCTACGACGTCCGGCAGAGCACGTTGCTTGATTTCCCGGCGTACGGAGGCACCACGGCGCTGAAGTACGCGAAAGCCGGCACACCGCAGACACCCAGCCGTTAGCGGCCAAGGAGACCAGTGGGGCACTCGCACTCGCATTCGCACAAGCACGGAGCGGCCGACGTCGCCGCGGCTCGTGGCCCGGCGACGATCCTGCTGGTCGCACTCGGGCTGGTCGCGATCGCAACTGTCATCGCCGTCGTGACCCTGTGGCCCGACTCGGGCAAGGTCGCCAAGCTGCGGAGCGAGGCTCAGTTCACCGCGCCCGGGGTGACGTTCGTGAAGGCGACCGTCACGAGCGTGCAGAAGCCGTGCCCGGCTGATGCGGACGCTGGCGGCACCACCGATGGCGGGACCGGCGGCAGCAGCACCGCGCCGACCTGCGGCAACATCGTCGCAACCGCCGACTCCGGCCCGGAATCCGGCGACAACCAGACGGTCGGGGTGCCGACGGCGGTCGCCGTGTCCGGGCTCGGCAAGGGCGATACCGTGCGGCTGATCCGAGTGCCCCCGCAGGACGGGACGCCGGCGTCGTACTCCTTCGATGACGTGGTCCGGCTTAAGCCGCTGTGGATCATGTGGTTCGCGTTCGTGATCGTGGTCGCGCTGGTGGCGCGGCTGCGCGGCATCCTTGCCCTGGTCGCCCTCGGGTTCGGCGGGTTCGTGCTGTTGAAGTTCATGATCCCAGCGCTGCTGTCAGGCTCCTCGGGGATCGAGGTATCGCTTGCGGGATCGGCAGCGATCATGTTCGTCGTGCTCTACCTCGCGCACGGGCCATCGATGCGGACCAGTGCGGCCTTGGGCGGCACGTTGCTCGGGATCGGGGTGACCGCAGGAGTCGGTGAGCTCGCGATCCATGGCGCCAACCTGTCTGGGTTCTCCGACGACAGCACCGCGTTGCTCTCGTCGTTCGCGGACACGTTGTCGTTCCAGGGGATCTTCACCTGTGCGCTGGTGGTCGCAGGCCTCGGAGTCCTCAACGACGTCACCATCACCCAGGCCTCCGCGGTCTGGGAGCTGCGCGAGGCTGGCCCGGACCTGAGCCGCGGAAGGCTGTTCGCGAGCGCGATGCGGATCGGACGCGACCACATCGCCTCGACGATCTACACGATCGTGTTCGCCTACGCCGGCAGCGCCCTCGCTGTGCTGCTGCTGCTCTCTCTGTACGACCGGCCGATCTGGGAGCTGCTCTCGACGGAGTCCATCTCCGAGGAGATCGTGCGCACGCTGGCCAGTGCTATCGGTCTGGTGCTCGCCGTACCGCTGACGACCGCGGTCGCCGTCATGACCGTCGTCGGCCCTGGCGAGACCCGGCGGGCGTCAACCGGACGCCATTGAGGTCGTCCGCGCCGCGTGGGTTTCGACGGGCTCAACCGGCGGGGATTGGGTCTGCGGAGAACGAACCACCGCTGATTGAGCCTGTCGACATCACTACGGCGAGATCCCGTCCGTGGGGGTACCGGTCGGGGTCCCCGTCGGCGGGCCGGTCGGGGCGACGTACGTCGAGATCCCGATGAAGATCGTCGTCCCGCGGTTCTGGGTCGACCCCTGTGGCGGCGTCATGTACGTGACCGTGCCGGAAGGCTTCGTGGAGGTGTCGTCGTCCTGCGGCACCACCTTGAAGCCGGCAGCCTCGAGGATCTGCGTCGCAGCCGCCTGGGTCCGGTTGGTGACGTCCGGGACCGCCTGCGGACCGGCGGAGACCTTCAGGGTCACTGTCGTGTTGATGTCGACGGGCTTGCCTGCGGGTGGGTTGCTCGACAGCACCGTGCCCTTGTCCTCGGTGCTGGCCTGCGGCACGGTCTTGAAAACAACCTTGAGCTGCAGCGCGACGAGTTGCGCCTTCGCGTCGTCCTGGTCCTGGCCGACCACGGACGGGATCGTGACCTGGGGGATCGGCGCCGGCCCGGAGGAGACGGTGAGGTCGATCGACGAGCCGGGGTCGACGAACTGCTTGTCGGCCGGGTCCGGGTCCTGGGAGATGACGGTGCCCTTGGGGATGGTCGCGTTGGACGCCTGGGTCACCTCGCCGACGGTCAGGCCGGCCTTGGTGATCTTGGCCTCGGCTGCCTTCTGGGTCAGCCCCACGACGGTGGGGTTGGACGTCTGCTCGGGTGCCTGGCTGATCAGCTTGGGGATGAAGAAGATCGCTCCTGCGATCACCGCGAGCAGCAGCACGACCAGCAGGGTGATCGGGCCGATACGGCGCTTGCGGTCGACCGCCGCCCACTCTCCGGTCCCGGGGACGACGGAGGTCGTCGACGTCTCCATGCCGGGCACCAGCGGCGGTACGCCGAACGGCACGGCCGGCTCGGAGGGGACCGGCGGTGCCTGGACGGGGCGGCCGGCGAGGAACCGGTCGATGTCCTCCTTCATCGCGGCCGCGCTCTGGTAACGGTCCTCGAGGCGCTTGGCGAGCGCCTTCATCACGATCGCGTCGACCTCGGGAGGCAGGTCGGCGTCGAAGGTCGACGGCGGCTGGGCCTGCTCGCGGACGTGCTGGTAGGCCACAGCGACCGGGGAGTCGCCGACGAACGGCGGGCGTCCGGTGAGCAGCTCGAAGAGCAGGCAGCCGGTGGAGTAGACGTCCGAGCGGGAGTCGACGGTCTCGCCGCGGGCCTGCTCCGGCGAGAGGTACTGTGCGGTGCCGACGACGGCGGCCGTCTGGGTCATCGTGCTCTGGGCGTCGGAGATGGCGCGAGCGATACCGAAGTCCATCACCTTCACGTCACCGGCCGGGGTGAGCATCACGTTGCCCGGCTTGATGTCGCGGTGGATGATCCCGGCGCGGTGGCTGTAGTCCAGCGCGCCCAGCGTGCCCGAGGCGATCTCCAGCGCTCGCTCGGGCAGGATCTTGCGGCCCTCGCGGAGGATGTCGCGCAGCGTGCGGCCGGCGACGTACTCCATCACGATGTACGGCTGCGCGACGTTGCTGCCGTCGGTCGACATCTCCTCGCCGGTGTCGTAGACGGACACGATCGCCGGGTGGTTCAGCGATGCTGCCGACTGAGCCTCCCGCCGGAAGCGGGCCTGGAAGGTGGCGTCACTGGCCAAATCGGTGCGCAGCCGCTTCACGGCGACAGTACGGCCCAAGCGGATGTCGGTGCCCTTGCGGACCTCCGCCATCCCGCCGCGGCCGAGCAGCTCACCGATCTCGTAGCGCCCGCCGATGCGGTGCGGCCCAGTTGGATCAGCCATCGAGGTGTCCCCTCATCTGTTTCCGGTCGTTTCTCCGAGAGCCGTGCTGGAGGCACGGAGGAGCCTGGTTCTTGGACGTGTTGTGCTTCGAATCGGGTTTCATTTCTGGTTCAGCACCGCTTCCATCACGGCCTTGGCAATCGGAGCGGCCAGGCCGCTGCCGGAGATGGCGTTGCGCTCGACATTCGCGTCCTGGATCAGCACCGCGACGGCCACGCGGGCATTGTCCGCGGGGGCGAACGACACGAACCACGCGTACGGCGGGCGGCTGGGCGCGCTCTGCGCGGTGCCCGTCTTGCCGGCAACCTTGACGCCAGGGATCTGGGCGGTGGTGCCGGTGCCCTCGTCGACGACCGAGACCATCATCTGGGTCAGCTCGCGGGCGACCTCTGGCGAAACCGCCTGCGGGTCGGACGGGTTGAGCGGGACCGAGTCGACCGGCTTGATCACGTCGAGGTCGGCGCTGCGGATCTCGTCGACGATCTGCGGCTTCATCACCTTGCCGTTGTTGGCGATGCCGGCCGCGACCATCGCCATCTGCAGGGGGGTCGCCGCGTCGTCGTACTGGCCGATCGCCGAGAGGGCGGTGTTCGGGGCGTTCAGATTGGTCGGGAAGACGCTGGGGACCTGCGAGGTCAGGGAGTCGTCGAGGCCGGTGAAGTAGGGCTTGGTGTCGTTGAACCCGAACTTCTCGGCCTGGTCGAGCAGAGCCTTGCCGCCGAGGCGGAGGCCGACAGTGCCGAATGCGACGTTGCAGGAAACGTCCAGGGCCTGCGTGAGGGTGATCTTGGTGCCGCCGCAGGAGCCTCGGCTCTCGTTGTGAACGACGGCGGTACTCCCCGGCAGGTCGAGGGTCGCGCCGCCCGGCACCGGGCTCTCGGGGGTGTACTTGCCGCTGGAGAGCGCTGCGGCCGCGGTGACCAGCTTGAACGTCGAGCCCGGCGGTAGCCGCTCCTCGATCGCGCGGTTGTTCAGCGGCGCGAGGGTGTTCTTCAGCAGCTTCGAGTAGTAGTTGCTCGACGCGGTGAAGTTGTGCGAGGAGAGCCGGGTCGGGTCGAACGTCGGGCTGGAGACCATCGCCAGGATCTTGCCGGTAGCCGGCTCGATCGCGACCACCGCTCCGCGGGTGTTCTTGCCGAGCTGCTTCAGGCCGTTGTACGCCGCCTCCTGGGCCGCGGCATTCAGGGTCAGCACGACGTCGCCGCCCTTCGGCGGCTGGTTGCCGAGGGTGTCGAGTACCCGGTTGACGAAGAGCCCGGGGGCGTCACCGGTCAGTACGTCGTTCTGGTTGGACTCGATGCCGCCGAGGCGGCCCTTGGAGAAGTACCCCGCGATGTGCGCGTACTCCGGACCGAACGGGTAGACACGCTGGTACTTGTACTGATCGCCGGACTTCTTACTGCGGGCGATCGCCTTGCCGTTGACGATGATCGCGCCGCGTGGCTCGGCGAACGCGGCGTCGGCGACACGGGTGTTGTCGGAGTGCTTGGTCAACGAGGTCAGGTTCTTGGCCTGGAAGTACTGCAGATAGGTGGCATTCGCCATCAGCGCCAGGAACAGCAGCAGGCAGAACACGGCGAGGTTGCGGATCGGGCGATTCATCGCATGCTCACCACCTGCGTTGAGTCGAGGTCCTCGCCCTCGCCATCGAACTCCGGCGGTGGCCGCCGGGCTTGGTCGGAGATCCGCAGCAGCAGCGCGATGATCACCCAGTTCGCGACCAGGCTCGAGCCGCCTTGGGAGAGGAATGGCGTGGTCAGGCCGGTCAGCGGGATCAGCTTGGTGACGCCGCCGATGACGACGAAGACCTGCAGCGCGATCACCACGCCGAGGCCGGTCGCGACGAGCTTGCCGAAGTTGTCGCGGCAGATCAGCGCGGTGCGCAGGGCCCGCTCGACCAGCAGGCCGTAGAGCAGGATGATCGCGAGTACGCCGGTGAGGCCGAGCTCCTCGCCGAACGCCGGCAGGATGAAGTCAGACGACGCGATCGGGGTGTCTTGCGGGGAGCCGAGGCCCAGCCCGCGCCCGGTCAGTCCGCCCCACGCCATCCCGAACATGCCCTGGACGACCTGGTAGCTGCCCCTGGTCACCGGGAACGGGTGCAGCCAGGCATCCACGCGGACCTGCACGTGCGCGGTGACGAGGTAGCCGACGTAGGCGCCGACCATGAACATCGCTCCGCCGACGATGAGCCAGCCGGGTCTCTCGGTCGCGACGTAGAGCATCACCAGGAACATGCCGAAGAACAGCAGCGACGAGCCGAGGTCGTTCTCGAAGAAGAGCACGCCGAGGCTGATCAGCCACATCGCCAGGATCGGGCCGAGGTCGCGGCCGCGGGGCAGGTCGACGAACAGCACCCGCCGCCCGGCCAGGGCCAGCGCGTCTCGGTAGAGCACCAGGTAGCCGGCGAAGGTGATCACCAGCAGCACCTTCGCGATCTCGCCGGGCTGGAAGCTGAGCGGGCCGAGGTGGATCCAGATCCGGGCGCCGCGGATGTTGCGGCCGATGCCCGGGACCAGCGGCAGCAACAGTAGGACCAGCGCCGCGAAGCCTGCGGTGTAGGTGAAGGCCTGCAGTCGGCGGTGGTCGCGCAGGACGATGAGCACGGTAATGAACAGCACGACGCCGAGCGTCATCCAGACCAACTGCGAGGCGGCGAGCTCGTGGTAGTCAGGGTTGTTGGCCTTCATGCCCAGATCGATCCGGTGGATCATCGCCAGGCCGAGGCCGTTGAGGGCGGAGACGATCGGCAGCAGGATCGGGTCGGCGTACTCGGCCTTGATCCGGATGGTGATGTGCGCCGCGATCACCAGGGCGGCCAGCCAGCCGCCGTAGGTGTAGAGGTTGGTCGGCACCTTGCCGTCCACTCCGAGGCCGACGGCCACGTAGGCACCGATGCCGACCGCGAGGCTGAGCACCAGCAAGAACAGCTCGGCGCCACGGCGGCGACGGTGCACGAACTCCATCAGCGGGCCGGGTGGGCGGGTGCCACCGCGTCCGGCCGTGCGTGCCGGCCGGCGGGGCTGCTGCCGCTGCGCCGGGGCCCGGGTCGCGGCGCTCACCGGATGGCCCCGCAGGCTAGGGCGACGGGGTCGATCGGGCCGGCCCACATGGTGATCGTCGCCGGCGGGAGTGCGCCGACCGGAGCCAGCGAGAGCGTCACCAACTGCAGACCGAGCCGGTGCAACAGCAGCCCGTTCTCAGCGATCTGGGCGGCCGACGTCGACTTGGGCGCGATCTTGTCGCAGTGCGCCTGGGTGACGTACTGGCGCGCGTCGGCGAGGCTGCTGAAGCTCGCGACGTCGCGGATCTTGGCGGCGTACTCGTCGCTGACGTCGTCGAGGGAATAGCCGGTGCTCGCGGCGAAGTGGTGCAGAGTGACCAGCGGGACCGAGATGTCGACACCGCGGTAGATGCTCACCGCGCCGTGCCGGTCGGCGCGGAGGTAGTAGCGGGTCTGGGAGTACTTGTAGGCACCGAAGCCGGCGCCGACGAGCAGCGCCAGGATCACGACCAGCGCGAGCAGCCGGCGTACCCAGGTCCCGCGCGGCGGCGGCTGCGGCGCGTATCGGATCGCCTCCGGGTCGTACTCCGTCTCGCGGCTCAGCGTGTCGACGTCGGCGTCGGTGAGATTGCCGGTCGCGTCGCTGCTGATCTGCAGATGCGGGGCCGCGACCGCGGCGCCGACCGTGATCGGGGCGGCGCCGTCGGGCTCGGCGTCGACGACCTCGGCGATCAGGACGGTGACATTGTCGGAGCTACCGGCTTCCAGCGAGGCGTGCACCAGGGTGCTGGCGACGACCTGCAGGTCCTCGCCAGCCATCAGCGTGGCGAGCCGATCGTCGGTCAGCACGCCGGAGCAGCCGTCGGAGCAGAGCAGCAGCCGGTCGCCGACCTGCAGCGGCAGCGAGAACAGGTCTGGCTCGGGCTCGTGGACCCCGTCGACGGCGCGGAGGATCAGGTTGCGGTGCGGGTGGACCCGCGCCTCCTCCTCGGTGATCCGGCCCTCGTCGACCAGGCTCTGGACCAGGGTGTGGTCGGTGGTGATCTGGTCCAGGACCCCGTCGCGAAGCAGGTAGCCGCGGCTGTCACCGACATGGCCGATGCGCAGATCGGTGCCGTCGAAGATCACGGCAGTCACGGTGGTGCTGGTGCCGTCGAGGTCGTGGTGCGCCTCGACGATCTCGGCGAGCCGGTCGTGGGCGAGGTGGATGGTGGCGGCGAGCTCGCTGAGCGCATCGTTGCCGGCCGGTACGTCGAGTTTGCGGATGACGTCGACGCACGCGCTGCTGGCGATGTCGCCGCGGGCCGCCCCGCCGACCCCGTCGGCGACCACGATCAGGTTGGGTCCGGCGTACCCGGAGTCCTGGTTGTCGCGTCGTACCCGGCCGACGTCGGAGACCGCCGCGAAGCGCAGTGACATCGTCATGCTGCGCGCTCCCCCGGGCTCACTTCCGCAGCTCCAGGATCGTCTTGCCGATCCGGATCCGGGTGCCGAGCGAGATGGCGGTGGCTTGGGAGATCCGGCTGCTGCCGACGTAGGTGCCATTGGTGGAGCCGAGGTCCTCGACGTACCACTGCTCGCCGGAGACGGCGATCCGCGCGTGCCGGGTCGAGACGTAGTCGTCGTCGAGCCGGATGGCGGCGTCGGTGCCACGGCCGATCAGGATCGGGGCATCGGCCAGTGAGACCGTCGTACCGGCGTTGCTGCCCTCGGCGATGACGACCTGGGTCGGGTCGCCGCGGCGGGGCTTGCCGACCTTGGGCTTGCTGGGCGCCTTCGGGCTGCGGCGCTCCTGGGCCCGGCTGGCTTCACGCGCGGCCCGGGCGCCGAACATGTCCGAGCGGATCACTGAGATCGCGGCGAGCACGAAGATCCAGAGGATCGCGAGGTAGCCGAAGCGGATCAGGACCAGGGAGAGCTCGGACATCACACGACCCGCTGGTGGAGGGTCATGGTCGTGTTGCCGATCCGGATCACGGCGCCGTCGGCGACGGCGACGTTCTCCACCCGCCGGCCGTTGACCAGGACGCCGTTGGTGGAGCCCAGGTCGTGCACGCTGACCCGGGGCCCGTCCTCGGCCTCGGTCACCCGGACCTCGAGGTGGCGTCGGGAGACGCCCGGGTCGTTGACGCGCAGGTCGGCGTCGCTGCCGCGGCCCACGACGATGCCCGGCGCCGCGAGGGGCATCCGCTCGCCGTTGATGTCGAGGAACGCGGTGGCCCGGCGTACCTGGGTCTCGCTGATCTCCGGGCCGGGCTGGGTGACCTTGGCCATCGCCTTGCTGCTGACCCGGAAGCGTCCAGTGGTCAGGTCGTCGACGATCTCCAGCGAGATCCCGACCGGGCCGGTGAAGACGTAGGACTGGGCGGCCGCGTGTTCCTTGAGCAGGCCGACCAGCTCGTTAGGCAGTGCTTCGCCGAGGGCGGTGAGGCGGGCGTGGTCGGGCTCGGAGAGCTCGACCAGGAAGTCGTTGGGCGCCAGCCGGCGGTCACGGCTGAGCAGCTGGGCGGAGTTGTCGACCTCGCGCGCCAGGGCGGCGGAGATCTCGATCGGCTGCACGGCGCTGCGGAAGGTGCGCGCGAAGACCCCGGAGATCATCTGCTCGAGTCGGTTCTCGAAACGCTGGATCCCGCTCAGGTCGTCACCCCCTTCGTCAGCACATGCGTCAGCGCGCGGCATGGTTCCGCGTCCGACTTGATCGTATAGGGCTGACCTTGTGCCTGACGCCCGCCCGGTTTGGGCGCGCGAGTCGACCTGGGATAGCCTGTCCCCGCTTCTTTGCGCGAGTGGCGGAACGGCAGACGCGCTGGCTTCAGGTGCCAGTGTCCGAAAGGGCGTGGGGGTTCAAATCCCCCCTCGCGCACGTACAGATGAGCCGGGCCCGGTGGGCCCGGCTCTTCGCATTCCGGTTCCGAACCCCGCGACCAGCACCCGCAGCCAGGTCTACGTTGTCCCCATGAACCTGCAGCGCGCACGTAAGCGGCCGCTCATCGCCACTCTGCTGACTCTCGGGCTGACCGCCGCGCTCGGAGCCTCGACGCTCGCGCCGGGCCAGGCGGCCGGCGGCGGGCTGGTCGGTCCGACCCTCCCGCTCAACGACCTCGAGGCGATGCTGGCGCTCACCGGGGCGCAGCTCGCGCACCAGCTCACTCCGGTCGTCGCGCCCGCTCCCTCGCCGCGCGCCGTACCGCGGGCCGTCTGCGGGCCCGGGTCGCACCCGCTGGCCGGGATGCAGGGCCGGGTCACCAAGGCCGACATCAACTCCAAGGCCGCGAAGCAGGGCTGGACCTGCAACACCAGCGAGGTCTCCCGCCTGACCACCCCGGGTGGCTTCCGGGTCTGGCGCTACACCGACACCGCCGGGCATACCTGCGCCTACTACGACACGTCGTTCACCGGCCCCGCCAACATCGTGAGCGTCCTCGTCGGCCCGAGCCTGGGCGTCAAGGTCGTCGACATGGACAACCCGGCGAAGCCGAAGGTCACCAAGACCCTGGTCTCGCCGGGCATGCTCGCACCGCACGAGTCGCTCAACCTGAACACCAAGCGCGGCCTGCTCGGCGCCGAGGTCGGCAACGGGCTCACCCTCCCCGGCACCATGGATCTCTACGACGTCAGCAAGGACTGCCGGCACCCGGTCCGGCTCTCGATCACGCCGATCGCCACCGGTCATGAGAGCGGTTTCAGCCCGGACGGCCGGACGTTCTGGGTAGCCGGCGGCGCCGGCTACATCTACGCGTTCGACGTCAGCAACCCGCGCAAGCCCACAGTGCTGTGGAAGGGCGGCTACTTCAGCCACGGCCTGAACCTCTCCGCGGACGGCAACACGCTCTATCAGACCGATCCGATCAACGGGAACCTCGCGCTCCTCGACGTCAGCCAGATCCAGGCACGGGTGCCGCACCCGAAGGTCACCGAGATCAGCCGGATCACCTGGAACACCGTCTCGATCCCACAGAACACGATCCCGTTCACCCGCGGCGGCCACCACTACCTGATCGAGTTCGACGAGTTCGCGTTCCGGTTCAACCCGGTCACGGTCGCCGACCACGCCGGTGCCGCGCGGATCATCAACATCGACAACCCGGCCAAGCCGCGGATCGTGTCCAACATCCGGATGACGGTGAACATGCAGGCCAACCACAAGAAGGCGAGCCTGGACCCGACCCCGTTGCCGCCGGCGCAGATCCTCGGCAATGCCTTCCATTACTGCGCTTTGCCGACGCAGGTGAATCCCACGATCGTGGCCTGCTCGGCGATCAACTCGGGCCTGCGCATCTTCGACATCCGCAACCCGCTCAAGCCCAAGGAGATCGGCTACTACATCGCTCCGCCCAAGCTGGGCCGGCCGCTCGGCCTGCTGCCCGGTGACGTGGCGATGTCGCAGCCGGCGTTCGACATCAAGCGCCGCGAGGTCTGGTACACCGACGCCGGCTCGGGCTTCTACGTCGTGAAGCTGACCCGTCGTTCGTGGCCCCGGAATTGACACCGGAAGCGAGCCGGCGGTGACTCGGGCCAGCCGGCTCGAGGTCGTGATGGCCGCCGTAGTCGCCGTCGTCCTGATCGGGGCGGCGTACGCCGTGGGCCGCTCGAGCGCGCCGGATCACACCGTCACGAGCGCTCACGGCACCCCCGCCGAGCCCGGTGCTGCCGACATCGGCTTCGCCCAGGACATGGCCACCCACCACGACCAGGCCGTGCTGATGGCTCAGCTCGCGCTGCCGCGCGCTACGCCGACGGTCCGCGCGATCGCGCAGAGCATCCTGATCAGCCAGAGCCAGGAGGTCGGCCTGCTCCGCGGCTGGCTGCGGCTGTGGAAGGCGCCGGGCGACGACCCGCACCCGATGTCGTGGATGAACGGCGCCGGCGGCACCTCGGACATGTCCGCGATGACGCCTGGGAAGAGCATGGGGCCGGACGCCCTGATGCCCGGAATGGCGAGCCCGCCTCAGCTCGACCGCCTCTACCGGCTGACCGGCAGGAAGTTCGACGTCATGTTCCTGCAGCTGATGATCCGCCACCACGAAGGCGGCCTGCTGATGACTCAGGCAGCGCTTGCCGAGCACACGCTGGCAACGACGAAGGCAGCCGCGCGCGGGATCAGCTCGGAGCAGATCGAGGAGCTCGGCACGATGCGGGCGCTGCTCGCTGCCGACGGCGGCACGACCCTGCCCGTGCCGAGCTGAGGCGTCGAGGCGATGGTTCTGCTGGGGGCCTAACAGCCTGCAGCAGAACGCTCTGTGCGGGCACCTGGCAGCGACGCACGATGGCTCAGTGAGCAACGACAACAGCCAACGACTCTTCGACCAGCACGCCCGACGGGCGCTCTTCGAGCAGCGGATCCTGGTCCTCGACGGAGCCCTGGATGACGACAATGGGACCCTGCTCGCCACCCAGCTGATGACCTTGGCGATGGAGGACGGTGGCCGGGACGTCGCGCTGTGGATCCACTCGCCGGGAGGCTCGGTGCCGGCGATGCTGGCGATCCGCGACACCATGCGCCTGATCCCGTGCGACGTCTCCACCCTGGTGCTCGGGATGGCGTGCAGCGCCGGCCAGTTCCTGCTCTCGGCTGGTACGCCGGGCAAGCGGCTGGCGATGCCGCACGCGCGCGTGCTGATGCACCAGGGTTCGGCCGGCATCGGCGGCGTCGCCGTCGACATCGAGCTGCAGGCCAACGACCTGCGGCACACCCGTGACACCGTCCTGGGCCTGATCGCCGAGGACACCGGACAGCCGTTCGAGAAGGTCTTCGCGGACTCGCTGCACGATCGCTGGTACAGCGCTCCCGAGGCCCTCGACTACGGGTTCGTCGACCGGATCGTCGCCTCGTTCGCCGATGTGGCGCCACCGATCCGAAGGCAGCTGGGACTCGGCGTCGGCCTCGGGGTCGGCCTCGGCCTGGCGGGAGGCGACCGATGACGACGTACACGATCCCGAGCGTCATCAAGAAGGACCCGCGCGGCGAGCGCGTCATGGACGTCTACTCGCACCTGCTCTCGGAGCGGATCATCTACCTCGGCACCCCCATCGACGCCGGCGTCGCCAATGCTCTCGTCGCCCAGATGCTGCACCTCGAGGCCGACAACCCCGACGGCGACATCCAGCTCTACATCAACTGCGAAGGCGGGGACCCGAGTGCGATGCTCGCGGTCTACGACACGATGCAGTACATCGGCTGCGATGTCGGCACCATCTGCGTCGGGCAGGCCGTGGCCGTCGGTGCAGTGCTGCTGGCTGCCGGAACTGCGGGCAAGCGCACGGCCCTGCCGCACACCCGGGTCGTCCTGCACCAACCGGCTGCCCAGGGCCGGGGTACGATCCCCGACCTGATCCTGCAAGCCGACGAGCTGGTGCGCGTCCGCTCGGACATGGAGCAGATCCTCGCGGCGCACACCGGTCAGAGCGTCGAGACGCTGCGCGCCGACACCGATCGCGACCGGGTCCTCACCGCAGCGTCCGCACGCGAGTACGGGCTGATCGACTCGGTGCTGCCGGCGCGCGAACGGATCGCGAGCGTGCGATGAGCCAGAGGGAGCGCGGACGTCAGGCCGCCATCGCGAGGGCCGCGTACCCACCGAGCGAGCATTGCGCAGCGGCTGCCGTGTGCAGCTTGCGCGCTACCGCCAACGTCAGCTCCGACAACGGCTCGTCGAGAGCTCCGGCGACCGCCGAGATCATCTCGCTGGACGGGTCCTTGGCGCCGCGCTCGATCTCGGAGAGGTATTGCAACGAGATGCCCGCTCGGCCGGCCGTCTCGGCCAGGGTCTCGCCGCGGGCCTGGCGCAGCTCGCGCAGCTGCGAGCCGAGAGCGTCACGCCACAACGGCTCGCGGCGACCCTCGGTGGGCTCGGCAGCGGACTCGACCACGGACAGAACTGCGCGACGTCGCTCCATATCGCGAGCCTAGATCGCCCCTCGGCGGCCCAACCGCCTTTCTGCTGACAGCAGAAACCCCGCTCGTACCCACTTCCGCATCACCGAAGGAACCCCCATGCGCTTCACCCGTGCCGCCGTGCTCGCCTGCCTCGTCCTGGTCGCCTTGGTCTCCAGCGTCGCGTCGGGGCCGACCTGGGCCGAGACCAACGAGTCGACGACCCATGCAACCGTCGCAGCTGCCCTGAGCACCGGCGGGTTCACGTCGTGTGTGGTGACGCCCGCCGACGCCGTCGACTGCTGGGGCTACAACCACACCGGGCAGCTCGGCGACGGCACCACCACCAACCGGCTGCGCCCCGCTCCGGTCTCGGTCCTGACGGGCGCCGTGGCCGTGTCGGTCGGCAGCGCGCACGCGTGTGCACTGCTGGTCGACGGCCAGGTGGATTGCTGGGGTTACAACGCCTACGGCCAGTTGGGCGGCGGCACCACCGACCAAGAACGGCCGATCGGCGTACCGGGTCTCGTCGACGCCGTGGCGATCGCCGCCGGCGGCTACGACACCTGCGCGCTGCGAAAGACCGGGACGGTGGTGTGCTGGGGAGCGAACGGCGACGGCGAGCTGGGGGTCGGAGACACCGACGACCACGCCGGCCCTGTGCAGGTCCTCGGGGTCACCGGGGCCACAGCCATCACTGCCGGGTCCGACCACATGTGCGCTCTGGTGGCCGGTGGAGCTGCGAAGTGCTGGGGCTACAACGGCGCCGGCGAGCTCGGCGACGGGACCAGCACGAGTCGGACGACGGCGGTCAGCGTCACCGGGATCAGCGGGGCGAGCGCGATCAGTGCCGGGACCTACAGCACCTGCGCCGTCGTCACCGGCGGGGTCGTGAAGTGCTGGGGCTCCAACACCGACGGCGAGGTCGGCGATGGCACCACGGTGGAGCGCGACACCCCGGTCGCGAACGGCGTCACCGGCGCGATCGGCATCAGCCTCGGCGGCAGCCACGGGTGCGCCCTGGTCGCGAACGGCACGGTGCGATGCTGGGGGAACAACTACGACGGAGAGCTCGGCGACGGGACCACGTCCGCACGACTGATCCCGGTCCCTGTCGCCGGTCTCTCGACCGTCGTCGCCCTGAGCGCCGGCATCGAGCACACCTGTGTCGTCCTCGCCGCCGGCAGCGTCCGATGCTGGGGCGCGAACGGCTACGGGCAGCTCGGCTACGGCGACTACACCAGCCGCGGCGGGATCCCGACCACGGTGCCGGGCAAGCTCCCCGCAGTCCTCGGCGATGGCAGCGTCCGAGGCAGCGTGGTCGTCCGCCTGGCGCCGACACTGACGAGCAACCACCCGAAGGCCGACAAGCGATCGCCGTACCGGTACGCCGTCTCCGGGCTCGTGACCGCCCAGGGGACGAAGACCTGCAGCGGCGCGGTGACGCTCACCGCGCGCTACCGGAGCAGGGTGCTCACGACGCGGCACAGGGTGCTGCGGGCCGACTGCCGTTACGCCGCGACGGTGGTGGTGACGCGGGCGGAACTGCGATCGGCACTCCCGAAGCGGCTTCGGAACAAGAAGTCGGCAGTGAAATTGATCATCCTCGAGAGTTACGCCGGCAACAGGACCCTCAAGCCGGGCTCCACGAGCGTCTCGGTGGTCTCCCGCTGAGCGGATACCTGATTGTCCTATTCTGGGCGGATCGCGAAGCAGTGTTGGCCGAGGGTTCAGCAGACCCACCGCGCCTGTCCAGCAGACGCCACGAGAGAAATGGCTGTCACAACTGACACTTCACCCCGTAGATTCGTCTTCGTGGTAGTGGGTTCAGAGTCTGGCGCGTTCCGTATTGGGGCCGCCAGGCGAGCAGTCGGTACGACGGCCTCCAGCGAAGGCTGCCGCCGATGACGGCCGTCTCGGACAAGGTCCCGTCGACCCCAGGGCCACGCTCCAACCCGCTGTCCTCGGTCACCGGCACCGGCGGCGGATCCTCGGCGACGCGCTTGTTCAGTGTCCGGGCCGCGATCGAGCTCGGCACCTTGGTCGCGCTCGCCGTGCTCTACAACTTCATCCGTGCCGGTGGCGGTCCCAGTGCCCGGCACGCCGCTTTGGACCATTCGCACGACATCATGCGGCTCGAGGGCTGGATGTTCTCCAAGGTCGAGATCGGGATCAACCACTGGATCGTCGGCGTCACCTTCCTTGCCGTCGCTGCCTGTTACTTCTATGCGCTGATGCACTACGTGATGACGCCCGTGGTTCTGCTGCTCTCTCGCAAGCGCGGTGGCTGGAAGTACTGGCGCGGTTACTGGGCTCTGGTCCTCGCCTGTGCCTTCGCGCTGGTCAGCTACGCGAACTTCCCGGTGGCGCCGCCGCGGCTGGTGCCCGGCGACCAGGCGATCGACATCATGCGGCACTTCTCGAACTGGGGCTGGTGGGGCGCAGCCGCGTCGGCTCCGCGCGGCCTGGGCGACGCCACCAACCAGTACGCCGCGATGCCCTCGCTGCACTTCGGCTGGTCGCTGTGGTGCGGCATCCAGATGTGGGGTTTCGGGCCGAAGAAGTGGAAGGTCGCCGCGGTCGCCTACCCGCTGATCCAGGCCCTGGTGGTGATCGCGACGGCGAACCACTTCGGTCTCGATGTGGTGGGCGGCGGTGTCTGCACCCTGCTGGCGTTCGGTGTGGTGACGTTGATCTCCAAGGTGTACCGGCACTACCGCAAGCCGGGCGCCGGCATCACCGAGCCGGCCGAGGTCGAGGCCGAAGCGGCCTGATCGTCAGGCCCTCGTCTCGTGCGACCATCGTGGTGTGACCAGCACACCGGCTGACCCGCAGCGGCTCCGCGACCTGGCGATGCTGCGCCGGGTCCG
>DASRRQ010000015.1:0-20936 GCA_035695505.1 Marmoricola sp. | reverse complement strand
CTCGACCGGCACGAGCTCGTCCTGTGCCTGGCACACGGGGGCGGCTGCCTGCCCGGGGTGTCGCCGCGCCTGGATCTCGGCTGGGAGCGGAAGGATGTGGCCCGTTCGAGTGAGCTGGCACCTTCGACGTACCTCCAGCGCCTGCTCTACGACACCGCCTTGTTCAGCACGACTGCGCTGCGACGGTTGATCGAGGACGTCTCTTCGGCGAATGTTCTCCTCGGCACGGACTCGCCGTTCGACCTCGAGGACCGGACCCCGTTGGAGACCATCGAGGCACTGGGACTCACCGGCCGCGAGTCGGACGAGATCCGCAGCCTGAACGCGCTTCGGTTGATACCGCGGCTCGCGGCGGCCTTCCCGTCCGACGTCTCCGAACCTGTCGAACCATCCCACTCCTAGGAAAGCCGGTCACTATGACCCAGAAGGAAACATCAGTCGGATCGCGCACCGGGTCCCGGGCTGAGTCCGTCGCCGACGCGATCGAGCGCCGGATCGGCGCGGACGCGCTCGCCGAGGGCGATCGGCTCGGCACGAAGGAGTCGTTGCGACTCGAGTTCGGCGTCGCGGTCGCGACCCTGAACGAGGCGATCCGGATCCTGGCCGACCGCGGCCTGGTCGATGTCCGACCTGGCGTGAAGGGCGGCATCTTCGTCGCCTCACGGCCGGTCCTGGTGCGCCTCGGCCGCAAGATGCTCGAGCTGAGCGGCGACTCGGTCTCCGTGGCGGACTGCCTGGTCATGCGCAACGCGCTGGAACCTTTGATCCTGCGTGAGGCTGCGCGCTTCGTCAGCCCCTCGTCGCTCGGGGAGCTGCGCGACGTCGCGAAGCAGATGGCGCGACCGGGCCTGGGTGCCGATGAGTACCTGGAGATCAATTGGCGCCTCCACATGCAGATCGCGGACATCACGCCGAGCCAGGTGCTGCGGCACACGTACCAGTCGCTGCTCGAGTTCGTGCAGAGCCGGGTACGGCGGGTGGCGCCGGACCACGACGAGGTCGACGTCGAGCGGGGGGCCCGGATCCACTACGAGCTCGTCGAGGCGATCGGGTCCGGCGACCCGGCCCGGCTCGATGCCGCCCTCGACGCGCACTCGGGCCTGACGGCGACACTCGGGGACGCCTGATGAGCGCGAATGTGGGATCTGGGCGCACCGCGCTCGTGGTCGTCGACATGCAGAACGACTTCTGCCACGCGGACGGGGTCTTCGCCGGCGCCGGGATGACAGTGTCATCGATCGACGAGACGGTCGAGGTGGTCAACGGGCTCGTCGAGGACGCACGGGCGAGCGACGTCCCGGTCGTGTGGGTGTCGATGGGATGGGACGACGACCAGGAGGTCGGCGTCCTAGCGGAGCGGAGCCTGTTCCTGCGCCACGAAGGTTTGCGCACGGGGACCTGGGGGCACCAGCTCCTCGACGGCTTGAAGGTATCGCCGGAGGACGCCTTCGTCGCCAAGAAGCGGTTCAGCGCGTTCTACGAGACCGAGCTGTCCGGACTCCTCGAACGGTGGGGGGTCCGCTCGCTCGTCGTCGTCGGAGTCCGGACGGACTTCTGCGTCGAGTCGACGGTGCGTGACGCGTTCTTCCGGGACTACCGGGTGACCGTGCCACGCGATGCGGTTGCGGGCTACTTCCCCGAATTGCACGAGAACAGCCTGCGGCTCATGTCGACGGTTTTCGCTGACGTGGTCGACAGCAAAGACGTGGCGTTCGAGGTCGCCGTGAGCACCTAGTCCGCCCGTAGTCCACAGAAATCGAGCCTCGCCGCTTCCACCAAGGGCCCGGAGGCTTAGTCAGTCCTTGCCTGATACAGGCATAGATCGCGAAGAAGCTCCCCCGAAGGGACGGAAACTCCAATGGCAAACCGCGCCGACGTCACGTTCAATCCGTGGCTCGCGAACACGTCGCCGAAGCGGCCGTACTCGCTCTGGATGGAGCAGGCGGTGGACTCCCCGGACGACGTGGCGAGGCGGCCCACGCTCCAAGGCACGCAGACGGCGGACGTCTGCATCGTGGGCGGGGGGTTCACCGGACTGTGGACGGCCCTACGGCTCCTCGAGGCCGAGCCGTCGATGAAGGTCGTCATCGTCGAGGCCGACCTCTGCGGGTCGGGTGCCAGCGGGCGCAACAACGGCGGCGTCGGGCACCTCTGGACGGCGCTGCCGAAGCTGGTCGACCGGCTCGGGCCCGCCGACGGGCTGCGCTTGGTCCATCAGAACCTGAAGGCGACCGACGACATCAAGGCGGCCGTCGAGACCTATGGCATCGAGTGCGAGTTGCACCGCCGCGCGTCGGCGTGGTGCGCCACGGCGCCGGACCAGGTGGGCGTGTGGCGGCCGGTCCTGGAGCTGGCCGAGCGGCTCGGCGTACCCGCACCGTATGTGGAGATCTCGGAGGACGAGACCCGTCAGCTGTTCGGCAAGGGCCCGTACTACGCGGCCGCGATCCAGCAGGACCAGGCGTGGCGCATCCAGCCCGCCAAGCTGGCCCGAGGGCTGCTGGCGGCTGTCGAGGGGCTCGGCTGCATCGTGCACGAGCGTTCCCCGGTCCTGACCATCGAGGGCCGCGATCACGACGTCGTGGTCTCGACCGCATCAGGATCGGTGCAGGCCGACCACGTGGTCATGGCGGCGAATGCCTGGATGGCCCACCTGCCTGAGTTCAAGCCCTCGATCATGGTCGTCACCAGCGGGATCGTCGCGACCGACCCGATCCCGGAGCTCCTCGAGAAGCGTGGCCTCGCCGGGCGTCCCGGGGGGTTCAACGCCGGGATCCGGATCAACGCCGGCGGGCTCACGCAGGAAGGTCGCGTGCAGGTCGGCGGCGCCGGGCACAGCCTGGGCTTCCGCGGCCGGGTGCCGCTGTCCTTCGACCGCCACCAGGGCGACCTGCGCACGATCGAGCTCGACTATCGCTACCTCTATCCCGAGCTCGATGACGTCGCGATCACCCACTCGTGGAGCGGCGCGATCGATCGGTCCGAGGCCGGCCTGCCCAGGTTCGGGCACCTGGCCGCGGACGACCGGGTGCACTACGCCATCGGCTACACCGGGCACGGCGTCACGGCGACCAGCGAAGCCGGTCACATCCTGACCTCGGCGATCCTCGGCCGCGACGACGAGTGGGGCGACCTCCGCGCGCTGTACAACCGGACGCACACGCGTGGTTTCCCGCCCGAGCCAGTGCGGTCTGCTGCAGCAGTCTTCATCGGGGCGTCCCTGGGGCGCGCCGAGCAGCGCGTGCGCGACGGGAAGCGGCCGTGGGCTCTCGACCGCCGCCTCTCGCGTCTGGCGACCGCATCGACCCCTCTCGTCGGTGCCCGCCGCAGCGCGGGGGACGGGACGTCATGACTGCGATCGCGCCGGTCATCGGAGGTACGCCGCCGGCATGGAAACGGCCGGTGCGAGAAACCTCGACGAACTCTTGTGCTCGTTCTGAGGTAACCACTATATTCGTTCATAAGCATTTGTAAGGGATCAGCCATGGTGGAACCACCGACTCACGACCAGGAGGATGCGCAGTGATCGCAGTCCTGGTGAACGGCCTGGCCGACGGCATGCTCCTGTTCCTGATCGCGAGCGGGCTCACACTCGTCCTCGGCATCATGGGCGTGGGGAACTTCGCCCACGGCGCCTTCTTCGGCGTCGGTGCCTACGTCCTGAGTGCCCAGTTGCCGGACGCTGCTCCGACCGTGCTGCGCTTCGTCATCGGCGTGCTCATCGCGGCCCTGGCGACGGGCGTCCTCGGCGTCCTCAGCGAGTACCTCGTGTTCCGGCCGCTGGCCGAGCTGCCGCCGACCGCGTCGCTGCTGGGGACGTTCGGCTTGCTGCTGTTCCTCCAAGGAGGGACTCAAGGCATCTGGGGGATCGACCCGATCGCCGTGACGCGACCGGACAGTCTCAACACCACATTGAACCTCTTCGGCACCGCCGTCCCGGTGTACTCGGTTGTGATCTTCGGCGTCGGGGCCGTCGTCGCAGCCGGGCTGGTCCTGATCATCCGCCGGACGCAGTTCGGACGCGTCGTGACCGCGATCGCCGAGGACCGGCAGATGGCCTCGCTCCTTGGCATCCGAGTGAAGCTCGTGACCCGGGGCGTCTTCTTCGTCGGCCTGTTCCTAGCGGGGCTCGGGGGCGCGTTGGCCGCGCCGACTATGAGCCTGACGCCCGACATCGCCGTCACCTATATCATCCCTGCCTTCGCGATCGTGATCATCGGAGGCTTCGGATCGATCGAGGGCTCGGTGATCGGCAGCCTGGTCATCGGGCTCAGCCAAGCGGCGCTCGTCTCGTACGTGCCCTCGGTGGGGCCCTTCACTGTCTATCTCGTGATGGCGCTGATGCTCTCGATCCGGCCTCAGGGTCTGTTCGGGCGCCTCGAGATCGGGGAGCGGGTCTGATGCCGTCAACAGGTACACGCGCAGCGAGCCGTCGCGGCCTCGCAGATCTGCAGAGCGTGCGCGGTCTGCGCGCGATCGCGCCGGTCGTGGCGATCGTCGTCATCGCCGTCGGGACGCCCTACGTCGTGCCCATCGGGCAGATGACATTGGCGCAGACCGTGATGATCGACGCCCTCTTCGCCGTCAGCGTCAATCTCCTCTTCGGTCGAGCCGGGGTCCCGACGTTCGGCCAAGCGGCCTTCTTCGGGACCGGCGCCTACACGGCAGCGCTCACATCGGTCCACATCCCCCAGGTCGTCCCCTGCCTGCTCATCTCCTTCGGCGTCTCCGGGGTCGCCGCCGCGCTGTGCTCCCTGGCAACGGCGCGCAGTTCGGGGCTGGCGTTCTCGATGCTGACGCTCGCCATCGGGCAGCTCGCCTACACCGCGGCCCAGACAGGCGGCTTCTTCGGCGGCTACAACGGCCTGTCCGGCATCCCCTTCCCGAAGGTCGGATCGCACGTCTTCGTCAGCACCTACGACGTCTGGTACTTCGTGTCGGCTGTCGCCGGCATCGGCCTGCTGGTCCTGCTCTACGTCTGGAAGTCGCCGTTCGGCTATCTCCTGGTGACCATCCGCGAGGACGCGCACCGGGCCGCCGGCCTCGGCATCAACACGCGCTACGTCCGGGCGATCGCGTTCACGGTGTCTGGCGCCTTCGCTGGCCTGGCCGGGGCGTTGTACGCCTACACGTTCCAGGCGGTCTCACCGGAGAACCTCTTCTGGACCGTGTCGGCGACACCGGTGGTGATGCTGCTCCTGGGTGGGCGGAACTTCTTCTGGGGCCCGGCGATCGGTGCACTCGTCTACCACAGCGCCATCCAGCTCTCGAGCGGTGCGACGTCGAACTACAACCTCTACATCGGCGCGATCTTCGTCATCATCGTGATCTACGTGCCGGGCGGGATCCTGTCGATCGGCACGTCGGTCTGGACCGCGCTCCGGAGGCGGCGGCCACGGGGAGCACCGATCGATACGACCACGTCCGTGCTCGCCGGTCTCACCGAGGACGGTGCGTCATGAGCCGTATCGCCGTGGACAACGTGCACCGCGACTTCTCGGGCAAGGCTGCCCTGTCGTCGGTCAACCTCGCGCTCGAGCCGGGCCAGGTCCATGCCGTCATCGGCCCGAACGGCGCCGGCAAGAGCACGCTGTTCTCCATCATCGCGGGGAGCATGGCGCCGAGCTCCGGCACGGTCTCGCTCGGCGGCGTCGACATCACCTCGTGGGCCTCGCACAAGCGCGCGAAGCACGGCGTCCTGCGCGCCTACCAGGTCGCGCGACTGTTCCCCTCGCTGACCTGCCAGGAGAACGTGGCGCTCGCGCTGGTGGCCCAGTCGATGCACCGGCTCGCGCTCCTCTCGCCACGAGGGATGACGCGCGCGAAGCAGCAGGCTGCTGAGATCCTCGAGGAGTACGGGATGGCGCAGCTGGGCGACCTGGACGCCGGGGCGCTCTCCCAGGGCGATCGCAAGCTGCTCGAGATCGTCATGGTGGTCGCGCAGGGGCCGAAGGTCCTGCTGCTCGACGAGCCGACTGCCGGCATGTCGCCGGCCGAGACCCACGCGACCGTGGAGCTTGTCCGCCGGGTCCATGAGTCCCAGGGCTGTGCGGTCTTGTTGACCGAGCACGACATGAACGTGGTGTTCGGCCTTGCCGGCGTGGTCTCCGTGCTCGTGCGGGGCTCCGTGCTGTGCACCGGCGAACCCGAAGAGATCCGTGCGCGGGACGATGTCAATGCCGCTTACCTGGGGGGTGGGTGACCATGTCGCCGATGCTCGAAACCAAGAACCTGTCGGCCTACTACGGCACGGCGCAGGCGTTGTTCGACGTCAGCATCTCCGTCGAGGCCGAGAGCGTCCTGGCAGTAATGGGCCGAAACGGCGCCGGCAAGTCGACCCTGCTGAAGTCGCTGGCGAACGACGGCGTACGCAAGGACGGCGAGGTCTGGTTCTCCGGCAGCGTCTCGACCAACGTCGCGTCGGACAACCTCGCGCGCAGCGGTCTGGTCCTCGTGCCGGACGACCGGCGGATCTTCGGTGACCTCACCGTCCACGAGAACCTCCTGCTCGGCCGGTACGCCGCGTCGAGCGAGCGAGGCACCGTGGACGTCGACGTCATCCACGAGTGGTTCCCGCAGTTGCGCGAGCTGGCCGGCCAACGCGGCTCGGGCCTGAGCGGTGGCGAGCAGCAGATGCTCGCGATCGCACGGGCGCTGATCTCGCGCCCGCGGGTACTCCTGCTCGATGAGCCCACCGAGGGCCTCGCGCCCCTGGTCGTCGCCGAGCTGCTGCGGATCCTGGCCGAGATCCGCTCGGAGCTTTCGATGACGGTGGTCCTCGCCGAGCAGAACTTCGAGTTCGCCACCGCCCTCGCCGACCACGTGGTCGCGCTCGAGAAGGGCCAGGTCGTCTTCGACGGGGACACCGGCTCGTTGCTGGCGAACAGTGCCGTCCAGCGTCAGGTCATGGGGTTGTACGCGACCTGACGCGCTCGACTCGGAAGTTGGAAGCAGTTGCGGAGTTGTCATCGACGAGTAATCACAAGAAGTGGAGTCTGTACATGAAGTCAGCGAAGTTGCGGAGCACGCGCCTTCTAGTGGCAGCGTGTGTCCTGTTGACGCCGGCCCTGGCCGCGTGCGGGGCGAAGAGCTCGGGAGGCAGCAATTCCTCTGGGCCCCTCGATATCGGGTACATCGGCACGCTGTCGGGCCCGCAGGCGGAGATCTCCAAGGATTCTCTCGAAGGCACGCGCACTGCGGTCTCGATGATCAACAAGGCGGGCGGGATCAACGGCCGTCAGATCAAGCTCGTCGTCAAGGACGACCTCGGGGACACCTCGAAGTCAGTCGCCTACCTGCGGTCGATGGCCTCGGAAGGCATCAAGTTCGTGATCGGCGGATCCTTCGACCCCAACTGCCTGGCGATGTCACCGGTCGCTCAGGCGCTGGGCGTCGTCGAGGTCAGCCCGACGTGCTCCTCGGACCTACTCACCACGACCAAGAAGAACGACTCGTTCTTCGAGGTCTCCTCCGGTGACAGCGAGGGTGCGAAGGGCTCCGCCGAGATCGCTGCCAGGGAGTACCCCGGGGTGAAGTGGCAGGGCCTCCAGCCCGACTTCGTCTTCGGGCACGAGGTGTGGACCGGGTTCCAGAAGTACCTTGCTCCGGCAGACCCGACCGCGACCGTCGGCAAGAACGTGTTCGTCCCCTTGGACGCCACCCAGTTCGGCTCCTACATCACCTCGTTGGTCTCGGCGATCGGGAACACCAGTGCCAAGGACAGCGGCCTGTTCACCGGGGCGTTCGGCGGCACCATGATCGGTCTGGGCCAGCAGGCGCCGTCGTACAACTTCTTCCAGCACTACTCCGGCATCGTGAACAATGGTGCGCCGTACCCGACGTACCATGCGCTCGGCGCCAAGACGCCGAATATGTGGTTTGTCTACCAGTACGCCCCGTCTGCCTACACCAACGCGAGCAACACGGCGTTCATCAACGCATTCAAGGCGATGAACGGCGGAGCCGACCCGCAGGCCTGGCAGGAGATGGGTTACGTCAGCGTGCTCGCGCTCCAGGCGGGCATCGAGAAGGCGAAGTCCACTGACGGCAAGACCGTGAGCACGGCGATGAAGGGGATGTCGTTCGACACCCCGCAGGGCAACGTCTCCTTCGGCGACGGCAACCTCCTCGGCCTCCCGATGACGGCCATCAACGTGGTCGGCGACAGCGCCTCGACCTCGCCGGACAAAGTGGACATCAAGTCGAGCGTGGTCCTTCCCGCGTCCGAGCTCGAGTAGTGCACTGACGGCCGGTCGTGGTGGTCGCTGCCGGGTGACCACCACGACCTCGTCGATCTACGCTCCGCGGTGAGGGGCTGACCTGCAGTACCGAGCTGGACCTCAGCCGCCCGCGACGCCCGAGAGGCTGCCGATGACGAGCACCCCCGCACGACCCCCGTTCACCAAGGTCCTGGTCGCGAACAGGGGCGAGATCGCCATCCGTGCCTTCCGCGCGGCCGCCGAGGTCGGTGCGAGGACGGTGGCGGTGTTCCCGTACGAGGACCGCTGGTCCGAGCACCGGCTGCGCTCCGACGAAGCCTACGAGATCGGCGAGCGCGGCCATCCGGTCCGGGCCTACCTCGATCCCGCCGCAATCGTCGCCGCCGCAGTCGCGGCGCAGGCAGACGCTGTCTACCCGGGCTACGGGTTCCTTTCAGAGAATCCTGTACTCGCCGAGGCGTGTGCCGCGGCAGGGATCATCTTCATCGGTCCGAGCGCCGAGGTGCTGACGCTGACCGGCAACAAGGCCAGGGCGATCGCGGCGGCGAAGGCAGCCGGCGTTCCGACCCTGGCGAGCGTGCCGCCGTCAACGAACCCGGATGAGCTCGTGGCATCGGCGGAGGCCGCCTGCTCATCCGGGTCCGTCGACGGCGGCCTGCGGTACCCGTTGTTCGTCAAGGCCGTCGCCGGCGGTGGCGGTCGCGGTATGCGCAAGGTCGACCGACCCGAGGACCTGCGCGATGCGGTGGAGACCTGCATGCGCGAGGCGGAGGGCGCCTTCGGCGACGCAGCCGTGTTCATCGAGCAGGCGGTGATGGAGGCGCGGCACATCGAGGTGCAGATCCTCGCCGATGGCGACGGGCACGTGATGCACCTGTTCGAGCGTGACTGCTCGGTGCAGCGCCGGCATCAGAAGGTCGTCGAGATCGCGCCCGCCCCGCACCTCGACCCGGCGCTCCGGGACCGGATGTGCGCCGACGCGGTGCGGTTCGCGCGCGAGATCGGCTACGTCAACGCCGGCACCGTGGAGTTTCTGCTCGGAGCCGACGGCACCTACGTCTTCATCGAGATGAACCCGCGGATCCAGGTAGAGCACACCGTCACCGAGGAGATCACCGACGTCGACCTGGTGCAGGCCCAGATGCGGATCGCCGGCGGGGCCACACTCGCCGACTTGGGACTCTCCCAGGAGACCGTGTCGATCCGAGGAGCGGCGCTGCAGTGCCGGATCACGACTGAGGACCCGGCCAATGACTTCCGCCCGGACACGGGCAAGATCACGACGTACCGGTCCCCGGGCGGCGGCGGTGTACGCCTGGACGGCGGTACGACGTACACCGGTGCCGAGGTCTCGGCGCACTTCGACTCGATGCTGGCCAAGCTCACGTGTCGCGGCCGCACGTTCTCCCACGCCGTGCAGAAGGCCCGCCGAGCCATCGGCGAGTTCCGGATCAGCGGGGTCTCGACGAACATACCGTTCCTGCAGGCTGTCCTCGATGACCCCGACTTCTCCGCCGGCCGGTTGACGACGAGCTTCATCGAGACCCATCCGCACCTGATGCAGGCACGCGGCCCGTCGGACCGCGGCACCCGGCTGCTGCGGTTCCTGGCCGATGTCACCGTCAACCAACCGTTCGGGGAGCCGCCGGTCAGTGTCGACCCGGCGACCAAGCTGCCGGAGCTCTCTGCCGCTCAGCGTGCTGCCACGCCACCGGGCAGTCGGCACGTGCTGCTCGAGGTCGGTCCGGAGGAGTTCGCGCGACGGCTGCGCGCCCAGGGCCGGGTCGCGGTCACCGACACCACGTTCCGTGACGCCCACCAGTCGTTGCTGGCGACGCGGGTCCGCACTCGGGACCTGATCTCGGTCGCCGGCCACGTCTCCCGCACGACGCCCGAGCTGCTGAGCCTCGAGTGCTGGGGCGGTGCGACCTACGACGTGGCACTGCGCTTTCTGAGCGAGGATCCATGGGAGCGGTTGGCGTCGCTGCGGGAGGCGGTGCCGAACATCTGCCTGCAGATGCTGCTCCGCGGGCGCAACACGGTCGGGTACACGCCGTACCCGACGGAGGTGACCTCGGCGTTCGTGGCCGAGGCCGCAGCGACGGGTCTGGACATCTTCCGGATCTTCGATGCACTCAACGACGTCGAGCAGATGCGGCCAGCGATCCAGGCGGTCCGCGAGACCGGGACAACTCTTGCCGAGGTCGCGCTGTGCTACACCGGCGACCTTTCCGACCCGGCCGAGACGGTCTACACGCTCGACTACTACCTGCGTCTTGCCGAGAGGATCGTCGAGGCCGGTGCGCACGTGCTCGCGATCAAGGACATGGCCGGCCTCCTGCGGGTCCCTGCGGCGCACACACTGGTGCGCGCCCTGCGGTCGAATTTCGACCTGCCGGTGCATCTGCACACGCACGACACCCCGGGCGGGCAGCTCGCAACCCTGCTGGCCGCTATCGACGCCGGTGTCGATGCGGTCGACGCGGCGTGCGCGGCGATGGCCGGTTCTACGTCGCAACCGCCCTTGTCCGCGCTGGTGTCCGCGACCGATCACGGTGCCCGAGAGACGGGCCTCTCGCTGGCTTCGGTCAACGCGCTCGAGCCTTACTGGGAGGCGACCCGCCGGGTCTACGCGCCCTTCGAGTCGGGCCTGCCTGCGCCCACGGGCCGGGTCTACCGCCACGAGATCCCAGGTGGTCAGCTCTCCAACCTGCGCCAGCAGGCGATCGCACTCGGTCTGGGCGAGAGGTTCGAGGAGGTCGAGGACATGTACGCGGCCGCCAACGACATGCTCGGCAACATCGTGAAGGTGACCCCGTCGTCGAAGGTAGTCGGCGACCTCGCCCTGGCACTGGTGGGCCAGGGGGTCGACCCGGTCGAGTTCGCAGACGACCCGGGCCGCTTCGACATCCCCGACTCGGTGATCGGGTTCCTCTCCGGCGAGCTCGGCGACCCGCCGGCAGGTTGGCCCGAGCCGTTCCGCACCAAGGCCCTGACAGGTCGCACCTGGACCGCTCCTGCTGCCGGGCTCGACGCCGAGGACGCTGCCATGCTGGTCGAGGCAGGACGAGCCCGGCAGGTGACCCTCAACCGACTGCTGTTCCCCGGGCCGACCAAGGAGTTCGAGGAGAGCCGCAACCGGTTCGGCGACGTCTCGGTGCTCTCCACGATGGACTACCTCTACGGGCTGCGGTTCAACGAGGAGCACGAGGTGCCGCTCGACGGCGGCGCCAAGACCCTGATCCTGGGCGTCCAGGCGATCAGCGAACCTGACGAGCGCGGCTATCGGACGGTGATGACGACCATCAACGGCCAGCTGCGGCCGATCTCGGTGCGCGATCGTTCCGTATCGGCCGACGTTGTTGCCGCCGAGAAGGCCGACGCCTCGAAGGGGCAGATCGGGGCGCCGTTCCAAGGCGTCGTCACCGTAACGGTCGCCGAGGGCGACAGCGTCGCTGCCGGGGAGGTCATCGCGACGATCGAGGCCATGAAGATGGAGGCCAACATCACGGCCCCGGTCGACGGCACGGTCCAACGCATCGCATTCACCGACACGCGCGCAGCCGAGGTCGGCGACCTGATCCTGGAGCTCCGCTGACCACAGGTGCCTGATCAGTCAGATGACGGTCAGCATGAGGAATGAGCCGATTCGGCTGGCTTCTTTCTGCTCTCATTCCCTGCGTGTCCGGTGACACCGGTCGAGCGCCATAGCCCAGTCGGGCCATGTGCGGGTGGCGGATCGGCTGGGACGCTCGAGGGATGAAGCGGTTGGTGGTGTGCTGCGATGGGACGTGGAACAAGGCCGATAGCGTCGATGTCACCAACATCGAGAAGATCGCGCTGACGGTCCAAAGCAACCCGGGCATGACCGGCGATGTGCAGCAGCTCGTCTACTACGTCAGCGGCGTAGGGACCGGAGGCTACGAGGCAGACAAGCTCCTCGGTGGCGGGTTCGGCTTCGGCCTGTTGCACAACATGATCGAGTGCTATCGGTTCCTCGCTCTGAACTACGAGCCCGATGACGAGATCTTCCTCTTCGGCTTCAGTCGTGGCGCCTACACCGCGCGGTCGCTGGGAGGCATGATCGCGGACATCGGCCTGCTCACCCGCAATGCTCTCGTCGAGGGTCGCTTGCGGGACGCCGTCTTCCTCTACCGACGGGTCGATCCGCCGGAAGGTGCGATCGGCGAGAGCGTGGATGAGTTCAGGCACGACCATTGTCACGCGGCCCCGGTGCGGTTCCTCGGCGTGTTCGACACGGTCGGGGCGCTCGGCGTTCCCGGCATCGCCAAGGCGCCGCAGTTCCACGACGTCCAGCTCAGCGGACGCGTGAAGGTCGCCCGGCATGCGATGGCGATCGACGAGAAGCGCCTGAAGTTCGCACCCACGCTCTGGGAGGCCCCGGCACACGCGAAAGCCCCAGAGGCCGAGGGCCCCGATGTCAAGCAGGTGTGGTTCGAGGGTGTGCACTCAGACGTCGGCGGGGGCTATGCGCAGACCGGCTTGTCGGACACGGCTCTGCTGTGGATGGTCCGTGAAGCCCACAGCGCCGGTCTGGTCTTCGACGTTCCGCTCCTCGGGCTCTACGTGAACAGCGGGTCCGATCCCATCCGGCACGACTCGCTCAGCACCCTGTACAAGGCAGACAACGTGATCCTGGCGGCCAAGCAGAAGCTGGGGATCGGCGCCCCGGACGACACGTTCGAAGGCGGCCTGCGCCGTCTCTCCAACCCGCGGGCGCTCTCGATCCGCGTGGCCAGCAGCGTCGTGGCGAACTATGAGGCGGGGAGCTACTCCCCGGCGAACCTGGTCGCGCTGGCCGAGGCGACCCACGGCTTCACCGGCATCATCGAGCCGGTCATCGCGCTACCGGAGGCCGGGACCGACCTGAGTGCGCTCGGACGTCCGCCCGACACGGATCCGCCGGCCTGACTGGCTCTAGTAAGGCTGCGCGAACCCACTCACCAGCCGAGGCTCAGAGCATGGTCGCTTGCTGCCAGGGGTTCATCAGCTGCTGCCGCGAACTCCACGAGAGCGTCGACGAGGTCGCGGCGGCGGCCAGCGGGGATGGCGCTGACGATGCCGGTGATCGCCTGACGGCGCAGGCGGGTGACCTGGTCCACGACGTCGCGGCCACTGCCGGTGAGCTCGATGACGACCTCGCGGCGGTCGTGATCGTTTTCGCGCCTGGCGACGAAGCCGGCTGCGATGAGGCGGTCCACGCTGCGCTGTGCGGTCGAGGGGTTGACCCCGAGCCGCTCGGCGAGCTTGTTCAGCCGGGTCTGACCGTGACTGGCGAGCACGACCAGGGTCCGGAACTGGGTCGGGGTGACCTGGTCCTCAACCTGCATCAGCGACTGGGCCGAGACTCCGACCAGGACCCGCGATGCCGTGAGGACGGCCGTCACAAAGTCGTCGAGCGCATCATCAGGCTCCCGTGCCGCCGGCTGCTCCGAGGCCATCACTGCCCTCCTCCGATTGGTCTTGCGCTACGCAATCATTGCATAATGCAACTATGTCTGTGGATGCCGCAACCCCGACCCGCCGTGACTTCGGTTGGGTGACGACGGCGACCGAGTGGGCTCGGACATCCTCGGGTGGCCTCCTCGCGTCCGCACTGACCGTCGGTGCCACAGCGGGCCTGTTCGCCGTTGGGTTCCGCTGGCTGATCAAGGGCTTCACGCTGGCTCTGACCGGCCACGTCGACTACGCGGCCGTGCCCGGAGCGGCCAGCGCCTACCTTCCCGCGCTCGGGCCGTGGTTCGTCCTCGGGACGCCGGTGGTGGCGGGACTTCTCTACGGGCCGTTGGTCTACTTCTTCGCGCCGGAGGCGCGCGGGCACGGGGTGCCGGAGGTGATGTTCGCCGTGGCGAAGAAGGGCGGCCGCATCCCGCCACAAGTCGCCGGCGTCAAGGCGCTGGCCTCGGCGCTATGCCTCGGCGGCGGCGGCTCGGTCGGCCGCGAGGGCCCGATCGTGCAGATCGGGTCCGCCCTGGGATCGACCCTGGGCCGGATCCTGCGGATGCCCGAGCCACGGTTGCGCGTGCTGGTCGCCTGCGGTGCCGCAGGCGGGATCGCGGCGACGTTCAACGCGCCTTTGGCCGGCGTCTTCTTCGCGATGGAGCTGATCCTCGCGAACTTCGCCCCGCAGTCGTTCGGGATGGTGGTCCTGGCCTCGGTCACGGCCTCGGTGATCGGTCGGGCGTTCCTGGGCGACGAGCCTTTCCTGCGTCTGCCGGCGTTCACGGTGACCAGCCCGGCCGAGTTCGCGCTCTTCGCCGTCCTCGGGGTCCTGGCCGGTGTCGTCGGTGTCGGCTTCACCCGGGTGCTGTACGCCATCGAGGATCTCTGCGACGCGGTATGGCGCGGTCCCGAGTGGCTCCGTCCCGCGGTCGGGGGCCTGGGGCTCGGCGTCCTGCTGCTCCTCGTGCCGCAGATGTACGGCGTCGGGTACCCGGTCCTGGGCAACGCGATCGCGCACCACTACGCCCTGGGTTTCCTGGTGGTGCTGCTGCTGTCGAAGATGGTGGCGACGTCGCTGACCATCGGGATCGGCGGCTCCGGCGGCGTCTTCGCGCCCAGCCTGTTCATCGGCGCGATGCTGGGATCCGGCTTCGGAGAGGTCGCCCAGCATCTCGCTCCCGGCAGCGCCGGCCCGGTCGGGGCGTACGGCCTGATCGGGATGGGGGCCGTGTTCGCCGGTGCGGCGCGGGCGCCGATCACCGCCGTGGTCATCTTGTTCGAGCTGACCGGCGAGTACTCGATCATCCTGCCGCTGATGATGGCGATCGTGCTGGCGACCGGGGTGTCCCACGTGCTGAGCAGCGACACCATCTACACCCTCAAGCTGCGCCGTCGCGGAGTCGCCCTCGGCGTCGTCGAGACCATCGCCACCGCGGCGCCGGTCGCGAGCATCATGCGGCAGGCACCTGCAGCGATCGCGTCGACTGCCGACCTCGAGAGCACTGCAGCGGCGTTGGCACGCTCGGCGTACGGGGTCCTGCCGATCGAGCAGGCGGACGGGTCCTACGGCGGGGTGCTGACCGCGCGCGAGGTCGCCGACGCCCTGAGCGAGCCCAGCGGTCGCGGGCTCACTGCCGGCGATCTCGTCGAGAGACCGACCACGATCCGTCCGACCGATGACATCCACGCCGCGATCGATGCGCTCGACTCCAGCGGGTGCGGCGCCGTCCCGGTCCTCCAGGACGGCACAATCGTGGGATGGGTCGACTACAGCGCAGCGCTTCAGGGTCTGCGCTCGCCGTGAGCAGGCGCGGCCGGTGACCGACCTGCAGCCCTTCGGGCTGATGATCCTGCTCGTCGCAGCCGCTGTGCTGCTCGCAGCCCTCTCCAGCCGGCTCACCGAACGACTGCGTGTGCCCGCGCCGGCTTTGTTCCTGCTGGCCGCAGCCGCGGCGTCCGACTGGCTCCCGAAGCTCGGGTCGCTCAGTCTGCAGGTCGATGAGCGACTCGTGACCGCCGCGCTCATCTTCATCCTCTTCGACGGCGGCCTGCAGATCGGCATGCCCGCCTTCCGCGAGGCCGCGCTCCCGATCGTCTGGATCGGTGTGGCCGGCACGCTGGTCACCGCAGGGTCGCTCGCCCTCGTCGCGCACCTCCTGCTCGGCTTCGACTGGCACCTCGCGCTCCTGCTCGGCACCGCGTTGTCGCCGACCGATCCGGCGACCGTCTTCGCTGTCCTCGGGCGTCGCGAGATCACCGGCCGGACGGGCACGATCCTCAAGGGCGAAGCCGCGATGAACGACCCGGTCGGCATCGCCTTGATGGTCGTGCTGATCGGAGCGCACGGGTCCGGTGGTCACGCCATCGCGATGGGAATCGGCTCGTTCCTGCTGCAGATGGCGGTCGGGGCCGTGGTCGGTGTCGCCGGCGGCTATCTGCTCGTGCCGGTGATGCGGCGGATCGCCCTGCCGAACGAGGCGCTCTACCCGATCCGCGCGCTCGCCTTCGCCGCGTGCGTGTACGGCCTCGCCGAGGTGCTCAACGGCTCCGGGTTCCTGGCCGTGCTGCTCGCCGGAGTCGTCTGCGGGGACGTGCGCGCGCCGTACAAGCGCGAGATCGAACGGTTCGCCTCCGGGCTGTCGAGCCTCGCCGAGATCGTCGTGTTCACCGTGCTAGGGCTGAGCGTCGACCTGCACGCGATCTGGCACTGGGACGTCCTCGGCGCCGGGCTGTTGATCGCCCTCCTGCTCGGCCTGGTCATCCGCCCTCTCGCTGTCGGGGTGCTGATGACCGTGGTCGATCTGCGGCCGGGGGAGCGGGCGTTCGTACTGCTCGCGGGGCTCAAAGGAGCAGTGCCCATCCTGCTCGGGATCTTCGTGCTCGAGGCACACCCTGCGGGAGCGGGTCGCGTCTACGGCACGATCTTCGTCGTCGTCCTCGCCTCGGTGCTGATCCAAGGCGGCCTGGTGCCCCAGATGACCCGGGTCTTCGGCATCCCGATGAGCAGTGTCGACCCTGAGCCCTGGTCGTTGGGGATGAGGTTCCGGTCCGAGCCCCCCGAGATGCAACGCCATGTCGTGGCCGCCGGAGCCGCAGCCGACGGCACCGCGATCAGCGACCTCGAGCTGGGCGAGAGCACCTGGATCAGCATGATCAGTCGGGACGGCCACTACGTCGAGCCTCGCCACGACACCCGGCTGCGCGCGGGCGATCAGGTGCTGCTGCTCGGCGAGACCGACCCGCAGGCAATCGCGGCCTTCACGCGCGCGATCGACGGGCACGGCCCCCGGCTCTGATCGGGTTTGGGCTGGCGTGCTCTACTGGCGTTCGACATCTCGTAGAACGACCAGCGGAGAACGGCGGGGCAGGTTGATGGTCAGAGTGCTGGTGGGGCTCGTCGCGTGCCTTGCGGTCCTGAGCGGCTGCGGCTCGGCCCCGGCAGCATCGTCCTTCCCGGGGCTGGGCAGCCTGGAGAACTACCAGGTCGTACCGGGCGCACCGCTCGGGCCGGCGCATGCCGCGGTCACCGACGTGGGCGGCAGCACCTGGCGCTACGACGCGACCCAGGCGGGCAAGCTCACGCTGCTCTACTTCGGTTACACCAGCTGCCCGGACATCTGCCCGACGACGATGGCCGACCTGACCGCCGCCTTGAGCCACCTGCCGAGCTCGGTGCGCGCCAAGATCGCGGTCCAGTTCGTCAGCACCGACCCGGCCCGCGACACCCTGCCCCAGATCAAGGGCTGGCTCTCCGCTTTCGACCCGACCTTCACCGGTGGTCGGGCACCGATCGGCCAGGTCATCACCGCGGCCAAGACCTACGGCATCGGGATCGCGGCACCGGTGAAGAAGAAGGGCGACTACCAGGTCACCCACGGCGCACAGGTCCTCGTCCTGGAGAGCGGCGGTCGTGCCGTCGGGTACTTCGACGAGCTCGCCGGGGTGGCGGCGTACCGGGCCGCGCTCCCGGTCCTGGTCAAGAAGTACGTGCACTCGTGAGGCCCGCAACGCTGCTCCCGGTAGTCGTCGGGGTGCTCATCGGGACCGCTGTCCTCGCGGGCTGCGGGTCCTCGACTCCGACGTCGGCCCACAACTCCGGGCCCAAGCTCGCGACGATCTCCGCTGGCGCGATCACCGTCTCGCACGGCTGGGTCGCAGCGACCACGACGAGCGGGAGCGGTGACTCGATGCCCGGGATGGACATGAGCAGCCCCAGCCCCGGCCTGGGCATCGCGGACAGCGTCGCGTACGCCGAGCTCAGCAACTCCGGCTCGACCGCGCAGACCCTGGTCTCGGTCACCGCGAACGTGGCGACGGCCATGCTCCACCAGGACGTGAGCACCGCGAACGGCTCCGCCGGCACGATGACCCGGCTCGTCTCGCTCACCGTCCCCGCCCACGGCCACGTGCAGCTCCAACCCGGCGGCGACCACGTCATGCTCACGAAGATGACCGAGGAGCTGAGCCCCGGCGACCAGGTCCAGATGACCTGGCGGTTCCGGAGCGGGCTCGTCGTCACCGGGCCGTTCCCCGTCATCAGCCGCGAGCAGCGGCCCCAGTCCTGACATGGCCGACTCCCCGCAGACTCCTCCGGCATCGGTGTCCCGGCGCCGGGTGCTCTCCTGGGCCGGTGGTGCCGGCGCAGCCGGTGCAGCGCTCGGGGCTCTCGGGGACCATCTCGCCCACGGATCAACCACGCCCACCCGCCAGTCGAGCGTCGGCGAGCCGCGCGTCGGCCCACGGCTGGAGCCTGCGGCGAGCCGGGTCCGCAGTGCCGACGCCCCGCAAGGCCTGCTTGACCGGGTCCCGGCCTTCGGCCAGGTCCTGACGCTGGACCTCGCCCCCGGCGTACGGCGCAGTGCGACGGCATCTCGTCGAGCGACAGTCGATCTACTCCGCCGTCTCGGCGACCTCGCGAGCCGGGCGGCCGCCGGCACCGACCTCGGTCCGGTTGCAACGGCCAGCCTCGGGTTGCTCCCGGCCAATCTGCAGATCACCCCCGGGATCGGGCACACGCTGCTCGAGGCGTGCGGACTGGCATCCGCAGCCCCAGCAGCGTTCGGCGAGCTGCCTGCCTTCGCCGGCGACCGGCTCGACCCGCGCCAGGTCGGCGGTGACCTGACGGTTCAGATCGGTGCCGAGGATCCGATCGCCCTGGCTGGGGCGGTGCAAGCGGTACGTGCGGCCGCCGCGGGGCCCTGGACCTCGCGCTGGTCCTGGCGCGGGTTCCGCGCGACCGCGGCTGCCTCGGTGTCGCCGGACGGGACCGGCCGCAACCTGATGGGGCACCTCGACGGGACCGACAACCCTGCGCTCGGCAGCCCGCTGTGGCGATCGACGGTGCTGGTCACCGACGCGTCATCCTGGATGCATGCGGGCAGCTACCTGGTCGCCCGTCGCATCAGGATCGACCTGGACGGCTGGTTCGGCAACTCGGTGGCGGACCGGGACGCGGTGATCGGTCGGCACACCTCGAACGGTGCGGCCTTCGGGAGCGACCTCGAGCATGACCCCGTCGACCTCGATCTGCGGAGCAGCAGCGGCGGCCTGCTGATCAGCCCGCATGCCCATATCCGCCTCGCCAATGCCCGCAACACCGCCGGCGCCCGGATCTACCGGCGCAGCTGGAACTTCGACGACGGTCTCGATCCCGACGGCGCTCGCGACTCCGGCCTGGTCTTCCTGGCCTGGCAGGCCGACGTCGAGCGTGGCTTCGTGCCGATCCAGCGGTCGCTGACGTCGGGGCACGACGCCCTCAACCAGTTCACGACTCACGTGGGCAGCGCCGTCTTCGCGGCGCCGGCCCGCTCGGCCGTAGAGTCGTACGCCGGACAACGATTGCTGGAAGGCTGAGCATGAGCCGATCTGACCCGACGGCACCGCGGCGTCCGCACGGTGCTCTGAAGGCCGCGGTGACCGAGGTCCTGCTGCACAGCGAGCGATCGTTGACTGCCCGGGAGATCCGCGAGCGGTTCAACGACCCGGTGCCCGGGATGACCACGCTGCTCACCGTGCTCGACCGGCTGCGACGGGCGGGGCAGATCCACCGGTCGGTCGGCACCGACGGCGACTACGGCTTCAGCCTGGTCGAGCACGACGCCGATGCGGCCGCTGGAACGATGATCGAGACGCTGCTGCGCAGCAACGACCGCACCGGGGCACTACTCAACTTCGCCGGCGCCCTCGATGCCGAGGACGTCGCGGTTCTGCGCCGCGCGATCGACGCGGGCCACCAGCGGAACGACTGAATCATGTTCGGGTGGGCGGTGACGCTGCTCGGCTATGCGGCCGCGACGATGATGCTCGCGCCCGTCGTACTCGCCGGACGCACATGGTCCTACCGGTATCCGCGCGCTGCTCTCGTCGGGTGGCTGGTCTCACTCGGCACAGGTGTCGCGGCACTGGTGGCCAGTCTCGGCCTGCTGATCGCGCGCACCCTGTCCGTCGCAGCCGCGCCGACGCGCACAGGCGAGGCTCGGGACAGCACCGTGGTCGCGAACGTCGCGATCTTCGTGCTCAGCTGGGTGCTCTGTGCCGCGGTCGGCGGGCTGATCAGCCTGGCCCTGTACCGGGCGGTGCCGCTGCTCCGCTCCAACCACCGGGTACGCCGCTCGCTTGCCGAGCACTACCTGCAGCACGGGGCGCTGTGCCTGGTAGCCGGGACCCCCGTGGTCATTGCGCCCGGCACGTCCTCGGTGGCGATGACCATCCCCGGCAACGGCGGCCTGATCGTGGTCTCCAGCGAGCTGATCGCGGCGCTCACGGCTCCCGAGCTCGGGGCGATCGTCGCTCACGAGGACGCGCACCGCAGGCATGGGCACTTCCTGCTCATGGAGCTGGCCTGCGTCCACCGGCTGTGCGTGCCAGCGTTCCCGAGCGCGCGGGCTTTCGAACGCTCGATCGCGGTGCTTATCGAGCTCGCTGCCGATGACCACGCCGCCCGGCGATGTGGTCGGCGCACCACGGCGGCCGCGTTGAGCAGGGTCGGCAGGCTGCGCGAGGACGAGTCCTTCACGCTGCGTGCCGCCCGGCTCGTCTGACCGGGACGCAGAACGGGCCCGACCGCGATGGTCGGGCCCGTTCTGCGTTGCGCGGGAGAGCTGGTGGCTCGGGTCAGCCGACGTTCACGGTGATGGTGGCGACGCCGACCAGGAGGTCTCCGGTGACGGCGGTGGTGCCGAAGGTCTTGTCGAGCAGGCCTGCTGCGACGGGGGAGATGAAGACCTTGGTGCCGGTGAGGATGGCGGTGCTGCC
>DASRRQ010000014.1:0-27689 GCA_035695505.1 Marmoricola sp. | reverse complement strand
GACCGGCTCACGGCTCCCCGTGACGGATGCTGGCCGGAACCGCTGGCACTCGGCGCCGCCAGCCGCCAGGACAGGACCAGCATCGCGGCGATCATGAGCGCGGAGAACGCCGCCAGGACCAGGACACGGCTCGGCCCGGAGTGGACGTGCATGAGGTCCTCCTGAGGGTGAGAGGGAGGGCCGCCGCCTGCTCGAGGCGGCGGCCACACCCTGGAAACACCGCGACCCGCGCCTCATCACGCGAAACCGACAACTCGCCTCGTCCGCGAAGGACTGCTGCGAGCCGGGCCGGACGCGAGTACGTTGCTCCCCGAACGACCGCGCCGGACCTGAGGAGAACCATGACCACCCCTGTCGACCTGGTGAACCGCGCAGGCATCGAGGCACGCGCCCTGCTGGCCCTCTTCAAGGCCGGGGCCATCGGCGGTTCCTCGCCGGTCAAGATGGTGAGCATCGTCAAGACGCTCAGCGCGTTCGGCCCGTTCGGCTCGGCGGTCCACCTCGCCGCCCTCCGGCACCCCGACTCGCCCGCCATCGCCGACGAGCGCGGTGAGATCAGCTACCTCGAGTTCGACGAGCTGATCAACCGGCTGGCCAATGCGCTGCTCGACCTCGGCCTGAAGCCGGGCGACGGCATCGCGATGCTGTGCCGCAATCACCGCGCCCCGCTGGTCGTGGGCTTCGCGGCCTCGCGCGCAGGCCTGCGCAGCCTGTGGCTGAACACGTCGTTCTCGGCGCGTCAGGCCGCCGAGGTCTGCGAGCGCGAGGGCGTCGACCTGCTGGTCCACGACGAAGAGTTCGCCCCGCTCCTGACCGAGGTGGCACCCCGGTTCGGCACGTATGCCGTGGACGTCTCCGGCGCGACCACCGACGACCTCGACCGGTTGATCGCCGACGGCGCGCCGGTGCTGCCGTCTGCGCCGGCCAAGCCCGGCCGGATCGTGCTGCTCACCAGCGGCACCACTGGTACGCCGAAGGGCGCTCCCCGGGCCGACCCGAAGGGCTTCGCGATCCCCGGCGGCGTCCTGGACCGGATGCCGATGCGCTCCGGCGAGGCGACCGTGATGGGCCCGCCGCTGTTCCACGGCACCGGGCTGCTGCTGGCGCTGCTGGCGATCTCGGTCGGCAACAAGCTGGTGCTACGCACCAAGTTCGACCCGCGGCAATTGCTCGCCGATATCGCCGAGCACAAGGCCGCGACCATCTGCGTCGTGCCGGTGATGCTGCAGCGCGTCGTCGAGCTCGGCCCCGAGGTGATCAACGAGTACGACGTCAGCTCGCTGCGCTGTGCCTTCACCGCCGGCTCGCAGCTGCCGGCGCAGGTGTCCAAGCAGGTCTCAGAGCTGATCGGCGAGGTCATCTACAACCTCTACGGATCGACGGAGGTCTCGGTGGCGACGCTGGCAACGCCCGACGACGTACGGGAGGAGCCGACCTCGGTCGGGCGGCCGTGCCTCGGCGTACGGATCAAGATCCTCGCCGACGACGGCACGGCGCTGGCCCAGGGACGGACCGGGCGGATCTTCGTCGGCACCACGGCGCCGTTCGAGGGTTACACCGGCGGAGGAGGGAAGGACATCATCGACGGCCTGATGGCTACCGGCGATGTCGGCCACTTCGACGCCGTCGGCCGGCTCTACATCGACGGCCGCGACGACGAGATGATCATCTCCGGAGGCGAGAACGTCTTCCCCCGTGAGGTCGAGGAGCTGCTCGTCACGCACCCGGCGATCGCGGATGCTGCCGTGCTCGGTGCCGAGGACGACTCGTTCGGCCAGCGGCTGCGCGCCTTCGTGGTGCTCAAGCCGGGCGCGAACCTGGACGCGAGCGGGGTCCAGGACTTCGTCAAGGACAACCTCGCCCGCTACAAGTCGCCACGCGACGTGATCTTCCTCGATGAACTGCCACGCAACCCCACGGGCAAAGTGCTCAAGCGCGAGCTCGCGCAGATGTAACTCTCCACTCACCCTCAGGACCGCCCATGCAGCGCATCTCGATCGTCCTGCTCGCCCTCGCCACCCTCGTCGCCACCGCCCTGCTGGCGGTCCCGGCCGGTACTGCCTCGGCCGTCCCGGCACCCGGGAACGACCCGTTCTACGACGTGCCAGCCAACATCGCGTCGTACCCGGACGGAGCCGTGATCGCGTCCAGGAGGATCACGGCGTACGCGTACCTGGTGCCGATGCCCGCGACGTCCTGGCAGATCCTGTACCGGACCAACGACTCGCACGGCGATCCCACGGCGACGGTGGTGACCTTGATGGTGCCGACGATTCCTTGGAAGGGCGCTGGCCCGCGGCCGCTGGTGTCCTACCAGACCGCGGAGGACGGGGTCTCGCAGGACTGCGCGCCGTCGTTCGGCCTGCGCGCCGGGGTGGTGTTCTCCGGCGGCAGTGCCGCTGCCGAGACCGGCCTGATGGCCGCGGCGCTGGCGGAGGGCTGGGCGGTGACCGTCCCGGACTACGAGGGCCCGGACTCGGAGTTCCTCGCCGGACGGCTGGAGGGCCAGGCCGTCCTGGACGGCGTCAGGGCCAGCCTCGCGTTCGCCCCGGCCGGGCTGCCCGCGAGCACTCCCGTCGGGCTCTGGGGCTACTCCGGCGGAAGCATTGCTAGCAGCATCGCTGCGCAGCTGCAGACCGACTACGCGCCGGCGCTGAACGTGCAGGGCGTCGCGCTCGGCGGCCTCGTCGGCGACATCCGCTCGACGATCGACGACTTCAGCGGCACCGCGTTCGGCGGGGCGATCGCGATGGGCGTCAACGGACCGCTGCGCGCCTTCCCCGAGGCCGGCCTGGGCCGGTACCTGAGCGCTTCAGGGAAGAAGAAGATCGCGGCCGCAGCCAACGACTGCATCGCCGAGGGGGTCCTGCGCTACCCGGGTCTCTCGCTGGCCGACATCGAGGCCTTCCCGAACGCACTCGACACCCCGGCGGTCGCGGACCTTCTGCGCTCCAACAGCCCGCTCGGCACCGCCGGTACGCCGACCGCGCCGGTCTACGACTATCACGCGATCCACGACGAGCTGGCTCCGATCAACCGCGACCGGGAGATGATGCACCGCTACTGCGATGCCGGCGTCACCGTGCAGCACGTCGAGCACGCCCTCGCCGAGCACATCAGCGAGGCAGTCACCGGCGCCTCCGGGGCACTCGCCTTCTTCAGCGCGCGCTTCGCAGGCAAGCCGGCGGTCAACACCTGCGCGAGCGTGCCTGCCGACTGAATCTCAGACCGCGATGGCGGACTCGCGCCCCGCGGCGAGCTGCAGCTCCTCACGGGCGTACCGGCGCACCAGCACCGGGATGAAGTCGGTGATCCGCGCTGCCGGCTCGAGCTCGGTGCGGTACTTGGCGACAGCCGCGTGCACGGCGTCGGCACCCAGCGTGCCGGCGTACTCGCCGGAGAGGTCCTCGATGATCTTCACGAAATGCTGTTCGTTGCTCTCGGTCACGCTGCACTCCTGACAAACGACACGGGGAAGGCCGATCTGCGGGGCAGTGACATTGTGTGCACGGAAACCTGATCCGGGGAAGAGCCTGCCCAGGGTCGAAACATGAACGTACGACAGTGAACGGGAGATGAACCCAACTGTTCACCTTGAGCCGACACACTCCGCGCTTGTGACGCACCCCGTACCCGAGGCGCTGCTGCGCGGCGCCTTCGCCCCCGCCGAGCGCACCCTGGTCGACATCTTCAGCGAGGTGGTCGAGGCTTTCCCGAGCGCGCTCGCGCTGGACAGCGGCGTCGGCGTGCTCACCTACGCCGAGCTGGCCGAGGCCGCCCACGATGTCGCCGACCGGCTGCACGAGGCGGGGGTACGCCGCGGCGACAAGGTCGGCATCCGGATCCGCTCCGGCACCACCGATCTGTACGTCGCGATCCTCGGCGCCCTGCATGCCGGGGCGGCGTACGTGCCGGTCGACGCCGAGGACCCCGACGAGCGGGCCCGGATCGTGTTCGCCGAGTCCGGCGCCCGCGCCGTGATCGGCAACGACCTCGCCATCGCGGCGCCGCCGATGACCGCGGGCGCCGAGCAGCTGGATCCTGCCGAGGACGACCCCACCGCGACCCCTGCCGACGACGCCTGGGTCATCTTCACCTCCGGCTCGACCGGTACGCCGAAGGGCGTCGCCGTCACGCACCGCAACGCCGCAGCCTTCGTGGACGCTGAGTCGCGGATGTTCCTGCAGGAGACCCCGATCGGCCCCGGCGACCGGGTGATGGCCGGCCTCTCGGTCGCCTTCGACGCCAGCTGCGAGGAGATGTGGCTCGCCTGGGCCTACGGCGGCTGCCTGGTCCCGGCGCCGCGCTCGCTGGTCCGCTCCGGCGTCGACGTCGGTCCTTGGCTGGTCGCCAACGACATCACGATCGTCTCCACCGTCCCGACCTTGGTCGCGCTGTGGCCGGCCTCTTCGCTGGACAAGGTGCGGCTGCTGATCATGGGCGGCGAGGCCTGCCCCGCGGAGCTCGCCACCCGGTTGCAGGCGCCCGGGCGCGAGGTCTGGAACACCTACGGCCCGACCGAGGCCACCGTCGTGGCCTGCGGCACCCAGCTCGACGGGACGGACCCGGTCCGGATCGGGTTGCCGCTGGACGGCTGGGACCTGGCCGTCGTCGACCCAGAGGGCGACCCGGTGGCGCTGGGCGACTCGGGCGAGCTGATCATCGGCGGCGTCGGGCTGGCCCGCTACCTCGACCCGGCCAAGGACGCCGAGAAGTACGCCCCGATGCCGACCCTGGGCTGGGAGCGCGCCTACCGGTCCGGCGACATCGTGGTCAACGACCCCGGCGGCCTGGTGTTCGCAGGCCGCTCGGACGACCAGATCAAGCTCGGCGGCCGCCGGATCGAGCTCGGCGAGATCGACGAGCAGCTGCTCCGGCTCCCCGGCGTGGTCGGCGCCGCAGCGGCGGTCCGAGCCAGCAAGTCCGGCAACAAACTGCTGATCGGCTACCTCGCTGTCGACGCGACGTACGACGCGGCCGCCTGCCTGGAGGTGCTGCGGCACCGGATGCCGGCGGCACTGGTGCCCCGCCTCACCGTGCTGGACGCCCTGCCGACCCGGACCTCGGGCAAGGTCGACCGCGACGCCCTGCCCTGGCCGCTGCCGAAGAGTGCCGTGGCAACCGCCCTGGACGGGCTGCACGCCTGGATCGCGGAGATCTGGGCTGATGTCCTCGGCGCCGAGGTCATCTCGGTCAAGGACGACTTCTTCGACTTCGGCGGTGGCTCCTTGACCGCCGCCCAAGTGGTCAGCCGGCTCCGCGAGCGGTACCCGGAGATCGCTGTCGGCGACCTGTACGAGAACCCGACGGTGGCGACGCTGGCCGCGGCGCTCGAGGACCACGGCGGCACGATCGTCACCTCCACCCGCCAGGTGCTGCCGATCCCGCACAAGACCCAGCTCGGCCAGCTCGCCGCCCTGCTGCCGCTGCGGATGCTCGCCGCGGCCCGCTGGGTCGCCTGGCTGCTGGTCGCCGGCGAGGTCGGAGGGCGGCTGAGCGACGCCGCCTGGATTCCGCGTACGTCGCTGGCCGTGACCCTGCTGATGGCGGTCGTGTTCCTGCTCCCGCCGGGCCGGATGCTGCTCGCCGCCGGCCTGGCGCGGCTGGTGCTGAACGGCGTCGGCCCCGGCTCCTACCCGCGCGGCGGCCGGGTGCACCTGAAGCTCTGGCTGGCCGACCGGATCCAGGACGAGCTGGCCGCGACCGGGCTCTCGGGTGCGGTCTGGTTCCCGTTCTACGCCCGCCTGCTCGGCGCCGAGATCGGTGCCGACGCCGACGTCCACACGCTGCCGCCAGTCACCGGGCTGATCACCGTCGGGGACGGCGCGGCGATCGAGCCCGAGGTCGATCTGCGCGGCTACTGGATCGACGGGGACGTCGTGCACATCGGCGCGATGGTGGTCGGCGAGCGCTCGCGGATAGGGGCTCGCAGCACCCTGGCGCCCGGCGCCGAGGTCGGCCACGACGCCGAGATCGCGCCCGGCTCGTTGGTGATCGGGAAGGTCCGGCCCGACCAGTTCTGGTCCGGCTCGCCCGCAGAGCGGGTCGCGCGGCATGCCCGCGGCCCGTGGTCGACCGACCCGCCGCCGACGAACCGCGCCTGGGTGCTCGCCTACGCCGTCGCCGCGCTAGTGATCTCCTCGTTGCCGGGACTGGCGATCCTGGCTGGGCTCGGCGTGCTCTGGCCCGCGGTCAACGGCGAGCAGACGATCGGCGCGGCGTTCAGGGCCGGGCTGCCGCTGTTGCCCGTGGCCGCTCTGGTCGGCTACCTGGTCCTCGCGCTCGCCGTGCTGCTGCTGGTGCGTCTGCTCGCGATCGGGATGCAGGCAGGCCACGTCGCCGTGCGGTCCGCGGCCGGCGTACGGATCTGGGCGACGCTGCGGGTCCTCGACGAGGCCCGGACCTGGCTGTTCCCGTTGTACTCCAGTGCGCTGACGCCAACCTGGCTGCGACTGCTCGGCGCCGAGATCGGCGACGGCGTCGAGGCGTCCACGGTGCTGCTGCTGCCGCGCTTCACGCACGTCAACGACCACGCCTTCCTGGCCGATGACACCCTGATCGGCTGCTACGAGCTCGGCGGCGGCTGGATCCGCGTCGAGCACGTCAAGATCGGCAAGCGCGCGTTCATCGGCAACTCCGGGATGGCGGCGCCGGGTCGCAAGGTGCCCAAATCGGCGCTGGTGGCGGTGCTCTCGGCAGCTCCGGCGCGGACGCGGGCGAAGGCTGGCTCGTCGTGGATGGGCAGTCCCCCGACCAGATTGCGGCGTACGACGGGCGAGGCCGACTCGAGCCGCACCTACGACCCGCCGACCCGGTTGCGGGTGCTGCGCGCCCTGGTCGAGCTGGCCCGCGTGGTGCCGATGCTGTGCGGCGTCCTGCTGCACCTGCTGGTCGGGCTCGCGCTGCTCGGCGTGCTCTCCCACGGCCGGCTCTGGGGCCCGGTGCTGGCGCTCGCCCTCGGCGGGCTGGTGATGATCGCCGCCGGGCTGACCGCGGCCGCCCTGGCCGTCCTCGCCAAGTGGGTCCTGGTCGGGCGGCACCGACGCTCCGAGCACCCGCTGTGGTCCGGGTTCGTCTGGCGCAACGAGCTAGCCGACACCTTCATCGAGGTGCTGGCTGCTCCATGGTTCGCGTCGGTGACCCAGGGCACGGCCGCCTTGAACGCCTGGCTGCGGCTGCTCGGGGCGAAGATCGGGCGCGGCGTCTGGTGCGATACCTACTGGCTCCCGGAGACCGATCTGATCGAGCTCGGGGACGGCTCCGTCGTCAACACCGGCTGCGTGGTGCAGACTCATCTCTTCCACGACCGGGTCCTGAGCATGGACCGGGTGACGATCAAGGCAGGAGCGACCCTGGGACCCAACAGCGTCATCCTCCCAGCGGCGACGATCGGACGGCACGCAACCGTCGGACCGGTGTCGCTGGTGATGCGCGGGGAGGGCGTCCCGCAGCGGACCCGCTGGATCGGCAACCCGATCGGGCCCTGGGACGGCGACCAGCCTGAACGGGAGAGTTGAGCTTGACCGGCACCGACCCCTACGTCCCCGATCACGGCGATGCGTCGTACGACGTCACGCACTATGACCTGGCGTTGCGCTACAACCCGGAGTCCAACCGCCTCGACGGCGATGCCGTCCTGTCCTGCGTGACGACCATGCCGGTCACGGCGTTCCAGGTCGACCTGCACGAGCTCACCATCGCCAAGCTCAGCGCGAGCGGGATCACCGTGGCCCGCTGGGCCCAGCGCGGTAGCAAGGTGCTCGTGACGCTGCGTACGGCGGTCCCGGCCGGCCGCTCGTTCACGCTGAAGGTCCGCTACTCCGGCCAGCCCGGGACGATCGGCTCGCCCGCCCTCGGCGATGCCGGCTGGGAGGAGCTCGTCGACGGCGTGATCGTGGCGGCGCAGCCGCATGGGGCGCCGACCTGGTTCCCCTGCAACGACCGGCCCGACAACAAGGCGACCTACGCCTTCGAGCTCGCCGCGCCGTCGGACTACTACGTTGCGATGAGCGGCGAGAAGACCGGCTCGTCACGGCGCAGCTCGACGGTCACCTGGACCTACGAGCAGACCGAGCCGATGGCGTCGTACCTGGCGACCGTGCAGATCGGCCGCTATGAGCCGACCGACCAGAAGGCCGTGGTCCCGCTCCGCGTGGTCGCACCGAAGGATGTTGCGGGTGCCGACTTCGACGCCTCGTTCGGGCTGCAGCCGGCGATGATGGCGTTCTTCGTCGACCGGTTCGGGCCGTATCCGTTCGCCGACTACACGACCGTGATCACCGACGACCCGCTGGAGATCCCGCTGGAGTCGCAGTCGCTGTCGACGTTCGGGCGCAACTTCGTGAGCTCGGAATGGGACGCCGTGCGGCTGGTTGCCCACGAGCTCGCGCACCAGTGGTTCGGCAACGCTGTGACGCTGCGGCGTTGGCGCGACATCTGGCTGCACGAGGGCTTCGCCTGCTATTGCGAGTGGCTGTGGTCCGAAGAGTCCGGAGGCCGATCGGCCGGCGATTGGGCGACCCACCACCACGCCCAGCTGCGCGGCCAGGCCAAAGACCTCGTGCTGAGCGACCCGGGCCCGGAGCTGATGTTCGACGACCGCGTCTACAAACGCGGGGCGATGACCCTGCACGCACTGCGGCTGACCGTCGGCGACATGGCGTTCTTCCACCTGCTGCGCTCCTGGGTTTCCGAGCACAGCGGCGGCTCGGTCACTACCGAGGACTTCGTCGCGCACTGCGCCGAGCACTCCGAGACCGACGTCGCTCCGCTGCTGCGGGCCTGGCTGGACGAGACGGCCCTGCCGAGTCTGCCGAAGAAGTAGCCCGCCCTACAGCAGCGCGATCGCGGCGACGCAGCCCGCGGGCGCGTCGAGGCAGCGGAGCTCACCGGGGAACGCCGCAGCCACGAGCGTGTCGAGCGGGCGGGTCAGGCCGGTCCCCTGGGCCTTGAGGATCGCCTCCTTGGCAACCCACAGCCGCGCAGCATCATCGGCGGTCGCAGCGCTCTCCCCCGGGGCCAGCAGCACATCGAGCGGGAACTCACGGTCGATCAACTCGACATCGACCCCGACCGCAGCGGCATCCGGCGCGATCACGGTGAGCAGGTGCTCCCCGGCACGGGAGACCGACACCGGTACGTCCCGGCCGTCCGCCCGAGCCCACGGGCGTCCGTGCTCGTCGCTGCCGCATTGACCGCACAACCGGCCGGTCGCCGGCGAACCGCCGAGCGCAGCATGCACCTGTGAGGCCAGCACCGTATCGGCGTCGGTGCCGGCTGCGGACCACAAGACGGAGATCATCGGCGCCGAGCCTATATTCAGGGCATGGACGCCGCCGCCGAGCCCAACAGCCTCGCGAACCTCGACCCCGAGCTCGCCGACTTCATCGCGATCCTGCCGCCGATGGCGGACGCCCTCGAGGACGTCGGCGCGGCGCGCGCGATGCTGGCCTCGATGATGCCCGCAGGCCCGGTCCCCGGCGAGGAGGACCTGGACATCACCGACGAGCTGGCGCCTGCCGAGACGGACGTACCGGTGCGGGTCTACCGACCGCGGGGCATCAGCGGCGACCTGCCGGGGCTCCTCTACATCCATGGCGGCGGCTTCTGCATCGGCGACGCCGCCAGCGAGCAGCGCGGCGCGGTGCTGCTGGCACGCAGGCTCGGAGCAATCGTGGTCAACGTCGACTACCGGCTCGCGCCGGAGCACCCGCACCCGGCGCCGATCACTGACTGCTATGCCGGGCTGGAGTACCTCGCCGGCCTGGACGGCGTCGACACCAGCCGACTCGTCGTGCACGGCAACAGCGCCGGCGGCGGTCTCGCGGCTGCTGTCGCACTGATGGCCCGCGACCGCGGCGGCCCCGCTCTCAGCTTCCAGTCCCTCGGCATCCCGGTGCTCGACGACCGGATGGACACCCCCTCGATGACCACGTTCACCGACACCCCGCTGTGGAGCCGCAAGCAGGCCGTGAAGTCGTGGGAGTACTACCTCGGCGACGGCGAGGCCGATCAGTACGCCGCCCCGGCCCGCGCCGAGGACCTCACCGGCCTGCCCCCGGCATACGTCGTCACCGGCGAGCTGGATCCGCTGCGCGACGAGGGCCTGACCTACGCGATGAGGCTGCTGGCAGCCGGCGTCTCGACCGAGGTGCACAACTACCCCGGCGCCGTCCACGGATCCTCGATCGTCCCGGCCTCGACGGTCGCGAAGCGGATGGAAGCCGAGCTCCTGCACGTCCTCGCCCGCGCCCTCGGCGTCACCCAGCCGGCGTAACCGCATCGGATCGCGCCGAGGCGCCGATCTGGCTACCCCGCAGCAGTGCGGGTGGCGATCTTCTCGATCAGCGGGGTCGTCAGGCTCGAGGGAAGCGGCGCGCCGAGGTTGGTGAAGTCGATCTCCGACTCGATCAGAGGCCCGGTGATGAAGACGCTCGTCAGGTAGATCGTCGCGCGCTGGCCCTGCACGGTGAGCAGGACGGTGCCGCTCGCCGTCCCGGCCACGTTGGCCGCGAAGCCTGCCGAGCCGGGGACGACCTTGAACGACGCTGAGTCGACCTTCGACCCGGTCGGCAGCGAGCCGAGCAGCACCGTGGAGATCTCCTTTTGGAAACAGGACGACATCTTGGGGCTGTGCAGCGTCGCGATGTCGACGTCGAGGTCGCTCTGAGACGTGAAGCTGGACGCGGAGGAGGAGATCTCAGCAGGTCCGCGATCGTAGTAGTCCGAGTCGGCCTCGGCGACCTGATCGGAGTCGGTGTTGCGCTCGCCGAGGCACCTGGAGAACTCGGCGGCGTTGGCGGCGTCGTCCGGATCTGCCTTGTACGGCGAGGCCTTCCAACTCGCCGGGAGGTCGGCACGCATCAGCACCATCGTCTCGAGAACGGCCTTGTCCGCCGGCGTCGTCGCGGATGCCGACGGGGACGACGTCAAGGTGGCAGTCGGGCTCGTCGACCCGGATGGCGTGCTATCCCCGCCGGCTGGCGAGGCCTTCGGTGACGAGCTGCCGCACCCGGCGATCAGCAGAGCGGCAGTCGCAGCAACGACGACGTGGAGCAGACCTTTGACCGACATGGTCCGTGACCCTAGTGCACCCTTGCCACCCCTGAATCGCGTTTCACAGCCCGTGCAGATCGCCCACCTGCGGCGCGAGCGCCTCGATCAGCACCCGCGGATCAGGCCCCAGGCGCATCACGTGCACCTCGTTGACCCCGAGGGCGGCGTACGGCGCCATCGTCTCGACGAAACCGACGGGGTCGCAGTCGCCGGTCAACAGGATGGTCTTCGCGATCGCGTCGTAGTCGCGGCCGAGGACGTCGCAGTGCCGGCGCAGAACGTCGAGCTTGGCAGCGACGACGGCCGGTCCGTCCGGCCCGACGGCGAACAGATTGCAGGCATCGGCGTACGCCGCGACCAGCCGCAGCGTCCCCACCTCCCCCGACCCGCCGATCATGATCGGGACCGGGCGCACGGGCGGTGGCGAGCAGATGGTCTCAGCGAGCCGGTAGTGCCGTCCGGCGTACGGGCCGTCGTCGGGCGACCACAGCTGGCGGACGATCTGGAGGGTCTCCTCGAGTCGCTCGAACCGCTCGGCGAGCGGCGGGTACGGCACGCCGAGCGCCAGGTGCTCGCGCTCGTACCAGGCCGCACCCAGGCCGAGTACGGCGCGGCCTCCCGAGAGGTTGTCGAGGGTGGCGACGATCTTGCCGAGCACCCCGGGGTGCCGGTAGGTGACGCCGGTGACCAGGAGCTGCAGGTCGACGGTCGAGGTGTGCGCAGCCAAGAAGGCCAGCGTCGTATAGCCCTCCAGCATCGGGCTGCTCGGCGGCCCCATGAACTCCAGCTGGAGGTAGTGGTCCATCACCGAGAGGTTGTCGAAGCCGGCCTCCTCGACGGCGGCGCCTACCGCAGCCAGCTCCACCCCGATCGGGTGGGCGTCGAAATTGACGAGGTGGAGACCGAGCCGCATAGAAGCAGGCTAGGGCCCGCCGGCGTCAGACGACCACGATCTCCACGCCAACGGCATGCGCCGCAGGGGCGCGCAGGTCCTCGTCATCCGACGTGAGCACCGTGCCGCCCGGCTCTGCAGTCGCGACGACAACCGCGTCTACAGCGGACCCCCGACGCGACCTGGCCCGAAGTTCGGCTGCGCGACGCGCAGTCCTGACCGACAAGGTGGTGTCGACGTCGCACGCCTTCACTAATCGGTTCGTGTTGGCGTCTCGCTCGGTCCCTGTCAACGACTCGACGAGCACGACCATCGGCAGGACAGGCGGCCAGAGACCACGCTGCCTGAGGCGGATCATCAAGGCAGCGCTGTGGACATCACGGCGCGCCAGGAGGCTGAGTCCTCCGGAGTCGAGGACAAGCATCAGTCGGCTCGGGCCGCAAGCTCACGATCCTGGATGCGGCGCGCGATTGCATCGGCACGCTCCAGCTCAAGCTCCGACGGCTGGCCGACCTCAGCGACCAGGTAGTCGAGGTCGTCGAGGTAGTCGTCGAGCGTGGAGACCAGATCGCGTCGACGCACCTCAGAAACCTGTGGACGCGTGGGCAGTGCCTCCACCCTGTACCGCGATGCGCATCGGCCCGGGATCCCTCTCGGGCCGATGCGGACGCATTCAACAGAGCAATGTCGCGACCTCAGAGGATGTAGAGCATCTCCTGGTACGTCGGCAGCGGCCACAGGTCGTCGGCCACGAGGCCCTCGAGCGTGTCCGCGGCGTCCCGGACCGCCAGCATCGCCGGGAGCACGGTGTCGCGGATCGAGGTCGCGGTGACGAGCGGATCCTCGTCATGCTCGTGCCTGATCGCACCGGCCAGCGCTGCCAGCCCGGCACGGAGCTCGCCGATCGGCCCGGAGACCGCCTGCAGCGTCGAGACATCCGCCTCGACGCCGGCCGACCTCAGTGCAGCGACATTCGAGGCCAACTCGGTCTGGTAGCGGATCGCGGCCGGCAGCACCGTCGTGGTGCCGATCTCCAGGGTCAGGTTGGCCTCGACGCCGACGGTGAGGATGTACTGCTCGAGGCCCACCTCGTAGCGCGAGTGCATCTCGCGCTCGCTGAACACGGCGTACGTCCCGAACAGCTCGATCGCCTCGGGCGAGACCAGCTCGGGCAGCGCGTCGACCGTCGTGCGCAGGTTCTTCAGCCCGCGCTGCTCGGCCTCGACCGGCCACTGCTCGGAGTAGCCGTTGCCGTTGAAGATCACCGCACCGTGGTCCGCGACGATGTTCGACAGCAGCGTCTGAACGGCCTCGTTGAAGTCGGTCCCGGCCTCGACCGCGGCCTCGAGCGCCGACGCGCAGTAGTCCAGCGCCTCGGCCATGATCGTGTTGATCACGACCATCGGCGCTGCGACCGTCTGCAGCGAGCCGGGTGCCCGGAACTCGAACCTGTTGCCGGTGAAGGCGAACGGCGAGGTCCGGTTGCGATCGCCCGGGTCCTTGGACAAGTCCGGCAGGGTGTCGACCCCGATGGTCAGCGTGCCGCGTTCCTTGGAGTGCGTCGCGCCGCCCTTGGCGATCTGGTCGAACACGTCGGCGAGCTGGTCACCGAGGAAGATCGAGATGATCGCCGGCGGGGCCTCGTTGGCGCCGAGCCGGTGGTCGTTGGACGCCGAGGCCACCGAGGCGCGCAGCAGCCCGCCGTACAGATGGACTGCGCGGATCACGGCCGCGCAGAAGACCAGGAACTGGGCGTTGTCGTGCGGGTTGTCGCCGGGCACGAGCAGGCTGCCGAGCTCGGAGTTGCCGAGCGAGAAGTTCACGTGCTTGCCAGACCCGTTGACGCCGGCGAACGGCTTCTCATGGAACAGGCACTCCATGCCGTGTTTCTTGGCCACCGACTTGAAGGTCGTCATCAGCAGCTGCTGGTGGTCTGAGGCCTCGTTGGCGCGCTCGAACATCGGCGCGATCTCAAACTGGCCTGGGGCTACCTCGTTGTGCCGGGTCTTGGCCGGGATGCCGAGCTTGAAGAGCTCCCGCTCGGTGTCCATCATGAAGCCGAGGACCCGCTCGGGGATCGCCCCGAAGTAGTGGTCGTCGAACTCCTGGCCCTTCGGCGGCTTCGCTCCGAACAGGGTGCGGCCGGCGTTCAGCAGGTCGGGGCGGGCCAGGAAGAAGTGGCTGTCGACCAGGAAGTACTCCTGCTCGGGGCCGCAGTAGGCGACCACCCGCTCCGGCTCGGTGTGCCCGAAGAGCCTCAGGACGCGCTCGGCGTGCACTGCCATCGCCTGCTGCGAGCGCAGCACCGGGGTCTTGTGGTCCAGGGCTTCGCCGGTCATCGAGATGAAGATCGTCGGGATGCACAGGGTGTTGCCGTTGGGGTTCTCCAGCACGTACGCCGGGCTCATCACGTCCCAGCCGGTGTAGCCGCGCGCCTCGAACGTGTTCCGCAGGCCACCGTTGGGGAAGCTGGAGGCATCCGGCTCGCCCTGGATCAAGGTCTTGCCGGAGAACGACGCGAACGCCGTTCCGTCGCCGACCGGGTCCAGGAACGAGTCGTGCTTCTCCGCAGTCAGACCGGTCAGCGGGTAGAAGACGTGCGCGTAGTGGGTCGCACCCTTCTCCATCGCCCAGTCCTTCATCGCGTTGGCGACGGCGTCGGCAACCAGCGGGTCCAGGCGCTCGGAGCGCTCGATCGTGGCCAGCACCGACTTGAACACCGACTTGGGCAGGCGCTTCTGCATCACCGAGATGCTGAAGACGTTCTCGCCGAAGATCTCACCCGGGGACTCCTCGAGCTGGATCGAGGCGGGCGGCACATAGGCCTCGACATCTTTGATGGCTTGGAGTCGGACGTTGTTACCGGTCAAGGAAACCCCTAGGTCGATGAGAGCGGCGAAGCCGAGACCGACGCCGGTGAGAACACCAGAAACCTAGGTCCGCCGGATTCCCACCCGGTCTCATGGATGTTTCCGGCTTGTGAAGTCGGGGACCGACACCTGTGAGATCCGCGACACGCGGACTGACAGGAAGGCTGTGCAGATCTCGTAACACCTTGTTCAAGGACCCGAAACCACGGCGTCGTCCGGGACATGGCAGGCTCGTCCCATGGCCGGACTGACCGATGAGCAGCGAGCGATCCTCGACTTCGAGCGGCAGTGGTGGCGGTACGCCGGCGGCAAGGCCGTCGAGATCGAGGAGCACCTGTCGATGACTCCGACCCAGTACTACGCCGCCCTCAACGAGATCCTCGACCACCCCGAAGCCCTCGAGCATGATCCGACCCTGGTCAGGCGCCTCCAGCGCGCCCGGACGCTGCGGCGCCGCCGACGGTCGACTGCTGGCTTTCGCCTCGCCACCCAGCACTGAGGACTAGTCCCACCGTTCGTCGAGCTTGTCGCGACGCCGCGGCTAGTCCAGCTGCTCGGATTCCACCCCGAAATACTCCTGGTAGGCCCTCGCGCGCTCGCGGTACTCGCCCTCGTCCAGCCCGGTATCGGCGAACGAGTAGCGCTTGAGGCTGCCGCCCTGGTCGCCGGGGTGCGCGGCGAGGAAGGCGCGCATCCGCTGCTCGGCCTCGGCGCTCAGCTCCCAGCCCAGCTGGTCGTAGATCCCGCCGACGGCGCCGATCAGGTCGCTGCGGATGTCCTGGTAGCGGACGTCGAGGACCGAGCCGCCGTCGAAGATCCCGGCCTGGCGGGCCTCGAGCGCCCGGTCGAGGCCGACCATGATGTCCTCGCCGTACTGCGCGGCCAGGCTGGTGACCTCGAAGTGGTCGGTGGTCATCTCGCGCAGGCTGGCGCCGAGGGCGCTCAGCGAGGCGATCACCTTGAGCGGGTCACGGTGGTTCTGGATCACGATGGCGTCGGGGTACTGCGCCATCAGCTGCGGCAGCGCCCACAGGTGTGCCGGCGACTTCAGCAGCCAGCGCTCCCCGTGGTGCTCGGACTGCAGGTGCTGCAGGAAGCGCCGGTGCCAGGCGTAGGCCTCGCTCATATCGGCCTCGTGCAGCAGCCAGCGGTTGTACGCCGGCACCTCGAACTGCAGCGAGTGCTGCATCGACTTGAAGTCGCTGGTGAAGATCCGGACGTCTTCTTGGGCCAGGCTCGCGCCGAGCTCGTGGAACGCGGCGAACCCGGGGATGAACTCCTCGACCAGGTCGAACTGCGCCTGCGCCTCGGCGATCCGCGGATCCTCGTCGTACGTCGCGGTCTGCGGAGCCGGGACCGGCCGCTCCACCTCCCAGCTCAGCGGTGCCCGGTTGGCCGGGTCCTGGGCCATCAGGTCGAGCAGGATGGTGGTACCGGTACGCGGCTGCCCGACGATGATGATCGGCTGCCGGATCTCCTGCTCGGCTACCGCCGGGTGGTCCTTGCGCCAGGCCTCGATCCGGAGCCGGTTCGCCAGATCGTTGACGACCCCCTCGTCGGCCACGCCGACGCCTACCTCGTTGAGTCTGGCGCTGGCTGCCAGCGACTCCAGGTAGATGTCCAGTCCCTCGCGCCAGGTGTCCGCACCGAAATCATCGGCGCCAGCCGCCTCGATGGCAGCGGCGACGAGGCGATCGCGGTGCTCGGCAGTGGTCTCGGTCATGGTGCTCCTACTTCCGTTCGTCGCTTGTCCTGAGGAGGGCGGTCTGCCCCCGTCTCGAAGTGAGCTTGTCGAGACGCCCCGGCAGGTGGACCGCCGCGAGGTACCTCTGGGTGAGGGCGGGCAAGTCTCCGTGCCCGCCGTCAGCGACCCAGACGTCGCAGGCGAGCCGGGCGGCCGCCATCGTCAGGGCGCCGATCATGCGCGGCCGTGGGTCGTCGTCGGCAAGATCGGCGAACCGGGGCTCGACCGCCTCGGCGATCGCGGTCTCCCAGTCGACGTAGAGGTGCAGCGTCCAGGCGAACAGCACCGAGGATGACCGGGACAGCTCGGCCTGCTCGAGGAACATCGGGCGCAGCGCGTCGAAGTCCTCGCCGAGCCGCGCGTACGCCGCCCGCACCGCATCCAGTGGCCCGAGGCTGGCCGGCATCTCGGCGATGACATCGGCAAGGACGTGCGCGCCGACCTCGGAGAGCCCGGACGCGATCGCGAGTTCCTTGGAGTCGAAGTAGCGGAAGAACGTCGCCCGGCCGATCCCGGCGGCGGCAGAGACGTCGTCGACCGTGGTCGCGGCGATCCCCCGCTCGGTGGCCAGACGCGCCGCAACCCCGGCGATCCGCGCCTGCGTCTCGCTCCGCTTACGTTCGCGCGTGCTCATCTCACCGCCCGCTCGTCGAGCCTGGGCAGCCGACTCACCGCCCGCTCGTCGAGCTTGTCGAGACGCCTGATCCTTGACCGCCATGGTGCGTCGAATGATACTGAGTCTCATCTTTCTGTCTAGAGCTCTCCCTCGATCATTGGAGCCCCATGCGCGCGCTGCAGGTGAACCAGCACGGCGACCCGCTCGACGTGCTGTCGGTCAACGAGGTCGACCCGCCCGAGCCCGGCCCCGGCGAGGTGCTGATCAAGGTCGCAGCAGCTGCGCTCAACTTCAACGACATCCTGCGGGCCCAGGGCGGCCTGGTCTCAGTCCCGAAGGCACCGCCGTTCACCCTCGGCATGGACGTTGCAGGGATCGTCGAGGCGGCCGGCGAGGGCGCGGAATCGTGGGTCGGCACGAGGGTCGTCGGAGTCTCCAAGGACGCCTTCGGCGGGATCGCGGAGTACACTACCGCCCCGACCGCTGGCGTGTTCGAGGCTCCCGAGCAGCTCGACGACCTGGAGGCCGCCGCCTTCCTGCTGCCCTTCCACACCACCTACCTGGCGCTGGTCGTGCGCGCCGGACTGCAGGCCGGCGAGACAGTGCTGATCATCTCGGGCGCCTCAGGCCTCGGCACTGCGGCGATCCAGATCGCCAACGCGCTGGGCGCCCGGGTGCTCACCACCGTCAGCTCGCCGGAGAAGGCTGAGCTGGTCCGCAGCCTCGGCGCCGACCTGGTCATCGACCACACCAGCGAGGACTTCGCCGAGGCGGTACTGCAGGCGACCGGGGATGTCGGCGCCGACGTCGTCTGCGACCTCGCTGGCGGCGACTTCGTCGGCAAGTCCTGGACCTGCGTGGCCCGCGGCGGCCGCTACCTCCCGGTCGGCTTCACCGATGACGACCAGAACGGGATGACCGGGCGCCCGCTGCGGATGGCCAGCATCGGCAACTTCTCCATCGTCGGCATCCTCGGTGCCTGGGTGGACCAGGTCGACCCGGGGATGCGACGGTTCGGCTTCAACCCGTACACCCGCGAGGAGGGCGACCGGGTACACGCCGCCCTAGGCGAGTTCCTCGCCGCAGGCTCGATCCGGCCGCACATCGGAAAGGTCGTCGACATCGACGAGGCCGCCGCGGCACTGGACGATCACTTCAAGCGGCGGGCGATCGGGCGGACCGTCGTACGGATCTCCTGAGCGCAGGCTCCTGGCAGCCTGTGCCGGCGTACGCCGCTAACCTGCGTGCCATGGCCGGCACACCTTCCTCGGGCAATTCCTCGAGCACGCACCTCTACGACGAGCTGCTGATCGAGCAGTGGCACGTGCTGCGGCACTGGCTCAGCCAGCCGGAGGTGCTGGAGTACCGCGACCGGCCGTGCGTGCTGGACGGCTGGACGATCGGCGACCTGGTCGCGCACCTGGGCCGTTCGTTCACGCCGCTGCAGCAGTCGGCGCCGTCGCCGGACGAGGAGCCGCTCAGCTTCGGCGGCTACATCTCGGCGTACCCGGCGGCGGCCGCGCAGATCGCCGACGGCACCCGCGCACTGGCCGCAGACCTCGGCGACGACCTGCTCGGCGGGCTCGACGTGCTCGTCGCGCCCGGGTTCGAGGCCCTCGCGGCGCTCCCGGCGGGCGTCATCCGGGCGCCGCGCGGCCCGATCACCCGCGACGACCTGGTCATCACCCGGCTCCTTGAGCTCGTCGTCCACTCTGACGACCTCGCGCGGTCCTTGCCAGAGCTCGCCGCCCCGCCGCTGGCGGATCTCGCCGTGGCACTCGTCGCCGCCTCGTTGGCGCAGGCCTACAGCGAGCGCACTGGGCTCGAGCCGGACGTCAGCGACCCGCGCGCGTGGATCCGGCTGGCCGCTGGCCGCATCCCGAGCCACGATCCGGACCTGCCGGTCCTCTGATCTGCCGGACCTCTAGGTCAGGCGCCGATCAGGGCCGCAGCCGCTGCACGTGCGTCCGCAGCGACCGAGGGGTCGCGATCCAGGCGCATCGACAGCGTCGCGCCGTCGTACAGCAGGTGCAGCTGGCGGGCCAGCATGGCCGGATCCTCGACCCCGAGCTCCTCGGCGAGGGCGCGGAAGGTCTCACGCTGCCAGTCGCGGTAGGCGGTGGTCGCGACGTCGACAGTCCCTCCGCGCGGCGCCTCGGCGCTTGCCGCCACGAACGCGCAGCCGCGGAACCCGCGCGAGGCGAATAATTGCCCCTGGGCATCGAAGACGGCGAGGACCTTCTGCTTCGGGTCATCGACCTTGGCGATCGCGTCGGTGATCCGACGCGCCTGCCGGTCACGCCGACTGTCCAAGTACGCCTGGATCAGGCCGTCCTTGCTCCCGTACGTCGAGTAGAGCGACCCCTTGGCCACCCCCGACTCGGCCAGGATGCGGTCGATCCCGACGCTGTTGATGCCCTCGGCATAGAAGAGCCGGCTGGCGGTCTCGAGGAGCCGCTCCCGCGGACCGGCCTTCGCCTTCGCGGTGATGCTGCTTGCTGTGTTGGTGGCCATCGGTCCTCCTCGGGTGACGCCGGTCCGGACTGCATTGCCTAGACAACCCTGTCTAACTCTAGATCAGCGGAATAACTTCCCGGGACGTTTGTTGAGCACGCTAGACAGACCTGTCTAGTACGTCGATCCCAGGAGCGCACATGTCCAGCATCATCGACTCCGCCGCCGAGGTGGCGACGGCGAACAGCACCGCTCCCATCGCGGCGACAGGCAACAGCACCGGCCGGCTCGCGCTGCTCGTCTCGATCGTCGTCTCGTTCCTCGCGGCCTCAGCAGCGCCGACCCCGCTGTACGAGCACTACGACGTCGCCTGGGGCGGCACCGCCCTGACCACGACGATCGCTTTCGGCATCTACGCCGGCGCCGTGCTGGTCGGACTGCTGACGCTCGGCGAGGTCTCCAACCACCTCGGTCGCCGCACGGTCATCTTGGCCGCGCTCTCCGGGCAGGCGATCGCGATGGTGCTGTTCGCGGCAGCCGACTCCTACACGCCGCTGATGATCGGCCGCGTCGTCCAGGGTCTTGCGGCGGGAGCTGCGCTCGGCGCTCTCGGCGCCGGCATGATCGACGCGCACCGCGAGAGTGGCACGCTGGCCAGCGCTACTGCGCCGGGCATCGGGACCGGCACCGGCGCGCTCGCGGCGGCTTTGGTGGTCAACTACCTGCCCTGGCCGACCCACCTGATCTACCTGATCCTGATCGCGGTCTTCGTGGCTCAGGCAGCTGCGATCACGCGGCTCCCCTTCGACGCCGGCCACCACCGGCCGGGCCTGCTCAAGGACCTGCGTCCGCAGATCGCAGTCCCACGCGCGGCTCGGGCAGCATTCCTCAGCGTGGCACCGGTGCTGTTCTCGGCCTGGGCCCTGGCCGGGTTCTACGGCTCGCTCGGCCCGGTGCTGATGCGCCAGCTGGCGGACAGCACATCAGTGACGCTAGGCGGCTTCGGACTGTTCCTGCTGGCCGGCGTCGCGTCGCTCGCCACACTCGCCCTGCGGCACGTCGGCACTGCCCGCACCATGCAGGTCGGGATCACAGCGCTGGTGATCGGAGTGCTCGGCACCATCGTGGCGGTCGAGGCCGGTTCGATCGACCTGTTCCTGGTCGCCACCGCGGTCGCCGGCATCGGTTTCGGCAGCGGACTGCAGGGTGGCATCCGCACCGTCGTACCGCTGGCGACCGAGGCCCAGCGCACGGGACTCCTGGCGGCGGTCTACCTGGTCTCCTACCTCGGCCTGGGCGCCCCGGCCGTTGTCGCCGGCTACCTGGTCAGTCGGGGCCTCGACCTCGAGCACGTCGCGGTCGGCTACGCGATCGTCCTGGTGGTGCTCGCGCTGGCCGCGGGTGCGAGCCTGCGGCTGCGCCGGGCCCGGGCCTGACGCTGGATCCCTGCCAGCAATGGCAGTTCTACCTCGACAACGTCACAGCGATGTTGTCGAGGTAGAACGCTGTCGTGCGGGTGGCATTCGAGCGGCCGATCCAGGTGATGGTGACCTGCTTGCCGGCGTACCGGGTCAGGTTGATCGTGGCCAGCTTGTAGTGGGCCGCGCGGTTGCGGTTGCTGCGGGTCTGCAGGACCTTCCCGTTGACCTTCACCGTCAGCTTGTCGTGCGCGGCGCGGCTGTGGTCGGCGCTGGTGATCCGCAGCCGGTAGTTGAGGACCGCACGGCAGCCGGACGGGATCCGGATGGTGCGCGAGAGGGTGTCGGTGTGGGCGCCGGAGCGGCCATCGAGCAACGCGTACCAGCGGCCGGCGTACGCCAGGGACGCCTGCTTATGCACCCGGGCCGCAGCCACCTTCCACAGCGAGGGGCCGGATTCGAAGCCGGGGTTGTTGACCAGGTTGCCCGCGCAGGAGACGGCTGACGCTGCTGCCGCGCCGTTGCGCCCACCGAGTGCGGGCACGCCCATCGGGGTGCCGAGACCGGTCGGGCCGTCCCAGCCAGCGCCGGCCTGGCACTGGACCTTCACGCCGAGCAGTGCGCATCCGTTCGACCCGGAGATGACGTCGTTGTACAGGCTCGGATGGGCGTAGGCGAAGGCTGCCGGGTTGCTGCTGATGCCCGCCCGCGCAGCCATGCCGGCGACGTACGGCGCAGCAGCACTGGTGCCGCCATAGACCTGCCAGCCGCCGTCGTGGGAGTTGTAGACGGCCAGGCCGGTCTGGGGGTTGGAGTCGATCGAGATGTCGGAGTTGGCGCGTCCGCTGCAGCCGGTAGCGGCGTTCACCTGCCAGGCCGGTTGGCCCTCGTGGCGGCTGCAGCCCGAGCTCGAACCGCTCCACGCGGTCTCGCTCCAGCCGCGGCTGGTCGAGGAGTTCCGCGTCAGCGACGTGCCGCCGACCGCGATCACGTACGGCGAGGTCGCCGGGTAGGTGACGCCGCCGGAGTACCCCGTGTCGCCGGTGGCGACGGTGTAGACGACACCACTGGTCCTGAGGTACTTCGCGTCGTACGCCTGATCCGAGGAGGCATCAGTTGCGCCCCAGCTCATCGAGACGTACTTCGCGCCCAGCGAGGTCGCCTCCTTGGCCGCGATGAACAGGTTGTCGTCACCGCTGCTGCCGTCATCCTTGGCCTCAACCAGTGTGATCGAGCACGCGGGGCACGCAGCCGAGACCATGTCGAGGTCGAGCGAAGTCTCTCCGGCCCAGCCGACCTGGTTCTTGTTGGTGGCGTTGAACGCCGGCAGCGGCGCAGTCTGCCCCAGCTGGTTGACCTTCTGGAAGCAGCCGTTCGCGATCGTGCAGGCGGGCAGGCCGAAGTGGCTGCGGTAGGCCGCGAGGTCGGCGGCGGCGGTCGGGTCGTCGAAGGCGTCGATGACGTAGATCCGCTTGCCGGCACCTGAGGGCGCCGAGCCGAGCTGGTACGCCGAGGACAGGTCAGCCGGACCGTACCCCCCGACCGAGCCCGCAGCGGCAGCCTTCACCCGGCCGTTGACCGTCGGCGGCGTGTACTTCTCCGCGAAGCAGCCGAAGTGCCCCGGCGTGACCTTGCTGCACACACCGGTGACCGTCGCGACCGTGCTGGCCGTCGCGGTGCCGGGAAGACTGAGTGCGGTGAGGGCCAGCGCCCCGATCGCGATCGCTGACCAGACTCGGTTCTTCATCGTGCTCCTGACTCGAACTTCCGGTCAGCCCCCGCTCACCGCGTTCATCATCACCCGTGCTCAGACGTCGTCGAGCGGTTCTCGCGAAGTCACAGGTTGTTCCTAGATCAACCCTGGCCTGTTTGCGAGGATTGCGGCTTCTCACGCGTCCCGGCCGGGACGCAGCAGCAGCGCGACCAGCACGGCCCCGACCAGAGCAGCCGCGGATGCGGAGTAGAGGGCGACCTGCATCCCGGAAACGAACGCCGACTGGGCGTGCACGGTGACGGTGCCGCCGAGGTGGGCCGCGACGCCGAACGAGTCCCGCGCCTGCGCCGCGACCGCACCCGGTACGCCGGGAAGGTGCAGGTGGCTGCGGTACGTCGCGGTCAGGATGCTGCCGATCACAGCGATCCCGAAGGCCCCACCGAGCTCGCGGGACAGATCGTTCAACGCCGACCCGACACCCTGCTGGGCATCGGGCAGCGCCTCGGTGATCGCACTCGTCGCCGGAGTCATCGCCAGCGCCATCCCGGCGCCGAGCGGGATCAGACCTGCCACGACCAGCCAGTAGCTGGTAGATCCGGTCATCTGAGCCAGCACGGCGAGGCCGACCGCCATCAGGATCAGACCACTGATGCACACCGTACGGCGACCGAGCCGGTCGACCAGGCCGGGGACCAGCCGCGAGACCGGCATCAGCGTCGCCCCAAGCGGCAGCACCGAGACCGAGGCCATCAGCGGGCTGTCGCCGCGCACCCCCTGCAGGAACTGGAGCATGCCGAAGGTGAAGCCGAAGAATGCGAAGAACTGGATGAAGATCGAGACGCTCCCCGCACTGAGCTCGCGGTGCGCGAAGACCCGCGGATCGAGCAGCGGGTGCTCGCGCCCGAGCTCCCAGGCGACGAAGACGCCGAGGACCATCAAGCCCGCCACCAGGCCGACGAGCGTGCGGACGCTGAGCCAGCCCTCCTCGGGAGCTTCGATGATGCTGAACACGAGCGCCACCAGCGCGACGACCGCGATCAGCCCGCCGACGACGTCGAGCTTCGGAGCATCGGCGTCGGCCGACTCCGGCACCACGCGGAGGGTGCCGATCAGGGCGACCGCCGCAAGGACGACGTTGATCGCGAAGACGGCCTTCCAGCTCCAGTGCTCCAGGACGGCACCGGACGCGATCAGGCCGAGGATCGCGCTGCCGCCAGCGACGGCAGCCCAGGTGCTGACGGCCTGCGCGCGCTTCTCGACTGGGAACGTCGTGGTGATCGTGGACAGTGTCGCCGGCATCACCAACGCGGCGCCGACGCCGAGGAGGCCGCGCAGCACGATCAGCTCGGTCGCCGACGTCGCCGTCATCGCGACCGCGGATCCGGCGCCGAAGATGATCAGGCCGACCACCAAGGAGCGCCGTCGCCCGAACTTGTCGCCGATCGCACCGGCGGGCAGCAGCAGCGAGGCGAAGATCAGCGAGTACGCGTCGATCACCCACTCAAGCTGGGTCTGGCTCGCGTGGGTGCTGCGCGCGATCGACGGCAGCGCCACGTTGAGCGAGGCCATCGCCGCGACGACCGCGGCGAGCGCGAGGCAGACCACGGCGGTCACCAAGGCATGGGAAGACCGCTGCTCGGTCGTGGTGGTCGTACTCATGTGCTGTCTCCGGCTCGTTATTTCATGTCTGTTGAAATAAAGATCGCACAGATCGTGCTAGATTTCAACAGCAATGAATAAACCAGTACGCCGCGGCCGTCGGGCCGGCGCTCCCGACACACGCGAGCTGATCCGCGACGCCGCGCGGGCGCGGTTCCTCGCCGAGGGATACCAGGCAGTGACCCTGCGCGACGTAGCCGGGGACGCCGGAGTGGACGTCGCGCTGATCAGCTACTACTTCGGCTCGAAACAGGGCCTGTTCGGCGCCGCAATGGCGCTCCCGGTCAACCCGGCGACCGTCGTAGTCGCGGAACTAGAGGATCCCGACGTCGACACCCTCGCAGAGCGGATGCTGCGCAACGTCCTGACGGTGTGGGGCGATCCCGCGACGGGGCCGCAGCTGCAGGCGCTGGCCGCAATGGCAGTCACCGACCCGCGCATGAACGAGCTCGTCCGCGAGGCCGTCGGCAACGAGATCACCCAGCGGATCGCCGTACGCATCGGGGGGGCGGACGCCGAGCAGCGCGCCGGGGCCTTCACCGCCCAGATGGCCGGGCTGATCTTCACCCGGTACGTGCTGCGGCTCGAGCCGATCGCGTCGATGGTGCCCGATGATGTGGTGCGGCAGCTGCGGCCGGCGCTACAGGCGAGCCTCGGCGGCTAGGTCGAACCCAGGGAAGCCGCCTCTTGGTGGAGCACCGCCTAGGTTGGGGACATGTCTCAAGACCTCTGGGACCGCGAGGCGGACTCGTTCGACGCTGCGCCGGACCACGGACTCGATGACCCGACCACCCGAGCGGCGTGGCGAACCCTGCTGCTTCAGGCACTACCGGCCGCACCGGTCAGGCCGCGGAGACTCGTCGCAGTGGTGGTCTCGCCGTTTCTGGTCGTTGTTGTGATTCAGGTGCGTCGGGAGCGGAGGAGTTCGACGAACTCGTCGGCCATGGCGACCTTTTGTGCCAGTTCGGCTCGGCGTTCGGTCGCCTCGGCGAGCAGTTCCGCCCACCGGGCAGCATCCAGGTCATCGCCGCTTCGCAGTAGGTCCATGACGCGGTGCATGTCCTCGAGCGAGTAGCCCAGAGGCTTCATCCGCCGGATCACCATGAGTCGCTCGAAGTCGTCTTCGGTGTAGAGGCGAAACCCGCCGTCGCTGCGGGTGGAAGGGGTGAGCAGGCCGATCTCGTCGTAGTGCCGAAGGGTTCGTAGCGACAAGGCGGAGCGCTCGGCGACCTCGCCGATCTGCATCGCCTTGCTGTCCTTCGCACGCACCATCCCGCTCCTCGCTCCTCACCGATTCGCCGCAACCTTCACGTCACGTTAGGGTTGGGTCGTTCGGCCTTCCCCGGTCGTCCCGCATCGTTGCACGCAGCGTGGCGTGGCCCTCCATCGACGACCCGAGAGGTCTCGCCTTGTCTGTCGCACTGCCACGCCCGATGAGCGTCGCCACGGCACTCCGCTCGCCACGCCTGCTCCGTACGGAGGTCCTCGGTGGCCTCGTCGTGGGTCTCGCGCTGATCCCGGAGGCCATCTCGTTCTCGGTCATCGCCGGGGTCGACCCACGGGTCGGACTGTTCTCCGCGGTCACGATGGCCATCACGATCTCGATCGTCGGCGGCCGCCCGGCGATGATCTCGGCTGCGACCGGCGCGGTCGCGCTCGTCGTGGCGCCGGTCGTCAAGGAGCACGGCGTCGACTATCTGGTGGCCACCGTGTTGCTCGCCGGGCTGTTCCAGATCGTGCTGGGCCTGCTCGGCATCGGACGGCTGATGCGGTTCGTGCCGCGATCGGTGATGGTCGGGTTCGTCAACGCGCTCGGCATCCTGCTCGCCCTCGCGCAGTGGGACAACCTCCACGACGTGCCCTGGGAGGTCTACCCGCTGACGGTCCTCGCGATCGCCGTCATGGTGCTCTTTCCACGCCTGAGCAACGTCATCCCGGCACCGCTGGTCGCGATTGTCGCGTTGACAGCGATCACCTGGGCCGGCGGGATCGACGTACCGACCGTGAGCGACAAGGGCAAGCTCGTCGACTCCATCCCGCCCTTCGGGCTCCCCGACGTGCCGTGGACCGGGCACACCCTCAGCATCATCGCCCCCTACGCCCTGGCGATGGCGCTGGTCGGTCTGATGGAGTCGCTGATGACGGCCAAGTTCGTCGACGACCTCACCGACACCCACTCCGACAAGAACCGCGAGTCGTGGGGCCAGGGCGTCGCCAACATCGTCACCGGCCTGTTCGGCGGCATGGGTGGCTGCGCGATGATCGGACAGACCATGATTAACGTGCGCTCCGCCGGCGCCCGCAGCCGCGTCTCGACGTTCCTGGCGGGCTTCTTCCTTCTCGTGCTGATGCTCGCGCTCGGCGACGTCGTCGGCCGGATCCCGATGGCCGCCTTGGCAGCAGTGATGATCATGGTCGCCACCGGGACCTTCGACTGGCACAGCCTGCGCACCCTGCGACGGATGCCGAAGTCGGAGACCACCGTCATGGTCATCACCGTCATCGTCGTCGTCGCCACTAGCGACCTGGCCATCGGCGTCGTGGTCGGGGTCGTCGTCGCCGCACTGCTCTTCGCACGCCGCGTCGCCCACGTTGCGAACGTCGACCGCGACCTGCTCCACGAGGCCGACGGCACCGCCTACGCCCGCTACACCGTCACCGGCGAGCTCTTCTTCGCCTCCAGCAACGACTTCTACTCTCAGTTCGACTATGCCGAAGACCCCAAGCGTGTCGTCATCGACTTCAGCGACTCCCACATCTGGGACGCCTCCACCGTCGCAGCCCTCGACGCGGTCACCACCAAATACGGCCACCACGGCGCACACGTCGAGGTCCAAGGACTCAACGAAGCCAGCGCCGCCATGTACGAACGCCTCAGCGGTCACCTCACCCCGGCGCGCTGACCTCTAGACCCGAAGTCTCGGCTGACGATCCCAGCCCAGGGAGCGTGCTAGTCCTACTCATCGTCAGAGGTGGGTTCTGTTGACCGCACAGAACCTCGGGTGGCCACCCGAGATTGGACTGAGAGTCCAGGCTTCCAAAACTCGCACAGGCCGCGGTTCCGGTTCGCAAGTCGTACAAGGTTTGGACGCTGACGCCGAGCCGGGTGGTGAGTTGGGACAAGGTGACGACGGGTCCGAGCCCCGCCTCGGGATGTGTTGTGGTCTCCATACACACACCAGGTGCGCCAGCACCGCCGTGCCCGGCCGAGAGCGGCATAGGCGGCCTGAGGACGACGCCCGTCTGGCCGACTTTGCGATGACTAAA